>NZ_JBSGJZ010000005.1:0-317259 GCF_053605825.1 Saccharopolyspora sp. NPDC003752 | reverse complement strand
CACTAACCAAAACAGTCCGCTGTTGAGTTCTCAAAGAACACACCCACACCATCACCCAACCCCTAAACCAGGGATCGAAGCTCCGGGGAGCATTTCCTCGTTTTCGCTTTCGTGTTTACCACTGTAGAGCATCGTGATTTCCCGTGTCAAACCGGGGGGTTCGCTTTCTCAACCGACCCAATTCGTTATCTTTCGGGACCACTTGGCTCTTCAGTTATCAACACGCGTAAGCGTTTCGCTTTATCAAGTCTTGCCTTTCGGGCTCGCCCACTCTACCACTCAGTCGTGGGAGCTTGGTTCGCGACCCCGCGTCAGGCTCGGCCCGGTTTTCCCGGCCCGTGTCGCTCTGACTTGGATAAATTTACACACCCCCGAAACCCCCCTTGCAACCACCCCCCTTTAAACGTCTTGGAGGCTCATCGACAGGCCGTTCGTCTGCGAAAACGGGCTTGTCGCCACTCCAGATGCGCCTTCTCAGAGGACCAGCGACAGGAGACGGGAACTCAGGGACTTTCCGTGGGTGTCGAGGGCCAGCGATGTAGTCACCCCGCCGTCGAGCGCTTGGCGGCAGGTGAACTGCAGCCCGCACAGGTTCGGGAGTTCGTAGCGCAGCACCTCACCCCGGATGTGACCGGCGAGGTGCTCCCGGACCCGCTCCGCCGTGACCTCCCGGACCAAGAAGGAGAAGTCGTCGTCGCGATAGGGGAACAGCGACAGCGTCGAGGTATCCCCCTTGTCGCCCGCCCGGCAATGGGCGATTTCATGCAGCAGCATCGTCTGCCTCCAGCACCGTCACCCGCGTCTCGACGTCCGATCGGGGAATGAGCGCCGACACGATGCCGATCACCTCGCGGACATCGGCGCGAACACCGCCGCCGCCCGCCGGCCCGTTCGTGTAGAGCGCTTCGACCTCGTGGCACACGACCTCGGCCGCCGTCGGATCCGGCGCCATCGCCGCCACCCGCAGGCGGCACTCATCCGTCGGCTCGCCCGAGTCCCTGAGCGCGCCGAGAACTTCCGCCCTGATGCCCAGTCCCGTGCCGCGCAGCCTGGTGGTGACCACATCCGCTGCCAACCGTGCCCGGCCGGCGGCGTTCGGCCCGGCGTAGCTGATGCCGCACTCCGCCCGGTACCCGGCGCGATAGCCGACGCTCACCTTCAACTCGGCAGGGCGGGCCTGACCGGCGGCGCCGCTGATCCGGACCCGGTCGGCGCCGGTCTCCTCCGCGTGCACCGGGCGGAAGTCCAACACCACGTCGGGAGTGCGGTAGCCGGTCGGGTCGGTCACCTCGTAGAGCAGCTGCTCGCGCACCGTCGCCGTGGAGACGACGCCTCCGGTGCCCGCGAGCTTGCCGATGGTCGCAGTGCCGTCCGATGCCACTTCCGCGAACGGGAACCCCAGCTCCGCCAGGCCCGGCACGTCCTTCACCCCGGGGTCGGCGAAGTAGCCGCCGGTCACCTGCCCCGCGCACTCCAGGACGTGCCCGACGAGCGTCCCGGCCGCGATCCGCGGCCAGTCGTCGAGCTCCCAGCCCAGCCGGTGCGCAAGCGGCGCGACGAACAGCGACGGATCCGCGACCCGACCGGTCAGCACCACGTTCGCCCCGGTGTCCAGCGCCGGAAGCAGCGCGTCCGCGCCCAGGTAGGCGTTCGCGGAGACGACCGCGCCGTGGTCGGCGAGCGGGACCCCGTCCTCCAGCGCCGGAAGCCGCAGGTCGAGCCGGTCCAGCACGTCGTCCCCGGTGACCACTGCGATCTTGCCGCGCACGCCCAGGTCCACCAGCAGGTCACGGGTGACCTCGCCCGCCGCCGAGGGATTCGCCGCGCCCATGTTCGTCACCACCCGCACGCCGTGCTCGACGGCGACCGGCAGCAGCCGCTCGAAGCGCGCACGCAACCGCGGGTCGTAGCCGACCGCCGGGTCGCGCAGCTTCCGCTGCTGGCCGAGCGCGATGGTGCGTTCTGCCAGGCATTCCAGGACCAGGTCGTCCAGGCGGGCTCGCGCTGCGAGGTCCACCGCCGGTCCGATCCGGTCGCCGGCGAACCCGGCTCCGCTGCCGATGCGCATCACAGCACCCCCGTGACCAGCGCGACTGCGGTCATCACCAGCGTCGTGCCGAACGCCCACTTGAAGATGAACCGCTGGTGGTCGCCGAGGTCGACCTTGCTCATCCCGAGCAGGATGAACGTCGAGGCGGTCAGCGGGCTGAGCGGGAAACCGGTGGTCATCTGGCCGAGGATCGCGGCCCGCCCGATGGCGGCCGGATCGCCGCCGAGCGCCGCGGTGGTCTCGGCGAGCACCGGGACCACGCCGTAGTAGTACGCGTCCGGGGTGAACACCAGGCTGAACGGCATGCTGGTGATCGCGGTCGCCACCGGCAGCAGCCCGGCGGCGGAGTCCGGGACGACCGACACCAGGCTCTCGGCCATCGCCTTGATCATCCCGGTGCCGGTCATGATCCCGGTGAACACTCCGGCGGCGAAGATCACCGCGACGACCAGCACCACGTTGTACGCGTGCTTGGTCAGCAGTTCTTGCTGGCCCTGCCAGGACGGCCGGTTGATCAGCAGCGCCGCCAGGAAGGCCAGCAGGAAGAGCACTTCCAGGTCCGCGAGCTGGGCGAGCAGGCACACGACGAGCACCAGCGTCAGGGCCGCGTTGGTCCAGTACCGCACCCGGTCGGTCCCGGTCGGACGGGCGCGGTCCGCGACCGCCACCTCGATGACGCCGAGCCGCTTCCGCTCCGCGCGGCCGATCAGGTAGGCCGCCAGCAGCACCCAGAGGATTCCGGCCAGCATCGCAGGGAGCACCGGGAGGAACAGCTGGCTGCTGTCCAGCTTCAGCGCGGCCATCGCACGGGCCGTGGGGCCGCCCCACGGCACCATGTTCATCACGCCCGCGGCCAGGCAGATCACGCCCGCCAGCACGATGCGCCGCATGCCCAACCGCTGGTAGATCGGCAGCAGCGCGGACACCGCGATGAGGAACGTCGACGCGCCGTCGCCGTCGAGCGCGACGAGCAGCGTGAGCAGCGCGGTGCCCAGCGTGATCTTCAGCGGATCGCCCTTGGCCCAGCGCAGGATGCGGGTCACCGCCGGGTCGAACAGCCCGGCGTCGACCATCAGGCTGAAGTAGAGCACCGCGAACGTGATCATGATGGCCACCGGCGCGACGGTGATCAGGCCGTCGGCGATCAGCGAGCCGAGCCGGCCGCCGAAGCCGCTCGCCACCGCGGCGGCGATGGGCACCAGGGTCAGTGCGAAGAGCACCGAAACGCGTCGGGACAGCACCAGGGCCAGGAAGACCCCGATGGTCAGGAACCCACTCGCGGCGAGCATGCAGCACCTCCGTTGCCGGACGGACGTACTGTGATCCGCGTCGCTCATGCACGTCAAGCAAGAGTTGCTGATAGATTAATGCGTCGTGAGCATGGATCTGACGCTTCAGCAGCTCCGGCTGGTGCTCGCCGTGCACGACGCCGGCAGCTTCACGCTCGCCGGCGAGCAGCTCCACCTGGCGCAGTCGTCGATGAGCCGCACCGTCCGCGAAGTGGAGCGCAAGCTCGGCATCACGCTGTTCGAGCGCACCACGCGGAACCTGGTCATCACGCCGGAGGGCAGCGAGTTCTGCCGGGTGGCGCGGCGCGTGGTCGAAGCCTTCGATGCCGGGATCAACCACTTCGAGGGGTTCCTGGCCGGCAGCCGCGGCCGGGTGCGGATAGCGGCGCTGCCGTCGCTGGCGGCGATCCTGCTGCCGCCCGTGGCCTCCGCCTACCGGGCTGCGCACCCCGAGGTCGAACTGTCCATTGAGGACGGCATGTCGGACGAGGTGCTGCAGCGGGTCCGCAGCGGCACGGTCGACCTGGCCGTCACGGTGGTGCCCGAACCGCTGCCGGACCTGCAGGTCCGGCCGATCGCGACCGACCGGTTCTGCTGCGTTTTCCCGCCGTCGCACCGGTTTTCCGAACACCGGCGGCTCGACTGGGCGGACCTCGCCGGCCAGCCGCACATCGCCTTCGACCCGACCAGCAGCATCCGGCAGCACGCCGAACGCGCCTTCGCCGCTGCGCGGGTGCGCCCGGACGTCGTGCTGGAATCGCGGAACATCACCACCGTCGCGGGGCTGGTCGCGGCCGGCCTCGGCGTGGCGGTGATGCCCGGGCTGGTGCTGCCGCTGGTCCAGTTCGCCGGGCTCGAACACCGGGCGCTCGGCGACCCCGAAGTCCGCCGCCGCATCGCAGTGGTCCGCGACCCGCACCGCCCGCTCGCCGCGGCATCGGAAGCGTTCATGACCGCGATCGGCCAGGCCCAGCACTCAGCCGAGGCCGCGGCGCCGGAGACGATCTGGCTCTGAAGCCACGAGGGATCAGGAGGGCTTGACCGCGCGGTGGACGGCGACGACGCCGCTGGTGAGGTTGCGCCACTGCACGCCGCTCCAGCCGCTCTCGGCGATCAGCTCCGCCAGCGCGCGCTGGTCCGGCCACTCGCGGATGGACTCCGCGAGGTAGACGTAGGCGTCCGGGTTGGACGACACCGCTCGGGCGATCGGCGGCAGGGCCCGCATCAGGTAGTTCATGTAGATCGTCCGGAACGGCTGCCAGGTGGGCGTCGAGAACTCGCACACCACCAGCCGACCGCCGGGACGAACCACCCGCAGCATCTCCCGCAGCCCGGCGGCCGTGTCGACCAGGTTCCGCAGCCCGAACGAGATCGTCGCGGCGTCGAAGGATTCGTCGGCGAACGGCAGCCGGAGCGCGTCCGCCGCGACCATCGGCACGCCTCGATCCCGGCCGACCGACAGCATGCCCAGCGAGAAGTCCGCGGCCACGCACCACGCGCCGGAACGGGCGAACTCCACCGTCGACACGCCGCTGCCCGCCGCCAGGTCGAGCACCCGCTCGCCCGGCTTCGGAGCCAGAGCCCGCCGGGTCACTTCCCGCCAGCGCCGGTCCTGACCGAAGGACAGCACCGTGTTGGTCAGGTCATACCTGCGCGCGACGCCGTCGAACATCGCGGCGACCTCGTGAGGCTTCTTGTCCAAACCGGCCCGAGACACACCCGAAGAGTACGTGGCGGGATCAGCGAGATCACCAGCACGCCCATCAAGTCCGCATTGCGGAATTCCTATTCCACCTCCCTTCCCTCGATGCCTGGCCACGCTCAGGAACCGGACCGCAACTCGATTCGCAGGCGCTCCCCGAACTGCCCTGCCTTCTGAGGGTGCGGCTCCCGCCGCCCCGCCGGACTGAATCCGATGCGCTCGTAGAAGCGCCGGGCAGCCGAGTTCCCGTCGAAGACCCACAACGCCACGGAGGCCGCACCCCTGCTCCGCGACCACGCCAAGACCGCATCGACCAGGACTTCCGCGACGCCCTCGCCCCGCCACGCCCGGTCGACCCACATCGCCTCGAGCCGGTACTCCGCCCAGGTCTTCGTCGGCACCGCCGAGACGACACCCACGGCCTCCTGCCCAGCCCAAGCCACGAACCACGGGCCGCGGTCGAGCCGCTCCCGCCAGAACGCCATCGGCCGCGCCCGCTCACCGTCCAAAGTGGAACCGAATGCGGCGGGATCCGCCGCGAGCGCGCGCAGCCGCACCTCCCGCAAGGCGGCCAGCTCGCCCTCGACCACCTGACGAACGGAGATCACGCCACTCATGATGAACGGGAGAAGTGTTGTGGCGCAACGGATTTATTGCACCGGGCGCGATGGGTTCGCCGGCGATTGAGCCCGTCAGGCGGCCAAGGGCTCCACGCGCGTCGCGACCTCGGAGTAGTGCCCGATCAGCTGCTGGCACAGCGCGGGCCAAGTACGCCCAGCGACGGCGACACGCGCTGCCTCGCCGAACCTCGCCCGCAGCTCCGGGTCGCGCAACTCCGCGACGGCGGCGCGCAGCGCCTCCGCGTGCACAGCAGGATCGTCGGCCGGCAGCAGATAACCCGTGCGGCCGTGGTCGACGAGATCCCGGGGCCCGCCGACATCCGGGGCGACGACCGGCACGCCTGAAGCCATCGCCTCCTGCACCGCCTGGCAGAACGTCTCGTGCGGCCCGGTGTGCACGAAAACATCCAGACTCGCGTAGATCCGTGCCAGCTCGTCGCCGGTCCGCTGCCCGAGGAAAGCCGCACCCGGCAGCGCCGCACCGAGGTTCTGGCGTTCCGGACCGTCACCCACGACGACGAGCCGCACGCCCGGCATCTCGCCCAGCGCCGCCAAACGCTCGATGCGCTTCTCCGGCGCCAACCGCCCGACGTACCCGACGAGCAGCTCGCCGTTCGGCGCCAACTCGCGGTGCAGATCCTGATCCCGGCGGTGCGGCGAGAACCGCTCGGTGTCCACGCCCCGCCCCCACCGGTGAACGCGCGGAACTCCGTGCTCCCGCAACGTTTCCACGGCCCACGTCGACGGGGCCAACGTCCGGTCGGCGGCACCGTGCAGGCGGCGGATCCAGCGCCACGCGGCGCGGGCGGTCAGGCCCAGGCCGTACGACTCGGCGAAGCCCGCGACGTCGGTCTGGTAGACGGCAACGGTCGGGACGCCGATCCGCCTGGCAGCGGCCAGGCCGCGCGCCCCGACGATGAACGGCGACGCCAGATGCACGACATCCGGGCGGAATTCCTGCAACCCGCGCAGCAACCGGCGCGTCGGGAAGCCGATCGGCAACGATGAGACCAGCGGCAGGTCCATCGCGGGCAGCCGGATCACCGGGAAACCCGCGTACTCCTCCGGGCCCGCTCCCGGCGCGATCACCAGCGCCGCATCACCCCGTCGCCGCAAGTGCTCCAGCACTCGTAGCACGGAATTAGTCACCCCGTTGATTTGCGGCAGGAAGCTCTCGGTCACGATCGCTATGCGCACGCGGCACACCGTGACGGCTCGGACCGGCGAACAGTCGACCGCAACGTGACAGCACCGCCAACGCCAACCGAAGAGCACGCCAACTCGCCGACCGGACCACTCGCCGCGTGCGGCAACTCGCAATCGTGACCTGTAACTCCACAACCGGTCACCTGAGTGTTGCACTCCGGTCACCCACCGCACGGAGCCTGGGACGGCATGACGGTCCTGCCCTCCCCGCCCGCGCAGATCGACCCCGCCCTGGTTTCGCGGGCGTTCGAAGTCGCCGGCCGACTCGCGAACGATGCCGCAGACGTGATCATCGCGACCGCGGGCCGGGGAGCGCGCCCCGAGCCCACCGAATCACCGTTCGACTGGGTCACCGACACCGGTCGCACCCTCGAACGGCACACCCGCCGGATCCTCGCCGACGAGTTCCCCGGAATCCCGGTGTTCGGCGAAGAATTCGACGCTGCGCCCACCACCGTCGCAGAGCACTGGGCCGCTCGCGCCGGTTCCGCGCGGTTCCGCTGGTCGGTCGACCCGGTCGACGGCACCGCCAACTACGTGGCGGGCCTGCCCTGGTGCGCCTACAGCCTGGCCATGCTCGACGAGCACGGGCCGGTCGTCGGGGTGGTCGCCGATCCGTACCGCACGCAGATCTACGCCGCGGCCCGCGGCCGCGGCATGCGCGCCAACGGCACCCCGGTTCGGCTGCCCGTGCAAGGCGAAGCGCGCGGCGGCATCGTGTGCACGGAGCTGACCAAGAACGGGCCGTGGCGCGGCATGGACCGGTTCATCACGAACGCCGCGAGCGCCCAGGTCGGGGTCCGGCTGCTGGGCTCCCCGGCGCTGGCCATCACCCAGGTCGCGCTCGGCCACGCGATCGCCGCGGTCCTCGACTCGTACGAGGAGTGGGACGTCGCGGGCGCGCTCGCGCTGGCCACCGAATCCGGCGCCACCGTGCTGGACCGCCGCGGCAGCACGACCGCGCTCCCGCTGGACGGGCTGCTGGTGGCCGCGCCCGGCGTCGCCGCCGATGTGCACGACTGGTGGCGGCAGGCCACCGAACGGAGCTGATCGTCAGGCGGCCGTCATCAGCGCGCGGGCGGGAGCCGAACCCGGGGGCGGACCGAACACCGCCGACATCGGCCGCAGCAGCGGGAACTGATCGCGCAGCACCAACACCTGCTCGTGGACCCGGCTGAGATCGGGTGCGGCGACCAGTTCCACGACCGCCTCCAGCACGTGATCGGTGACCATCCCGAACCTGGCAGCGGCATCGTCGAGCTGGCTCTGCACCCGGCCCACCACGGCGTCGTCCCGCGACTCGCTGCCCTCCAGGCCGCGCCCCAGCTCGGAAAGCGCCCGAACGTTCGGCAATTCCGCGTCCATCCGCCGGACCACCGTCTGCAACTGGTGCCGGGCCTGCGTCGAGGACACCGCGTCGACGGCCCGAGCGGCTCGGTGCACCGCCTGCTCGCACCGCTGGACCTCGTTCAGCCACTTGTCCGGCACGGGCGACGGGGACGCGACCGACTGCGTGGCGGGCGGCACAACGGCGGATCCGGCGGTCGCTTTGGCTCTCCGCCTCCGGGCGCAGAAGACGGCCGACATCACCCCAGCCCCGCACGCTCCCGCGATCAAGGCGACCAGCACCTGCACCCAGATTCCGTCCATGTCGAGTTGTGTCCTTCCGCTTCGCCGAAGAGGCATCCGAACCGGTGTCCCGCCCGCGGTCACCGGTCCGACGTTGTCGACCGGACCGAAGTTCCCGAGCGCCCCCCAGATCACTTTGCGCCTGCCAGGCCCCGGAGTTCTTGGGGGAAAGTACTCAATCTGATCGCCTGTGCCGCAGCTCTCGGACCTGATCAGAGCTGCGCCGCGGATCTGGCCAGGTACTGCATGTCGGCGAGCAGGAATTCCATGCCGCCGGTGTGCTCCCCGTCGCGGCCGCCGGGCCGGACGAACCCGCCGAACTCCGTCGGGTCCGGCCGCTCCAGGCGGGCCACCGAGAGCACCTCGTCCAGCACCTCGCTCACCTCGCCGCGCACCACCGCCGGATCGACCCCGCAGCCGGCATCCGCCAGCCGGGCCTCGACCGGGTGCGGCGTGAACAGCTCGCCGGTCATCGGCCACACCCGCTGGAACCCGCCCGTCATGCGCCGCGCCGAGGCGGCGTTCGCATCGCCGAGGCGGATGACCCACTGCGCGGCGTGGTCGCGGTGCCTCCTCAGGCCTGCGAGGGATCGTGCGGCCAAGGTGGCCAGCACGGCGTCCCGGCTCCGCATCAGCCGTTCGAACACCGCCACCCGCCACGCGGTGTACAGCAGCAGCCGCGCGATGGTGGCAGAGAAGCCGCCGTCCTGCCCCGGCCCGCAGTCGATCTCGACCAACCGCACGTTGCGGAACTCCGCTGCGGTCCGGAAGTACGCGAGGCTGTCCTCGCCCCGCCCTGCGCCTTCGACCTCACCCGCGCGGTGCAGCAGGATCCTGGCTTCTCCCAGGAGATCGAGCGCGATCGCGCCGAGTGCCGCGGCCTCTTCCAGCTCCGGGGCGCGGACTCCCCACTCGGACAACCGGTGCGACAGGACCAGCGCATCGTCGCCGAGCATCAGGCAGTACTGCGCGAGATCCAGAGCGGACGCACCACCCGGAACCGAACGATCCACAGTGGACATCGAAGGTGCGCCGAGCACCCACTGCTGCACATCCGACGCACTGGACTGCACTTCAGACGTGTTCATGGCGACCTCGCAGACGCGGGCCGGCGGCCAGTCGGCACGTGCGAACCGCTTCCCCCATGAGCAGGTCCACATCGGTCGTGCGAATCCGCCGCTAGCCCCCTTACGGCGGGGAAACCAGTGTCACACCACCCGACCGGATTAGGGAAGCCTGATCAGCGGCACAAGGGACCAAGGACTCATCGCGCGGTCGGCCGCCGGAGCAGCCAGTACACCGGCAGCAGCACCGCCCACAGCACGGCGAGCGAGCTGGACACGGGCAGCAGCGAAAGGGTCATGTTGCGGCCGGCCACGCGCACCAGATCCGGGTTCCGCGAGTCGTACTCGACCCGGACCAGCTGCCCGGCCTGCAAGTCGGCCGGGTAGAGCACGCCGTTCGGCGGGATGTAGACGCGGCCCTCATCGGTGTTGAAGCGCACCACGGTCCGGGTCAGCGAGGTGTCCACCACCTCGGCCACCGCTTCGCCCTTGGACTCCTCGATGGTCCGGTCGTTGATGAAGCACGCACCGACGATGGACAGCCCCATCACGGTCAGCAGTAGGCCGAACACCAGCACGCCTCGCGCCGTACGCGCTCGCCCCCGACGACGGGGCGGCACCGCAACCGGCTGGTCACCGTCCGTACTGGTTTCGGTCACCGAGTCGGCCGCGTTCTGCGCCACCGCATCGCTCGCCACGGTGACCGATTGTAGGCACCCCGTCGGCGGCCACGCGCATGCCTTCGGTGCCGCCCACCTGTTGGCGAGCGACGCATACCCTCCAGGAGTGGCGACTACACCCAGGCTGCTGACGGCGCGAACCCGAAGGCTCGAAGCGGGCGACCCCCGATACGACCGGCCCCTGCTGGAACTGCTGCCGAGCGACTCCGTGCTCAGCTGGGTCCGCGACGGCTCCGGGCTCGTCGGCTGGGGCTGCGCGGCCCGCCTGGACGTTGCCGGTCCCGACCGCTTCAACCGGGCCGACGACTGGTGGCGAGAGCTCTGTCACCAGTTCGAGGTCGACGACTCGGTCGGGCTGCCCGGCTGCGGTCCGGTGGCGTTCGCCAGCCTGGCCTTCGCCGACGAGCCCGGGCACTCGGTGCTGATCGTGCCCGAGGTCGTCATCGGGCAACGGGACGGCGTGCGCTGGATCACCACGATCGGCGACGGCTCCACCGAACACCCGCCGGTCGAGCCCGTGCACCCGCCCGGCACGGTGTCCTACAGCGACGGGCAGCTGTCCGCGACCGGCTACCGCCAGGCCGTGGCCGAGGCCGTGCACCGCATGCGGCGAACCGGCGACCTGGACAAAATCGTGCTCGCCCACGACCTCCTGGCCAGCACCTCCGAGCCGCTCGACACCCGGTTCCTGCTGAACAACCTCGCCGCCCGGTACCCGACCTGCTGGACGTTCGCCGTGGACGGCCTCGTCGGCGCCACTCCCGAGCTGCTGCTCGAACGCGAGGGATACGAGGTGCGGTCCCAGGTGCTGGCCGGCACGGTTTGGCCGCGAGAAGGACACACCACCGAGCAACTCGCCGCCGAGTTGATGTCCTCCGCGAAGAACCGCAGCGAACACGCCTACGCGGCGGAGTCACTGGCGGTTCGCCTCCGCCCCTTCTGCAGCGACCTCACGGTGCAGAACGAGCCGGAGGTCCTCCGCCTGCGCAATGTCCTGCACCTCGCGACGAACGTCGAAGGCAAGATCAGCGACAGCGGCACCCGCGATGGCGACGCAACGCTGCTGCGCATGGTCGCCGCGGTGCATCCGACGGCCGCGGTCGGAGGAACCCCGACCGATGACGCCGTGCGGGCGATCAGCGAGCTGGAAGGGATGGACCGGGGACGCTACGCGGGGCCGGTCGGCTGGCTGGACGGCAGCGGCAACGGCGAGTTCGCCGTGGCGCTTCGCTGCGCCCAAGTGGAAACCGCCGCCGCACCCGGCACCGAGGCCGAGCGCGGCGGCGGCAGGATCCGCCTGTTCGCCGGGTGCGGAATCGTCCCCGAATCCGACCCCGACCAAGAGGTCGCGGAAGCGGAAGCGAAGCTGCTCCCGGTCCGCGAAGCCCTCGAAGGCGTCCGCTAGCGAATCAGTGGTCGTGCAGCAGGGCGTGGGTGCGGTCGATCTCCGCCACGGCCTTCGGCGGCGCCACCGCAACGCGGGTCGCGCTCACCGGCACGCCCGTCGCCTCGCCGACCGGCGGCCTGCCCTTGGTGAACAACCAGGTGTTGAACAGCTCGTCGAGCTGCTTGCCGGAGCGCTGCTCGGCGAGCGCGATGAACTCCTCGATCGTGCCGGTGGAGTAGCGCTTCTCCGACACCCAAGTCCGGATGATGTCGAGCAGGGCCTCATCACCGACCACGTTGCGCAGGGCCTGCAAGGTCATCGCGCCCCGGTCGTAGACCGCGTCGCTGAACACTTCCTCCGCGCCGGGTTCACCCGGCAGGACCTGCCAGAACGGGTCGTCGGCCGGGTGGGACGCGTAGTAGTGGTCGAACAGCTCCTGCGCGGTACCGGTGCCCTTCGCCTCCGACCAGAACCACTCCGCGTAGGACGCGAAGCCTTCGTTCAGCCAGATGTTGCGCCAGGTGTCCACCGATACCGAGTCGCCGAACCACTGGTGCGCGTTCTCGTGCACGACCACCGAGGTGTTCGCCCCGTTCCGGAAGAACAGGTGGCTGTAGGTCGGCCGGGTCTGGTTCTCCAGCGCGAAGTTCAGCCCCTCCGAGGAGACCAGGCCACCCTGCGCCTCGAACGGGTAGTCACCGAGCAGCCCGGTGAGGAACTCCACGACCTCCGGGGTGCGCTCGACGCTGGCCTTCGCCGGGCCCGCGAACTCGCCGAGGTTGTCGGAGTACGCGGTGACGAGCGGCTGCCCGAACGCGCCGGTCTTGGTGCTGATCTCGTACTGCCCGACGCCGATGAACGCCAGGTAGGTGGCGGTCGGCTTCGTCGTGCGCCACTGCCAGGTGGTCCAGCCCGCGAGGCTGGCGGTCTTGGTGTTCACGCCGTTGGACACCACCTCGGTGCCGTCCGGCACCGCGACGGAGACGTCGAAGGTCGCCTTGTCCCTGGGGTGGTCGTTGCTCGGGAACCACCAGGCGGCGATCTCCGGCTCCCCGACCGCGAGCGCACCGTCGGAGGTGCGGATCCACGGCTTCAGGCCATCCACCTCGACCGTCGACGGCACGCCCTCGTACTCGACGACGAAGGTCGCGAGGCTCCCCTCGGGCAGCGCCTCCGACGGCGTCACCGTCAGCTCCGAGCCGTCCTGCGAGAACTGCGCGGGCGCGCCGTTGACCCGCACCGACTTGGTGGGCAACGCGAAGTCCAGGTTGAACGCCGTCAGGTTCTGCGTCGGCTTCGCGACGATCGTCGTGGTGCCCTGCAGATGGTCGTCCGCGGGCTGGTACCGCAGCTGGATGTCGTAGTGCGAGACGTCGTATCCACCGTTGCCGTAACCGGGGAAGTAGTCGTCTCCCGCACCGGGCACCCCCGGTCCGTCACTGCCGGCCAACGCCGGTGTGGCGAGCAGAGCCGTTGCGCAGCACGCCGCCGCCGTGGCTCGCAGGCCGTGTCGTCGAAACACCTGCCACCTCCTCGAACATCATGGTCGCTAGGAGAGTAAGGAGGCTCTCATCGACCAGGCATGTTTTCGGATCACAGGTTTTTCCCACAGTGCAGCGAAAATCCGCGAACGAATGCGGCGGGAGCACCGGCTACGGCCGACCGACCTCCCCGATCTGCGGATAAATACCCACCTTTCGAGCGACACCGGTCGCCCCGGCCTCGCCCGACGAACGTGTGACGCCGATTGCCCAGATTGCAGGGCAGATCGAATCCCGAGCGGTGAGAACACCGGTGCGCAGCCGGAACAGCCGTGCTAGATGCCCGGGAATCTTCCGTCTCGGGGCGGCGATGTCCCAGGGCCCGCACGCACGACCGACCACCGCAGGTTTCACATGTCGCGCGGACACCGACGATTCACGACGAGCTCAGAAACCTCCGGATGGCTGGAAAGCCAGCGCGCATGGTGCCGGAGCACGTCACGTTCGGCGGTGGTGGGCAGCAGGACGTCCGAGCCGCCGTCGTAGGGGTGGTGAATCCGCTCCAGGCACGAATCGGCGATCATGACCCCTCCGCTGACGTCGTCCGCAACGGAACGAAGCAGGTCATCGACAGCGCCGCGCCGCCACACGATCCGGCTAGGCGTGCTTCAACTCGCGGGCAGGCGGAGGGTGCTGCGGCCAGCGTCGTTGCCAGAGCCCCAAGAGGTCGCAACCAGCCACCCGCGCACGGTATCCCCGCAGACTGGCCGACAAGCCCTGTCGTCAGCCGAGCAGTGCCGTGCGGACTGCGGCCAGCAAGCGCTGGTGCACCGAACGCAGCGCGGTGCGATCCGCCCGCACCTCGACGACGCGCAGGCCCGGCCGCCACTGCAGGGCAGCGGTGAGCTCGGATCGCTCGCGCACCAGCACGTGGTCGACGCCGTGCGCCGCGCAGAGCTTGCCGATGTCGGTTCCGTGCGGCGTGGCGAAGACCCGCTCGAAGGCCTCCCGGTGCTCAGGGCTTCCCTGTTCCAGCAAGGCGAAGATGCCGCCGCCGTCGTCGTTGAGCACGACGATCGTCAAGTCCGGCCGCTGTTCGTACGGCCCCAACATCAATCCGTTGCTGTCGTGCAGGAAAGTCAGGTCGCCCAGGAGCGCGTACGCCGGTTGGCCGTGCGCGACCGCGGCGCCGATCGCGGTCGACACCGTGCCGTCGATGCCGGCCACACCCCGGTTCCGGTGCACGACCACATCGGACCGCTGCCGCGCGGCCAAAGCGACGTCGCGGCTCGGGTTCGACGAACCCAGGACCAACAGCGCCTGTTCCGGCAACGCATCGACGACCTCGCGCGCCACCGCGGCACCGCTCGGCCAGCGCTCCAGATCGAGTGCGGCGTGCAGTGCCTCGGACGCCTTCTGGTCGGCGTGCTGCCACGCCGTGAGCCACTCGGGATCGACATCTCCCGGCGCGGCACCGAAAGTCTCCGCGACCTCCCGCAAGTTGTGCGCCGGAGCAGCCCAGTCCACCCCACCGTGCGCGAGCAGCACCTCCACGCCGGTATCCGCCAGCAATTGCTGGACCTGCCGGAAAACCGTCGGGCGACCGACGCACAGCACCTGCTCGGGCCGGTGCTCCTGCATGAACTCGGGCAGGTTCAGCAGCCACATCCCGGTGCTGATCGCCGCCGAGCCACCGACACCCACGCCACCGGATTCCGCCAACACCGGCCAGCCGTACCGATCGCCCCACTCGCCGGCTTTCTCGGCACCCCAGTCGGCGACGAGCACGAGTCCGCGCCGCGCATGCACCCGGGACAGTTCACTCGGCGCCTGACCTCGCTCGGAGACGTCCGTCCACCGTGCATCGCCCGGGCGGCCGGCCAGCGACTCGCACCACTGCTCGTCCCCGTCCGGCACCAGTGGCTCCCGGAACGGGATGTTCAGGTGCACCGGGCCGCCTCGCCCGCCGCCGGCCGCGGCGTGCCAGGCCCGGCACATCTGGCTTCGCCAGTACGCGTTCTGCCCTGGCCGGCTCTCGGCGACCGCGAGCTCGTCGAACATCCGTACCTCGGCGCCGAACAGCCGGTGCTGATCGATGGTCTGGTTGGCACCGGCCGCGCGCAGCTCCGGCGGGCGGTCCGCGGTCAGCACGATCAGCGGGACGCCCGAGTGGTATGCCTCACTGACCGCCGGATGCAGATTCGTCGCCGCGGTACCGGACGTGCAGACCACCACGACCGGCGACTGCGTCCGCGACGCCAGCCCTAACGCGAGAAAACCCGCGCTGCGCTCGTCGATGCGAACGTGCAGCCGTAACCGCTCTGCGTGCGCGGCTCGGTACAGTGCGTAAGACAGAGGTGCGTTGCGGGACCCCGGGGAGAGCACCACCTGCCGCACCCCGTTGCGGACGAGCTCGTCGACGATGACCTCAGCCTGGGCCGTGGACGGATTCAACCGATCACCTCTGAACATCGCTTGCGAACTCCGGCCGAGGGGGCCATGGTCCCTCTCGCCCTCGTTCGCGCAAGCGCCGGGCAGCTGCGGGGAGGCCCCCGCGCTGAACGCCTGCTGCGCCTATTGTCCCAGGTGTGCAGAATCCCCGTGTCTCTGAGCTGTTCGATCCGGCTTTGTGGGAGCCCGTGGCGGGCTTCGACTTCACCGACATCACGTACCACCGCTGCGTCGAGGACGGCCCCGGGAAAGGCACCGTGCGCATCGCGTTCGACCGCCCGGACGTCCGTAACGCCTTCCGCCCGCACACCGTCGACGAGCTGTACCGCGCCCTGGACCACGCGCGCATGACCAGCGACGTCGGCTGCGTGCTGATCACCGGCAACGGCCCGTCCACCAAGGACGGCGGCTGGTCCTTCTGCTCCGGTGGCGATCAGCGGATCCGCGGCCGTTCCGGGTACCAGTACGCCGACGGCGAGACCTCCGACACGGTCGACCCGGCCCGCGCCGGACGGCTGCACATCCTCGAGGTGCAGCGGCTGATCCGGTTCATGCCGAAGATCGTCATCGCGGTCGTGCCGGGCTGGGCCGCCGGCGGCGGGCACAGCCTGCACGTCGTGTGCGATCTCACGCTCGCCAGCGCCGAGCACGCCCGCTTCAAGCAGACCGACGCCGACGTCGGCAGCTTCGACGGCGGCTTCGGCTCCGCCTACCTCGCCCGCCAGGTCGGCCAGAAGTTCGCCCGCGAGATCTTCTTCCTGGGGCGGCCCTACACGGCCGAACAGGCGCACCAGATGGGCATGGTCAATGCGGTCGTCCCGCACGACGAGCTGGAGGCCACCGCGCTGCAGTGGTCCCGCGAGATCAACGGCAAGTCCCCGACCGCGCAGCGCATGCTCAAGTACGCGTTCAACGCCATCGACGACGGGCTGGTCGGCCAGCAGCTGTTCGCCGGCGAGACCACCCGCCTCGCCTACATGACCGACGAGGCCGTCGAGGGGCGCGACTCCTTCCTGCAGAAGCGGACCCCGGACTGGTCCGCCTTCCCCTGGTACTTCTGAGCCGCCGGGACCGGTTCCGGGCGGGCCCGCACCGCTTGCTCCGGCGCGGGACCGGTCTCGTCCGCCATCGCCCGCAGGCGATCGGCCGAAGAGGTCCACCAGCAGGTCGGCCGGGCACACCAGCACGATCAGAACCATCATTTCCTCGACTCCTTCCAAGCGCGTACCAATTTCATCGGCCAGGAATTCGAACACTTGATCGCTAGAACAGGTGATCGAGTGTCGAAGTTCTCGCCGCGGCCGCGCGGTCCCCGAGGCCGGTGCTCCCCGACAATGGGCAGATGCCGAACGCCCGCGACCTGCAGCCGCTTCCCGTGCCACCCGGATCCGGGGCATTGGCCGTGCTACCTGCTCTGACGCGGGCACTGCACGGTGACGGGCCGGCCCTGCTGCCGATCGCCGCCGGAGACGCGGCGGAGTCCCGCCGACTCGTCGCCGCCCTCGCCGACGGCGCACCGCTGACCACCGCCGAGGACCACCCCGACGACCCGACGGCGCTGGTCATAGCCACCTCCGGCTCCACCGGCACACCGAAGGGCGTGCTGCTCCCGGCGTCGGCGCTGCGCGCTTCCGCCGAAGCCACCCACCGCCGCCTCGGCGGCCCCGGCAACTGGCTGCTGGCGATGCCCGCTCACCACGTCGCGGGCATCCAGGTCCTGGTGCGGGCACTGCTGGCGGGCACCAGCCCGCACGCCGTCGACACCTCTGCCGGGTTCCGCCCCGACGGGTTCGCGGCAGCGGCCCGGCAGGTGCTCGCCGCAGATGGCCCGCACTACACGGCCCTGGTACCAACGCAGCTGTCCCGGCTGCTCGACGCGGGCGGGGATGGCCTTGCCACGCTGCGGAAATTCGACGCGGTGCTGCTCGGCGGCGCCGCCACACCACCGGCCTTGCTGCGCCGGGCCCAGGACTCCGGTGTGCGGGTCACCACGACGTACGGGATGAGCGAGACCTCTGGCGGCTGCGTCTACGACGGACGACCGCTGGACGTCGCGGAGGTCCACGTCGACGGGGCGACCGGGCCGATCCTGCTGGCCGGACCGATGCTGGCCAGGGGATACCGGCATCAGCCCGATGCGCCGGCGTTCGCCGACGGCTGGTTCCGCACCGGCGACCTGGGCCGGTGGCGGGACGACCGGCTGGAAGTCCTGGGCCGCGCCGATGACATGATCATCAGCGGCGGGGTCAACGTGGCGCCGCTGCCGGTCGAGCGGGTCCTCACGGAACAGCCAGGGGTCCGCGAGGCGTGCGTACTCGGCGTGCCCGATCAGGAGTGGGGGCAGGCAGTGGTCGCCGCCGTCGTGCCCGCGGATCCGGCCGCCCCGCCTGCCGAGGACGCGCTCCGGGCCACGGTGCGCGAGCGGCTCGGCGCGGCTGCCGCACCGAAGCGCATCGCCTTCCTCCCGGAGCTGCCGCTGCGCGGGCCTGGGAAGCCGGATCGGCGCGCGTTGGCGACGCTGCTCGTTTCCTGAATCCGGGGAGGCTCTCGCCGACGGTCCTCGCGGGTGCGCGAAGATGACTCACATGGCGACTGTCGCTCAATGGATCGAAGGCGCTCGCATCCGCACTTTCCCGAATGCGATCGCACCAGTGCTCGCCGGCACCGGCGCGGCGGCGGGGATCGACGGGTTCGACCCCGTGACCGCGGTCCTGGCGCTGCTCGTCTCCATGCTGCTGATCATCGGGGTCAACTTCGCCAACGACTACTCCGACGGCATCCGCGGCACCGACGACGACCGGGTCGGCCCGTTCCGGCTGGTCGGTTCGGGTTCGGCGAGGCCGAGCGCGGTGCGTGCGGCGGCCTGGACCTGCTTCGGGCTCGCGGCCGTCGCCGGTCTCGGCGTTGTCATCCTAAGTGGACATTGGTGGCTGTTGGCCGTCGGCGCGCTCTGCATCGCCGGGGCCTGGTACTACACCGGCGGCAAACGCCCTTACGGCTACGCGGGTCTCGGCGAGCTCGCCGTGTTCGTCTTCTTCGGCCTGGTCGCGGTGCTGGGCACGATGTACGTGCAGGCCGACGCGATCTCGGGCTCCGGCATCGGCGCGGCGGTGGGCATCGGATCGCTGTCCAGCGCGGTCCTGGTGGCCAACAACCTCCGCGACATCCCGTCCGACCGCGTCACCGGCAAGCGCACCCTCGCGGTGCTGCTCGGCGATCGTGACACCCGCACGCTCTACGTCGCGCTGACGCTCGTCCCGTTCCTGATCACGGTCCTGATCGGGCTGCGGAACTCCTGGGCGTTGCTCGGCTTCCTCGCCTTGCCGCTGCTGATCGTGCCGTTGCGCGCGGTGGCAGGCGGCTCTCAGGGACGCGCCCTGATCCCAGCGCTGCGCGACACGGGCTTCGCCATGCTGGCGTGGGCGATCCTCACCGGCGTCGCCGTCGCCATCGGCTGACGTGGACTGTCGTCCGGGAACTCGTTCCCACACCGGCTGATGTGGTGCGAACGGCCTGTTCGCCTCGATAGACGAGGTGGACAGGCCGTTCGCTTCAACCGCACCGGCCAGGGCTCAGGGAACCGGTCACACCACGACGGCCGCGAGCACGTACTCCGCGACGAGCTCGGCCTTCTCGCACTGATCGGTGCTCGCTTCGCCGGCCGTCACCGAGACCTGCAGCGTCGCGCCCGCCACACCGGCGAACACGGTGCAGTCGCTCGCGCGCATCGTCCGGGTACCGCGAACGGAACCCAGCTGGACCTCGTCGCGGCCGAGCGTCGCGAAGCCCTCGGGCTGGGCGCCGATCAGCACGGAACGCCCGCCCGAACTGGCCTGGAAGGTGCAGCCGCGCACGGGCGGATCGAAGCCGATCTCCCGGAACTCCCCGCGTTCCACCGGAAACGCCAGGGCGCTCAGGTCCTCCCGCTCGACCAGGCCGCAGAGCTGGTCGGCGGGCAGATCAGCGAGCCGTTTCTGCTGTTCCGGAGGCACTTTCCGGGTGATCGACGGGCTCGCAGACTCCGTCGCGGACTCCTCCGTCGAAGTGGTCGGCGTCGGCGGTTCGGAGGTCGGCGGCGCCTGCTCTCCCGACGTGCAACCGGCCACCACGCCGAGCAACGCGACTGCGGACAGCCAACCCCAACGCCTCACCGACACACCAACCTTCCTGCGCGGGCTCCCGCGTTCAGTCTGCCCGGAACTCGCCGGTGGCGTGGAAGCGGTCCAGCACCGCGGTCGGCGCGGTCAAGTCCAGGCCTCGCTCGGCGACCCAGGCGTCGTCGTAGTAGGTGTGCGTGTAGCGCTCACCGCCGTCGCAGAGCAGCGTCACGATGCTGCCGCTGCGCCCCTGCTGGATCAGCTCCGAAACCAGGACGAAGACGCCCCACAGGTTGGTTCCGGTGGAGCCGCCCACGCGCCGTCCCAGCACCTTCTCGACCCAGCGGATCGTGGCGATCGACGCCGCGTCCGGCACCTTGATCATCCGGTCGATCGCCTGGCCGACGAACGAGGGCTCCACCCGCGGCCGCCCGATGCCTTCGATCAGCGAACCGGAGTCGCTGGTGCGGTTCGGGTCGCCGTCCCGCCAGGCGTCGAAGAACACCGAGTTCCCCGGATCCACGACGGCCAGCCTCGTGTTGTGCAGGCGGTAGCGCAGGTAGCGCCCGATCGTCGCGCTGGTACCGCCGGTGCCCGCACCGACCACCACCCACGCCGGCTCGGCGTGCGGTTCGAGCGCGAGCTGCTCGAAGATCGATTCGGCGATGTTGTTGTTGCCGCGCCAGTCGGTGGCCCGCTCGGCGTGCGTGAACTGGTCCATGAAGTGGCCGTCGAGCTCGGCGGCCAGCCGGCGGGACTCGTCATAGATCGCGCCCGGCTCGTCCACGAAGTGGCAGCGACCGCCGTGCCACTCGATGAGCGACACCTTCTCGCGGCTGGTGGACCTGGGCATCACCGCGATGAACGGCAGCCCGAGCAGGCGCGCGAAGTAGGCCTCGGACACCGCCGTGGATCCCGACGAAGCCTCGATCACCGGTGTGTTCTCAGTCACCCAGCCGTTGCAGATCGCGTACAGGAACAGCGATCGGGCCAGCCGGTGCTTGAGCGAACCAGTCGGATGTGTTGACTCGTCCTTGAGGTAGAGATCGATGCCCCACTCCGCGGGCAGCGGAAAGCGCAACAGGTGGGTGTCCGCGCTGCGGTTCGCGTCGGCCTCGATGATCCGCACGGCTTCGCTGGTCCAGCCGCGGGTCCGGGCGCAGGAGCGGTCGATGTCGAAGTTGTCGATCACTGCACGTCCGCGGTTCGCTCGCCGCGCAGCTGGGCGCGGAGTTCGGCGCGGCGCGCCCCGCGTTCGGCCATCCCGGCGGCGACCTTGCGACGCAGGCCGCCGAAGACGAGCAGCGACAACGGCATCGCCACCACGACGGCCACCGCGAGCGCGACCAGCATGGGAACGTGCACCAGGACCAGCAGCGCAGTGACTGCGGCCACCAGTCCGAGCCTGGCAAGGGTGTAGAGCGTGATGTCGCGCGTGAGGTTCGGCTGCGCGCCCTGGTCCGAGGTTGGGGCTTTCTGCTGTTCCTGCACGTCATCCAGGGTAGAGCAAGACGAGCCGGGCCCGGCCGGGCGCCTTCCGGCCGAGCCACCGCGGACGCCCGAAGCGCCGTTTTCGTCCCTTACCTTCCCTTTACCTAAACCCAAATGTTCGAGTACCTGACCATCGAGGTGCCAGGATGCGACCGGAATGCCCGAAAACCCACTACTCGCAACGTGGAGGTCACCTGTGACCGCGACGACCCAGCAGCCTCGCCAGAACGGTCAGGAGCAGCTCCTCACCCCCGGTGAGGTCGCTGCGCTCTTCCGGGTCGATCCCAAGACCGTGACCCGGTGGGCGACCGCCGGCCGGATCGGTTCCATCCGCACCCCCGGCGGCCACCGCCGCTTCCGGGAGTCCGAGGTCCGCACCCTGCTGGCCGAGCTGACCAACGACGTCAACCGGTCGGTCTGAGCGGCGATCGGTGCGCCGAGCCGACGCCTCGGCCGTCGGCCAGCGCCCCGCCACCGAGGACCTGAAGATCGCCGGCGGTCCCAGCGACCGCCGATCCAGGTGGCGCCTCGCCCCTCAGCGAGGCGCCACCTGGATCCGTCTGCGATGACACCACCTGCGACGACGACAACCACGCCCGGGATTGGCTAATCTCGAAGCGGAACAGTTGGAGGTGGCCACGATGATCTACGTTCTGGCAGCGATCGGTGCGCTCACCATCGCCGTGCTGATGTGGAAGGCCTTCGGCCCCCAGGCGACCGGGGAGGCCCGACGCCCCCGGCAGGCGCCGATCGCACCGGACGACGATCCCGATTTCCTGCGCCGGATCAGCGAGCAGCAGCGCAAGCAGCGCCGCGGCGAAGACGACTGAGCACGGCGTCGGGGCGGGCGGCGGCGCCCACCCCGACCGGCCGTCAGCCCCGATTGCGGCCAGAAGCCTGCGGGAAGTCGTCGGCCACGATCGCCGCCAGCTCCAGCAGCGCCATCCGGGTGGGCATCTCGAGCTGGTCCAGCTCCACCTCCGCACCCTCTTCCAGGTGCGGATCGAACGGGATCTTCGAAACCGCGCGGCAGCGCGACCCGAAATGCGCGGCCAGCTTGTCCACGTCGACCTTGCCGGACCCCGGGCGAACCGAGTTGATCACGGCGACGGACCGGGCCACCAGATCGCCGTACCCGTGCGCGTCCAGCCAGTCCAATGTGGCCGAGGCGCTGCGCGCCCCGTCGATCGAACTGGACGACACGATGACCAGCGAGTCGGCCATGTCCAGCACGCCCTTCATCGCGGAGTGCATCAGGCCGGTGCCGCAGTCGGTCAGCACCACGTTGTAGAAGTGCTCCAGCAGCGTGACGGTGCGCCGGTAGTCGTCCTCGCTGAACGCCTCGGAAACGGCTGGATCCTGTTCGCTGGCGAGGATTTCCAGCCTGCTCGGCCCCTGCGAGGTGTACGAGCGGACGTCGCTGTACTTGCGGATCCGGTGCGCATCCCGGAGCAGGTGCCGCACGGTCGCGGTGGTCTCCAGCGGGATCTTCTGGCTCAGCGTGCCGCGGTCCGGGTTCGCGTCGACGGCGATCACCCGGTCACCGCGCAGCGAGGAGAAGGTGGAGCCGAGCGTGGCGGTGGTGGTGGTCTTGCCCACGCCGCCCTTGAGGCTCAGCATCGCGATCTTGTAGCAGCCCTGCAGCGGCTGGTTGATCCGGGCGATCAGCTCGCGCCGCCGCCGGTCGGCCGGGCCCTCGCCGAAGTTCACGGTCTTGCCGCTGGCCAGGTAGACGGCCTTGCGCCAACCCGACTGGGGTGACCGTTTGGTCGGCCGGAGCAGCTGAGCGGACGAGAGGTCCTGGCCGAACGGCTGATCCCCGCCGCCCGCGGGCTGGGCAGCCTGGGGGTATGACGAATACGACTGCTGCGGGCCAGGTTGCGGCCCGCCCTGCTGGTTCTGCTGCGGGTACGGCCCGGACGGTCCACCGGACACCGGCTGGTACGGACCGGACGGTCCTCCGGAAACTGGCGGATATGGCCCGGATGCTCCACCGGAAACTGGCGGATATGGCCCGGATGCTCCACCGGAAACTGGCGGATATGGCCCGGATGCTCCACCCGAAACTGGCGGATACGGCCCGGACGCTCCACCCGAAACCGGCGGGAAGGGTCCGGAAGGTCCGCCGGAAACCGGGTAGGGACCCGACTGCCCTCCTGGCACCTGGTGCGGGCCCGAGACGTTCGGCTGGTGGTGCGGGCCGGAAACCGTCGGGTCGCCGTACTGCGGGCCCGCCGGGAACTGCGGGCCGGACTGGCTCGGGTCGGCGTACTGCGGCTGCGCTGCGGCGCCGCCCGGCGCACCGCCCGGGTAGTACGGCTGCGGGGCATCGCCGGCCGAGTACTGGCGGGGTTGCTCGGCCTGCGACGGATCGACGTACGACGGCGTGGGGTGTTCGGCGGGATTCGGTTGTCCCGGCGAGGTCTCCGGGTCGGCGTACTGCCCCTCCGTCGCCGCTCCGTTCCCGCTGCCCGTGGATTGCGGCTCGGCGATCGCACCGTCGGCCTGCGTCGCGGCGGTGCCCGTCTCGCGCCGCGCTTCGGGCTCTTCGTACTGTCCGGTCACCGTTGCCGTCCCTCCAACAATCGAGTCGCGCCCTGCCGGACCGAATCGAGATCTCCCCGTCTCCGCAAGGCACGGTAGTCCCAGATATACCCACAAGTCACCGGGGGTGGCCGGTCGGCTCCGCAAACGATCACCGCCCGCCGAACCTGGCTTGTGCAGGTGGCGGGCGGTGTTCCGGGAATTGCGGTCGCAGCGGCCGGTTTTCATGGTCGCCCCGGTCGGGGCGGATCACCGGCTCACAGTCCAGCGTACGAGTGAAGCCCCGCGACGACGATGTTGATGAAGAACAGGTTGAAGATCATGACGGCCAGACCCAGGATGTTGATCCACGCCGACCGGACGCCCCGCCAACCGGCCGTGGCACGGGCGTGCAGGTACGCGGCATAGACGACCCACGCGATGAACGAGCAGGTCTCCTTCGGGTCCCAGCCCCAGAACCGGCCCCAGGCGGCCTCGGCCCAGATCGCGCCCGCGACGATCGCGAACGTCCAGACCGGGAAGATGATCACCGTGGCGCGGTAGGCCATCCGGTCCAGCGCCTGGCTGGTCGGCAGCCGGGGGCCGAACTTGGCCAGCTTCAGCGGGTTGTTCTCGTACCGGGACCGCAGCAGGTAGAGGACGCTGGCCACACCGGCGAAGAGCAGCACGCCGCTGGAGACGATCGCCGCCGCGACGTGGATCACGATCCAGTACGACTGCAGCGCCGGCTGCAACGGCGCGGCCTGGGCGTAGAGCACGGTGCCGGACAGGAACAGCAGCAGGATGACCGGCAGCATCAGGAAACCGCCGAGCCCGCGCAGCTGCGTCGGGGTGGCTTCGCGCCGCTCCGCGCGCATCTGCCGGAACAGCACGATGACCCAGGCGAGCACTGCCGCCAGGCAGATCGCCGAGCCGAACTCGTACATGTTGCCCCACGGCACCCGGCCGGTGGCGAAACCGCGAAGCAGGAGGGAGGCCGCGTGGACCAACGCGCCGAGCACGGTCATGGCGACGGCCATGCCGCCGAGCCGCTCGCTCAGCGGGCGCTTCGCCGGGGTCTCCACGTGCCCGATCGTCGGCGTCGCGGTGGTCCCGCCACCGGCGTTGACCAGGGCCGGCTCCTTCTTGCGGGCGCCCGCCCCGGTCCTGCCGTAGGCGAACTCCGCGAAGTACAGCAGCATCGCGGCGATGTAGACGACCACGGATGTGGCGTACGCCATGTCGCTGTAGGTCGACAACGTCTGATTGACCGGCATCAGCTCTTCCTTTCGCGCGCGGGCCCAGCGACCGCGCGTGACTCCGGCGAGTGGTCGACGCCCGTGCCGAGGAGCTCGGCGGCCAGCCTGGTGAACTCCTCGCCATAACCGGCCTGGTCGGTGCGGGCGAGTCCGCCGACTTCGACAACGGTACGCGCGGAACCGGGTTCATCCGGTTCCGGGTTCGGCACGACGCGGACCCACACGCGGCGGCGCTTGATGGTCAGCGAGGTGCCGATGCCGAAGATGATCGCGATGGCGAAGCCGAGCACCCACGGCTGGAACGGGTCGTGCGAGACCTGCAGGTTGGCCCAGCGCTTGACCGCGTCGAAGCGGACCTTGGTGCCGTCGTCGAGGGTGATCTCCTCGCCGAGGCGCAGGTTCTCGCGGGCGACCCGCTCGAGCCTGCCCTGATCCACCATGGACTGGTCGACGCCGAAGATCGACTGGCCGCGGCCGGAGTCGAGGCCGAGGTCGCCGCGCAGCACGTCCACGGCGACGGTCGGGTCCAGCAGCTCCGGGAAGCCGGAACTCAGCACCTTGCCGTCGAAGGTGGCGGTGGGCGCGAACAAGCCGGTGATCGCGAGCTGCTTCTGGCGTCGCTGCACGTCGTCCTGCACGCCCGGCGGATCGAACTTGGTGGCGCCCTGCGAGAGCATCGTCTGCACGGAAACCGGCTGCCACTGGATGATCCCGGTGCGCTGCTGGCCGTCGGGGAACGTCACCGTGAACTGCGGCGCGTACCCGTTGCCGGTCAGGTAGACGCGGTCGCCCGCGATGCGCAGCGGGTGGTTGACCTGCAGCAGGTACGGCTGCCAGGTGTTGGTGTCGAGGTCTTCATCGACCTGGTACTGCATGTCCACGCGGAAGCTCTCGACCTGCCCGGACGGGAGGTACTGCACGTCGAAGTCGTTGACGCGCACGCAGAACGGGTTGAGCTGGGTGCCGTCGACGGTGAGCCCGGCGCGGAAGGAGTCGTAGTTGTAGGTGCCGGCGTTGCAGAACTCGGAGCCGTTGGCCACCACGATGACCTGGCCTTCGTAGCCGTACAGCTTGCCGCCCGCGACGCTGATGAGCATGCCCACCAGGGCGAAGTGGAAGACGAGGTTGCCGATCTCGCGCAGGAAGCCGCGCTCGGCGCTGATGGACCGCCCGCCGTCTGCCTCCTCGCGCTCGACCATGCGCCAGCGGCGCAGCCGCTGGCGGGCTGAGGTCATGACCTCGTCGACCGAGGCGTCGAGGGTGGCCTTCTCGTAGTGCGGCATCCGGGCGAGGTTGCGCGGCGTCCGGACCGGCTTGCTGCGCCACTGCTTGTAGTACTCCCAGCAACGCGGCAGCAGGCAGCCGATGAGCGAGATGAACAGCAGCACGTAGATGGAGGCGAACCAGACGGAGCTGAACACCTCGAACGCGCCGAGCTTGTCCAGGATCGGCGCCAGCGTCGGGTAATCGCCGAAGTAGCGGTCCACTTCGGACTGGTTGAGCGAACGCTGCGGGATCAGCGCGCCGGGCAACGAGGCGAGCGCGAGCAGGAACAGCAGCACGAGCGCGGTGCGCATCGACGTCAGCCCGCGCCACGTGTTGCGCAGGAACGCCAGGGTGCTCTTGAGGAATCCGGGCATCAGATCAGCGTTTCGAAACCGGCGATCGGCTCACGCAGCACTGCGATCAGCTCTCCCCACAAACCGGTGACGAGCAGGAGGCCCACCACGATCAGCAACACACCGCCCGCGATCTGGATGGCCCGGGCCTGGCGGCGCAACCACCCGGTGCTCCGGATAGCCCACCGGGCACCCAGCGCGAGCAGCACGAACGGCGTCCCCAGGCCCAAGCAGTACGCGGCGACCAACAGGATCCCGCGGACCGCGGTGCCGGTGGTCGCGTCGGTGGCGATGGCGATGGAGGTCACGCCCGCCAGCGTCGGCCCGAGGCAGGGGGTCCAGCCCAGGCCGAACACGGCGCCCAGCAGCGGCGCGCCCCAGATCCCGGCCCTGGGCACCCGGTGGATGCGCAGGTCGCGCTGGAGCGCGGGCACCAACCCGACGAACACGAGGCCCATCGCGATCGTGACCACGCCGCCGATCCGCTGCAGCAGCAACTCGTTCGCCAGCAGCGCGTCGGACAGCCCGAGCAGCAACAACGTCCCGGACGCGAACACCACGGTGAACCCGGCCACGAAGAGCAGGGCCGCTCCGGCGACCCGCCAACGCCCGCGGCGGCTCTGTTCGGCTTCCGCGACGTTCACCGGCGGGGCGTCGGCGCCGACGACACCGGCCAGGTAGGCCAGGTATCCGGGCACCAGCGGCACCACGCAGGGCGAGGCGAAGCTGATCGCCCCGGCGAGCGCTGCGATCGCCGCCGCGAACAGCAGCGGTCCGGTCGCGGCGAGCTCGGTGGGGTTCACACCTCGAGGGTAGGAAAGTCAAGAGGGCGATCTACCACCGGGCTCGGTGAACCGGCCCACATCTTTCCTGGTGAACGCATTGCGCAGGCACAACACGGGCTCACCAGGGCCTAAAGTCCCGCGTTTTCAGGACCATCACCGGCCCCTTCCGAACCGCCGTGAGGCGAGCATCACCACCAGGTGCTTCAGGCGCTCGGCCTGCCGTTTTCGCGCGAAAACGGCGGGCACACCGCCGGCATCCCTGAGCGGAACGCGGCTCAGCGCGGTTCGGCGGCGACCTTCTGCACCTCGGGGAGCAGTTCGCTCTCCAGCATCTCGGTCAGGAAGACCGCCGCGACCCGGTGCTGCCGGTCGAGCACGATCGTGGCCGGCACGGTGCTGCGCGGGAACTGCCGCAGCGCCAGCAGCGTGCGGCCCGCCGGATCGAAGATCGACGGGTACGTCAGGCCCCGGTCGCGGTGGAAGTCCGCGGCGGCCGACTGGCTGTCCCGCACGTTGATGCCGAGCACCTGGACGCCCTGTGCGGCGGTCTTGTCCTGCACCGCCTGCAGGTCGTCGGCCTCCGACCGGCACGGCCCGCACCACGAGCCCCAGATGTTCAGGACCACGACCTGGTCCTTGAAGTCGTCCAGCCCGATCTGCTTGCCCGGTTCCAGGAGGCTGTCACCGGACATCCCGCTGACCCGGCCGCGCTGCTCCGGCGGGTAGAAGATGCGGGTCTGCCCACCGGGCGAGACGAAGGTGAACTCACCGCCGCCGCCCTGCGACACCGCGTCGTCGCCCTGCGTCGCACAGCCTGCGACCAGCGCTAACGCCGCCGCGACCAGCCCGAACCGCACCAACAGTCGTTTCATGCCCCTGTCACCTTCGGATCGGTCTCACCGGCCGGTTCGACGTAGGCGATCCGCACCAGTTCCTCGCCGCGGAACACCAGGCTGGTCAGCGACGCCAGCGAGCACTGCCGTCGCCGCGGGTCGTGCCACATCGGCTTGCCCTCGAGGAACCGGCGCAGCGTCCAGATCGGCAGCTGGTGCGAAACGCACACCGCCTCGTGGCCGGCCGCCGCCGCCCGGGCCCGGTGTGCTGCGCCCAGCATGCGGTGCGCGATCTCGAGGTAGGGCTCGCCCCACGACGGCCGCAGCGGGTTCCAGAGCTTCGGCCAGTGCTTCGGCGACCGCAACGCACCGTCGCCGACCGAGACCTTCAGGCCTTCGAAGCGGTTGTCGGCTTCGATGAGCCGGGCGTCAGTCGCCACGTCGAGCTGGAACGTCGTGCCGATCGGCATGGCCGTCTGCTGCGCGCGCTGCAGCGGCGAAGCGACGACGTGGGCGACATCGCGCCCGGCCAGGAACTCCGCGACGACCTTCGCCTGCTGCTCTCCGCGGTCCGACAGCCGGTACCCCGGCAGCCGCCCGTAGAGGACGCCATCGGGGTTGTGCACCTCGCCGTGGCGCAGGAAGTGCACCACCGTCTTCTCGCCGGTCATGCTTCCGCCCCCGGGGCGGTGGCCGCGGCTGCGGCGCGGGCTGCGTGCGGCAGCGCTTCGGCGATCGCTTCGAATGCCGCTTCGTCCATCGCCGCGTTGACGAACCAGGATTCGAACGCGCTCGGCGGCGCGTAGACGCCGCGCCTGAGCAGTTCGTGGAAGAACGGCGGGAACCGCCAGACCTGCTGGGCCTGCGCCTGCTCGTAGTTGTGCACCGGCGTCTCGCTGAAGAAGACGCTGACCATGTTCGCCGCGAAGGCGACCTGGTGCGGCACGCCCTCGGCGGTCAGCGCAGCGCCGAACAGGTCGCCGAGCCGCTTACTGTTGCGGTCCAGCGCCGCGTAGACCTCGGCGTCGGCGGCGCGCAGGTTGGCCAGCCCGGCAGCGACGGCGACGGGGTTCCCGGACAGCGTGCCCGCCTGGTAGACCGGCCCGGACGGGGCGAGGCGGGCCATGATCTCGGCGCGACCGCCGAAGGCGGCCGCGGGCAGCCCCCCGGACATCACCTTGCCGAACGTGTAGAGATCGCCGGCGACACCGTCGACGCCGAACCAGCCGGCCGCGGAGACCCGGAAACCGGTCATGACCTCGTCCATGATCAGCAGCGCCCCGGCGGCGCTGGTGATCTCCCGCAGCCCGGCGTTGAAACCGGGCAGCGGCGCGACCGCGCCCATGTTGCCCGCCGCGGCCTCGGTGATCACGCAAGCGATCTCGTCGCCCTGCTCGGCGAAGACCTGCCGCACGGCGTCGAGGTCGTTGTAGGGCAGCACGATGGTGTCCGCCGCCTGCGCACCGGTGACGCCCGGCGAGGTCGGCAGCCCCAGCGTGGCGACCCCGGAGCCGGCGCTGGCCAGCAGCGCGTCGACGTGGCCGTGGTAGCAGCCGGCGAACTTGACGATCTTCTGGCGGCCGGTGAACCCGCGGGCCAGCCGCACGGCGCTCATCGTCGCCTCGGTGCCCGAGTTGACCAGCCGGACCTGCTCGACCGGCTCGACGCGGTCGATGATCTCCTGCGCGAGGTCGATCTCACCGGCGCCCGGGGTGCCGAAGGAAAGGCCGTGCGAAGCGGCTTCCTGCACGGCACGGACCACGTCGGGATGCGCGTGGCCGTTGATCATCGGGCCCCAGGAGGACACCAGGTCCACGTACCGGTTGCCGTCGGCGTCCCACAGGTAGGCGCCTTCGCCGCGGACCATGAAGCGGGGTGTGCCGCCGACCGAGTGGAACGCCCGGACCGGCGAGTTGACGCCGCCCGGGGTCACCGCGAGGGCACGCTCGAACAGCTGCCGCGACCGCGGAGCCGGATCGTCGTTCGAGTTCGATGCGGGGTTCGCAGAAGCTGTCACGTCACCAGTCTGACAGGCGCGGCGAAGTGACCGGTCACACCCCGTTCGACTCCCGGCGGCGGGCCCGCAACGCCAGCACCAGCTGGCGGATCGCGTCGAGCAGCAGCAGCCCAGCCAGGGTCGCGGCGCCGACCGCGGCGGCCAGCCAGCTCCCGATCGACCTGGTGACGACGTCGACGGCACCCTCCGGCCCCGGCAGGTAGATCGTCACCGTCCCCTGCCGCCACGACCACCAGGCTGCGAGCGCCAGCCCCACCGCCACGACCAGCTCGATCCCGGCCACGGCGGCCCGCCAGGGCTGGTTCAGCCCGGCCGAGCCGGTCGGCGCATCGGCGTGCTCGACGTCGTCGTCGCTGAGTCGCGGCCCGGAGGCGGGCCACGGTTCGGGAGTCGTCACGCGAGGAAGCGTCTCATGACCGACCGTGCACGCCGCAAACCAGCGGCCAACCGGCGACGCGTGGTCACTTCTCCACGAGCCGGGCGAGCGCCGACGACAGCGCTTCGGGGTTCTTCGCCCAGGCCAGGACCACCTCGTCGGGTTCGAGCCGGAGCGGGACCTCGCCGGTTCCCTTCGGGACCGTCCAGCTCCCGCCGAGCACCCGCGCCCCCACCGGCGCACCCACGTCGGTGACCGCCGCGATGCGGCCGACCTCGAGTTCTTCCCGTCCCAGCACCAGCTGCGCGGGCGTCAGCCGCACCGAGACGAGCCGGCGGCGGCCGTACACCCAGATCGCGGCGGCCACCGCGAGCCCGCCGCCGACCAGCCCCCAGAGCGGCGCGTTCACCGGGCCCGGCGTCAACGCTTCGACACCGAGTCCGAGCAGCGCGAACGCCGGTCCCCACAGCACCGGCCACCAGCTGCTGCCGCGCTCCGAGTACAGCACCGGTTCAGTCATGCTCACCCGTCAGCCAGTCCGTGCTCGGGCGCCGCCACATGAGCACCGCGGCGGCCGCGCCGAGGATCAGCACGATCACGTTCACGCTGAACACCGCCCCGGTGCCCAACAGCATCAGCAGGTGCACGACCGCGAACCCGGACAGCACGCCGCGAGCCCACGCGCGCCGCCGGAACATCAACGCCCCCAGCACCAGGTAGGCCGCCACGAGCACCGCCGCGATTCCGGTGTTCACCAGGAGCAGCTGCTGCGCGCGGTCGGCCGCGTCCGCAGGCGTGGCCTGGTCCTGCGTGATCAACCGCCCCGCCAGGTCGCCGCGCCCGACCCACATCAGCGCCGACTGCAACGCCAGGACGAGCGCCACCACCCACCACAGGACGATGGCGAGGCGCAGTGGTCGCGGCGAATCCATCAGAACCGGCTCGCCGCCTTGAAGTACCAGTTCGACGGCTTCAGGTAGACCAGCGCGGTGAACACGAGCATCCCCACCAGGCCCAGCCCGGTCTGGCTGTAGGACAACGCGAAGAACGAGCCGGGCAGCTGCCGCTCGTCCAGATCGCCGGTCATCGTCATGCTGCCGCCCTGGATCAGGCTGATGACGCCGACCAGCATCCAGATGCCGGCGAGGACCGTGAGCGTGATCCGCGCCCAGTTCTTCCCGGCCCGCATCTTGAAGCCGAATAGGATCCACAGCCCGGTCAGGATCAGGTAGATGATCGTGAGGACCACGAAGAAGAACAGCAGGAAGCCGTTGGCGATGGACGCGAGCTGCCGGTCGATGTCCGAGTCACCGGTGGTCCCGGCGATGGAGTCGTTCACGAAGCCCTGCAGCATCAGGTAGCTCAGCACGGAGAGGACTGTGGCGACCAGCGGCACGACGACCGCGATCCAGAACGCGATCTCGACGGTGATCGGCCGCTGGAACGCCGCCAGCTCCTGCGCCGGCACCGGCGGCGCCGCGAACGGATTCGACTGCGGGTACTGCGAAAACCCGCCCTGCGGGTATTGCTGCGGAAAACCGCCGGAGGGAGTCCCGCCGTGCGGGTACCCACCTTGTTGCCAAGGATTTTGCGGTGGAGTCACGCGGCAAACAGTATGAACAGGGCAGACCCGCTGTCCACTTGGTTGGTCAAACTCACCTGCACGTCACCAGCTTGATGTAGTCGTTCGACGGCTTCAGGAACACCAGGAGCGTGAACAGCACCGGCGTGACGAACGCCAGGAACATCTGGAACATGCCGATGATCGCGACGGCCGAGTAGGGGTCGTAGAGCAGCCAGAGCGCGGCGAGCACGACCAGTTCTGCGGCGACGTTACCCGCAGACCGCATTACAGGTGATCAGCCGGGCGGGCCGACTTCGGGGACATCCGGGCACCGGACGGCCACGCCCAAGACCAGGGCCGTCCGCGCCGCCCGCCGGACTCACCTGCCCTGCACGGCCTTGAAGTAGTCGTTCGACGGCTTCAGGAAGACCAGCACGAGGAACAGCACCGTCGTCACGATCACGAGGAACATCTGGACCATGCCGATGATCACGGTCGGCTGGCTGATGGCCTCCCCGAAGTCGCCGCCGACCACCAGGAAGAACGAGGCGATCGAGTACACGTCGTAGAGCAGCCAGAGCACAGCCAGGACCACCAGCGCGATCCGCGCCCACCCGCGCCCGCGGCGCATCACCAGCGAGAAGACGATCCAGAGGATGGCGCACACCACCGCGGCGACGGTGAAGAAGGCGTTGACCGCCAGGACCGACCAGGTGCTCTCCAGGTAGTCGCTGAGCATGACGAGCAGGACCACGAAGCTGATCACGCTCAGCAGCGCGGACAGCGGCGGCACCACCAGGCCGAGGATGCTCGCGAAGTTCACGGTGCCGGGCAGGCGCGGCTTCCCACCAGGCACCTGCTGCGGATAGCCCGGTACCTGCGGATAGCCCGCGTGCTGCGGGTTCGGGTTCTGCTGCCAGGGGTTCTGCGGCGACGTCACCCGAAAACACTAATACAGCGGACCATCCCGACGTATCGGAAACGTGCTCAGCGGTGCCGGCCGCGCTGGAAGTACTGGTTCGACGGCGCTAGGTACGCGAAGACGATGGTCGCCGCCACGGCCAGCAGCTGCAGCAGGGACAGCAGCGAGGCCACGATGCCGCCGCCGGCCACCGACGGGATCGTCAGCAGGATCCACACCGCGCCGATCACCGTGATGACGATCCGGGCCCAGTTCCGCCCGCGGCGCATGAAGAACAAGAACATGATCCACAACGCTGCGATGGCCACCACGATCACGACCACCATCACCAGCACCGCGTTGTAGATGCTGCGCGCCTGGTCCATCGTGATCGGCTGGCCCTGCGCGGTGGTCTCCTCCAGCACCGCCTGCAGTTCGGCGTCGGACACCAGCAGGAACGACGCCGCCAGGATCGCGAAGCCCACCACCACGCTGGCGATCCCCGACCAGAAGGCGTAGTCGATCGTGGTCGGCCGCCACGGCCCGGACAGCTCGTGGCCGGGCTCCTGCGGGTCGCGCTCTGGTTCCTGCGGCGGTGTCACCTGCTCCAGGTTAGGAATCGCGGAGCCCGCCGTCCAGGCATTATGACCAACCGTTACCCGTCCGCCCCGTTGCGTTACCGGGCCGGCGGCTGCGCACCGCGTAGAAGAACCGGTTCACCTCCGGGCGGTACATGAACACGATCGCGGCGATCTGGACGACCATCACGACCAGCGAGAACACGACATCCGCGCCGGTGATCCCGACGCCGGTGAGCTCGCGGATCAGCGCCCCGTCGACCAGCGAGACGACGAGCACCGTGATCAGCGCGTTGAAGATGCCGAAGCCGCCGAAGACGGTGAGCACGACGCGCGCCCAGTTGCGGCCTTCCAGCATCCGCCGGGACAGCATCAGGTACACCAGCAGGATCAGCGCCTTGAGCAGGAACGTGAACATGATCCCGCTGGTGGCCGCGGCCTCTAGGTCCTGCGTGGTCATGGTCGGCTGGAGGTGGCGCAGTTCGGCGATCAGCTTGGGCCGGTCGAGGCCCTGGACGAACACCTGCACGACGCCGAGCAGCACCGATCCGATCCACAGCCACTTCGCCGTCTGCAGCGCCTGCGGCGCCGACGGCGGCTCCGGCTCGGGTACCGGTCGGCCGAACGCGTCCACCTGCTGCCCCAGGTCCGTCATGCCCGCGCGTCCCGCAACCAGCGCGCGGCTTCGACCGCCCAGTAGGTCAGGACGATGTCGGCGCCGGCCCGCCGGATCGAGGTCAGGGTTTCCAGCACGGTGCGCTGCCGGTCCAGCCAGCCGTTGGCGACCGCGGCCTCGATCATCGAGTACTCGCCGGACACCTGGTAGGCGGCCACCGGCACGTCGGCCACGCCGGCGATGTCGCGCAGCACGTCCAGGTAGGACATCGCGGGCTTGACCATCACCATGTCGGCGCCCTCGGCGAGGTCCAGGTCGGCCTCGCGCAGCGCCTCGCGGCCGTTGGCCGGGTCCTGCTGGTAGGTCTTGCGGTCGCCCTTGAGCTGCGAGTCCACCGCTTCGCGGAACGGGCCGAAGAAGGCGGAGGCGTACTTCGCCGAGTAGGCCAGGATCGAGGTGTCGCCGAAGCCGGTCGCGTCGAGCGAGTCGCGGATCACGCCGACCTGGCCGTCCATCATCCCGCTCGGGCCCACCACGTGCGCCCCGGACTGGGCCTGGACCACGGCCATCTCGCCGTAGATCTGCAGCGTGCGGTCGTTGTCGACGTTGCCGTCCTCGTCCAGGACGCCGCAGTGCCCGTGGTCGGTGAACTCGTCCAGGCACAGGTCGGCCATCAGCACGGTGTCGTCGCCGAGTTCGGAGTGCAGGTCGCGCAGCGCGACGTTGAGGATGCCGTCCGGGTCGACCGCGCCGGAGCCCTCGGCGTCGTGCGTGGTCGGCACGCCGAAGAGCATCAGCCCGCCGACACCGGCGTTGACGGCGTCGACCGCGGCCTTGCGCAGCGAGTCACGGCTGTGCTGCACGACGCCGGGCATCGACGCGATCGGCATCGGTTCGGTCGCGCCCTCGCGAACGAACATCGGAAGCACCAGGTGGCGGGGCTCCACGGAGGTCTCGGAAACCAGTCGGCGCAGCGCGGGGTTGCGACGCAGTCGGCGCGGACGGTGCGAGGGGTACATGACAGCGGCTCCCCAAACAGGCTCGACGGGGTGACACCACGAGCGTAGCGATCCGACAGAACGGACGTCCCGAGGCCTCGGCCTTGCCCCGCGAACCTCGTGAGCGTTCAAGCCGGTAAGAACCGGAACCAACGCTCACGAGGTCGAACCGCCCAGCCTTGAGCGCGTCGAGGAAACCGCGCGCCGACCGGCAATTCCGCGTCAAAGCCCGGTTGCTCGCGCCTGGTGATTGCTAGCTTCCACACATCTGTTCGACCAGCTGCACAGGAGCAGGACTTGACCGCTCGGCCGTCTCGCCTGGTCGCGATACTCGCGGCTCCCGGCGACATCTCCTTCCACGACGCGACAGATCTGCGGTTGCTCGCCGCGATGACCGAGGAGGATCGCGCCCAACTGCGGACGGTCGCCCGGTCCGGCAGGGGCTGGGACCGGACGTTCGCCGCCGTGGCTCTCGCTCGCCTTCGGGACGAGGCCGCCGGCGATCTGCTCGCCGGCCTGGTGGCCGACCCCGATTGCTGGGATGACACCGCGGTCGCCCTCCGGATCGGCGCGGACGAGTCCGGGGCGGCGGCGCTCACCGAGCACGAAGATCTGCTCACCCCGTGGCTGCTGGAAATGCTGGGCTCCGACGACGAGGCGCTGCACCGAAGCGCCGCTGCGACGCTCGGGATCCTCCGCATCGCAGCAGCCGGGCCGCGGCTGCTTCGGCTGGCGGAGTCGGCGATCGACGAACTGCCGGGCAGCGAGGAACGCACTTCGACCGCTTGGGTCCTCCTGAACGCCGCCGCCGAAACCTGGCCCAGCCGCGAGGTGGCCGACCAGGTGCGCCGGTGGCTGGACCTGCCGATCGACCACGCGCAGTGGCCTGCGGATGCGCTGACGACGATAGCCGCGAGAGCCGAGCCGGGAGCTTACGAATGGGCTCTGGAACGGTGCGCGGACCGGCTCATGAACGGGCACACCCGGTACACAGTGGACGCTTTGGTCGGCCGTGGCCGGGAAAGCCTGCCGCTGCTGGAGAAAGCAGTGCTGGAATCGCCGCACCAGGAAGCGGCGGCCATGGCCCTGCAGGCCATCGCGGTGCTGGACCCCGCTCTCGCCGAACGCCACGCTCGGGAGCAGTGGCAGCGGTTCCCGGAAGACGCGATCGAGGTGCTCAGCGAGCGCTACCGCGGAACGGCCGATCCCGAAATCGCCGAGCTGGTGGTGCGGATCGCCGGGAAGACGGCGCGGCGATCCCCGTGGGAGTTCTGCGATGCGCTGGTCCGGATCGGCGGGCCCATCGCGATGGCGGCCGCCACCCGGGCCGTCGAGAAGCTCGCCGAACGCGACCAGTACGACGAGGATCTGCCCCGCCTCCGGAGCCTGGTCACGAACGCCGCGTCGGCCCGCGACCTCGCGGCAGAGCTGACCGGTCTCGGCCTGGTGCCGGAGTGGGCGGCGGAGGCCGCGGACGAGCTGGCCCCCGGTCCGGTGTCCCCGTACGACCTGCTGCTGGCGGTGTTCGAGCGGGCGGGCCGTTCGGTCGAATTCGAGGTGGATTCCGGGTTCTACCCGCCGGGCTACGCCGACCTCCTGGCCGAGTTCGTCGACGCCTCCGGCGGCGCCGTCGAGGTCTCGGACGCCGAGCTGGTCGTGCTCGATGCCGACGGCGACACCGCCGAGATCGACGCCATCGAGGAAGAGGAGATCGAGGGGTTCCGCTTCTCCTTCACCCACCGCGGTTCGTCGCACTCCTGGGAGACCGAGGACAACGGCGACTACCTCGACATCGAGGTGACCGCGGGGATGGCCCACGCCCTGCGCCCGGCCGACCCGAGCGACCCGCGCCGGTTCGTCGAGGTCGGGAACGAATCGACCACGTACCTCTTCGCCGACCCCGAGAAGCTGGCCGAGTTCTGCAAGCGCAACGGCATCGACGAGGCCGTCAGGGGCGAGTGATTTCCCGCAGGCCGTCCGCGAGTTAGCCGGGTCAGCAGGTGAACTCACGTACGCCCCGCAGTTCGCGGGTGTCGTCGACCACGCTCCGCTCGTAGCGACCGATCGAGAAGTGCGGCCGGAGACCGCACGGCTCGTCGGCTAGGCCCAGATGATCTCGGGTGCCTTCCACAGCGACGGCGACTGGCTGCGCACCTTGCCCCGCGTCCACGCCGGTGTCGACGACGGCGACGGTCACGCCCGCGCCGTTCGCATGCTGCCACGCCTGGTCCGGGCGGAGCCTGGCCTGCGCCCACGGGATATCATCGGTGTCCGATGTGGACGGTGTGTGGAAGTCCTGATTCGCCGCCAGGGTCTGGGTGATCGGCGGCAAACGCTCCCGCAGCCATGCGCTGCCTTGAGCATTCGGCAGGTCCCGGGAACCGGCCCCTGCGGGGAAACCCCGCACCAACCGGGGCGGGTAACGACGCGCTCACGAGTTCGTGAGGGAACTCCCGGAAATTCGCCAATCGGCTAGCCGTCCCGGCCGCAGTTGATGTTGAGTCCGCAATGGGATCAATGTGAACAAGAGCCCGCGCGGATCGGAAGCGGCGAGGCCGCTTCCGCGCACCCCCGCGATCGGCACCGCCGCGGGTTCGCGGCGCCCACCCCTCCGGGGTCGAGGCGGCTGCTGAGATCCCGCTACCCAAGTCGATCTGCGCGCTCTCCAGGATTCGGAGGATTGCCGTGTTACGAGTACTGCGGCCCAAGGTGATCGCCGGGGTCGTCGCCGCTGCCGCCGCCGTCGGGGTGGGGGTGGCGATGTCCCTGCCCGCTGGTGCGGTGGCCAACGCACGGGACGCCGCGGACGGCACCTTCCCGTTCGCCGTGAAGTTCCTGATGACCGACATCCCCAAGCCCGACGGCAGCAAGTACGACAGCGCCTGCTCGGGCGCGCTGATCGATCCGCAGTGGGTGATCACCGCCGGGCACTGCTTCCACGACGTCGACCGCAAGCCGGTCAGCGGCCCCACCCCGTACCCGACGACCGCGATCGTGGGGCGCACCGACGACGCCGCCGAGGACGAGGGCCACGAGGTGGAGGTGGTGGAGGTCCGGCAGTCGCCGGTGAACGACGTCGCGGTCGTCCGGCTCGCCGAGCCGATCGACGACGTGCGGCCCCTGGGCCTGCGCTCGACGCCGCCCCGTCCCGGGGAAACCCTGGTGCTGGCCGGCTGGGGCCAGGAGTCCGCCGAGGCGACCGAGCCCGCCACCCACCTGCAGCTCGGCAAGGTCCGGGTGCACGACGTGCAGGACGCCATCACGACCGTCACCGGCAGCTGGCCGAGCTCCGACACCAGCGCCTGCCCCACCGACTCCGGGGCGCCCTACTTCGAGAACCGCGGCGCCGGCGCGGATGCGCTGGTGTCGGTCGAGAGCGGCGGGCCGGACTGCCCGCACGCCCAGCCGGAGACCACGTCCAGAGTGGACGTCATCGCCGACTGGATCCAGGAGCAGATCGACTAGCGCCGCGCCCAGCGGGCCCCGCCAGCGTGAGCGCAGGGGCGACGATTTCGCGGGGGTGTGCGTTCACCCGGGTGCTGGTCGATTTCCCGGGGCAAACATGCCGTGGTGATCACTGGGCAGTGATGGTCGTCGTCACCCCGGGATGGGTCGATTTCCCCACCGCGCGGTGCTGCTGTCGGTCTCGGACCTGGGCCCGACGGTTGGGCGTGTTCACCGCGTCCGCCGGCGGCGCCTACTCGACGCGGCTGCTACTCGGGGCCAGCCGCCGGGCCCGCTCGCAACCCCCACCGATCCGCAATTTCAATGGAAATCAGAGGTCTGATTTCCATTGAAATTGCGGAAGTTGTCCACAGGTGTCGGTGTGTCGTGGGGCGACGCGCCGGCGGTCCGCAACTTCCATTGAAATTGCGGAGGTCGTCCACCGGCGACCGGCCCCGAGCTCAGCCGCGCAGGGCGCGCACGACCTCGTCCAGCACGACTGACTTGGACGCGACCTTCGCGTCCGCGCTTTTCTCGACCAGGTAGGGGCGACGCCCTGCTGGCCCCACGACGGAGGCGACGCCGACCGGCTTGAGCCCGAGGGCGAGCGCGCTTTCCAGGGTGGGCTCGCTCAACGTCACCTCGCCGGGTGATCTCGGCCCCGAACCGCTGCCCCGGACGGCTGCCGGTCGGCGTTTCCGCTGGCGACGAGTCGTGAGCGGTTTGGAGCGCCGTAGCAGACCAAAACACGCACGACCCCGGACACCGCTCCAGGTGCCCAGGCAAAGCAGAGGGCGCCTCCGACCGGATCGGTCGGAGGCGCCCTCCACTCGGAAAATCAGCTGCGACGAGCCCGCTTGGCCTTGCGCGGCGGCGGCAGCGCGCCCTCCGCGCGGAGCCGGGCCGCGTGCTCGGCCAGCGCGTCCACCAGGTCCTCCACCCGCGGGATCTCCGGCTGGACGTCGACCCGCAGGCCGAACTCCTTCGCGGTCTCCGCGGTGTTCGGGCCGATGCACGCCACCAGCGTCCGGGCGTGCGGCTTGCCCGCGATGCCGACCAGGTTCCGGACGGTGGACGACGAGGTGAAGCACACCGCGTCGAACCCGCCGGTCTTGATCATCTCGCGGGTCTCGGCCGGCGGCGGCGCGGCGCGGACGGTGCGGTAGGCCGTCACGTCGTCGACCTCCCAGCCTCGCTCGCGCAGCCCGGCCGACAGCGTCTCGGTGGCGATGTCCGCCCGCGGCAGCAGCACCCGGTCGACCGGGTCGAGGATGTCGTCGTGCGGCGGGAACTCCTGCAGCAGGCCCTCGCTGGACTGGTCGCCGGAAGGCAGCAGCTCCGGGATGATCCCGAAGGAGCGGACCTTCTCCGCGGTGGCCTCGCCGACGCAGGCGATCTTCACGCCGGAGAACGCCCGGGCGTCCAGCCCGAACTCGCCGAACTTCTCCCACACCGCGCGGACCGCGTTCGCCGAGGTGAACACCACCCACTGGTAGCGACCGTCGACCAGGCCCTTGACCGCGCGCTCCATCTGCGCGGGGCTGCGCGGCGGCTCGACGGAGATCGTCGGCACCTCGTGCGAGACGGCACCGTGCGACCACAGCCGGTCGCTCATCACGCCGGCCTGCTCCTTGGTGCGCGGCACCAGGACCTTCCAGCCGTACAGGGCGCGCGACTCCCACCAGGACAGCTTGCCGCGCTCGGACACGATGTCGCCGATGGTCACCACCAGGTGGCCCTGCAGCTCACCCGCGTCGGCGGCCAGCGAGGCCAGCGTCGTGTCGATCGTGCGCTGCTGCACGGTGGTGCCGGAGGCGGTCACCGCCACGGCGGTCGTCGCCGGCCTGCCGTGCTCGACCAGGCGCGAGGCGGCCTCGGCCAGGTGGCTGCCGGTGGTGTGCAGCACCAGCGCGCCGGGCACCGCGGCCAGCGATGCCCAGTCCACGTCGCCGCGGACATCGACCTCGGTGTGCACCGCGCCGAGCGCGACGCCGGCGTAAGCCGGAACCGCGCTGCCGCCGGCGACGCCGGGGATGATGTCGAAGGCGGCGCCGGTCTTGGCGACCTCCTGGACCTCGCGGACCACCGCGTCGGCGGTCAGCGGGTCGCCCGCGACCAACCGCACCACGGTGCGGCCGATCGCGGCCTCGTTCGCCAGGTCCTTGGCCACGTCCGCGGGATCGCCCACGGCGGGGCGGACTTCGGCGCCGTCGGCTGCTTGGCCGACGATGTCGGCGGGTACGTCCGGGTCGGTCACCAGCAGCGAAGCGCGGGTGATCACGTCCCGGCCCCGAACGGTGAGCAGTCCCGCGTCACCGGGACCGGAGCCCACGAAAGCAATCCGTCCGGGGGTCTTACGTGCTCGGGTCATCAGGGCACTCCCCATCAACTACTGCCAGGTCCGCTGAGCAAAGCGGCCCTGGCTTCCAGCAACTGGGCGGCCAACTCCCGGCCCAGCTGCTCGGCGGCGGTCGTCTCACCAGTGGCGGAGGCGCGCACCAACTGATCGTCGTCGGTCGCCACCACCCCTCGCACGGACAGCCGCAGCGCCACGCGCCCGTCCTCGTCGAGGTCATCCACCACTTCGGCCAGCGCGCCGACCGGCGCGCTACAGCCCGCTTCGAGCGCGGACAACATCGCGCGCTCGGCGGCCACCGCGGCGCGGCTGGCCTGATCGTCCAAAACGGACTGCAGCAGGTGCTCGGTGTCCACGTCATCGACGCGGCATTCCACTGCGAGCGCACCCTGGGCGGGCGCGGGCAGCATCTGCAGTGGATCGAGCGTTTCCGTGATCACCGCAAGCCGGCCCACACGGGCCAGCCCGGCTCGGGCGAGCACGACGGCGTCCAGCTCACCGTCGGTCACCTTCCGCAGGCGGGTGTCCACATTGCCGCGGATGCTGCGCACCTCCAGCCCCAGGCCGAGGGCCCGGAGCTGGCTGGCGCGGCGCGGCGAACCGGTGCCCACAACGGACCCCGGGGGCAATTCGCCGAGCGTCAGTCCGTCCCGTGCCACCAGCGCGTCCCGCGGGTCCTCCCGGACCGGGACAGCCGCCAGCGACAACCGGGGGTCCGGTTCGGTCGGCAGGTCTTTGAAGGAGTGCACCGCGACGTCCACCTCGCCGGCGGCCAGCGCCTCGCGCAGCGCCGAGGTGAACACGCCGACACCGATCTCGGCGATCGGCGCCATCGAGAGGTCACCGGGGGTCTTCACGGTGACCAGCTGGGTCGGATAGCCCGCCTTCTCCAGCTCCTCGGCGACATTCGACGACTGCGCCATCGCCAGGGCGCTGCCGCGGGTGCCGATGCGGAGGGTCTTGTTCAACGGTCCTCACCGTCCTGTTCTGCTCGACCGCGCAGCCGCGCCTGGGCGACGGTGACCCCGCCGGGCAGGCTCTCGTCGGCCTGCGGGGTGCCGAGCACGGCAGTCGTCTGCGGATCGAGTTCGAAGAGCTCTCGGAGCGCGTCGGCGTACCCGGCACCGCCGGGCACCGACGCGAGTTGCTTGACCCGGACCGTCGGCGTGTGCAGGAGCTTGTCCACCACGCGACGGACGGTGCGCGCCAGTTCGTCGCGCACGTCGCCGTCCAGTTCAGGCAGCCGCGAGTCGAGTCGCAGCAGTTCACCGTCCACGACCTCGGCGGCGCGCTTGCGCAGCGCGGTCACGGTCGGAGTCACCTCGGCCGAGCGTTGCGCGGCGAGGTAGTTGCGCAGTTCCTCGGCGACGATCTGCGCGGCCCGCTCGGACTCGTTGCCGCCCTGCTTGTCCGACAGCCGCTGCTGCAGGCTCTCCAGGTCGACGACGGTCACGCCGGGCAGCCCGGCCACCTCGGGCGCGATGTCCCTGGGCAGGCCGAGGTCGCAGCACAGCAGCGGGCGGTCGTCGCGGACGGTCAGCGCCGCCGCGACCACGTCTTCGGTCACCACCGCGCCGATCGCGCCGGTGCAGGCCACCACCAGGTCGGCCGCGGCGATCGCGCTGCTGAGGTCCGTGAGGTCGGCGGTGCGGGCGGCGACGCCGTCGGCGCGCAGCGACGAGGCCAGCCGTTCGCCGTTGGCCGCGGTGCGGTTGGCGATCACGACCTCGCCGATGCCCGCGCGCTTGAGCTGCGCGGAGGCCAGGCCGCCCATCGAGCCCGCGCCGACCACCAGCGCGCTGCGCCCGGCCAGGCCGTCGAGCGCGACCTCGGCGTCGGCGAGCGCCTCGGAGACCACCGACGCGCCTTCGGCGTCGATGCCGGTCTCGGCGTGCACCCGCTTGCCGACGCGCAGCGCCTGCTGCGCGAGCTCGTGCAGCGTCTTGCCGACGGTGCCGTTCTCGTCGGCGGTGCCGTAGGCCTGCCGCAGCTGGCCGAGGATCTGCGCCTCGCCGACGACCATCGAGTCCAGGCCCGCGGACACCGAGAACAGGTGCTCCACCGCGGCGCCCGCGTAGTAGACGTAGAGGTGATCGGCGAGCTCGCCGACCTCCGCACCCGCGTGCCGGGCGAGCACGGACGTCACGTCGTCCAGGCCGCCGTGGAAGGTCTCCGCGACCGCGTAGACCTCGACCCGGTTGCAGGTCGAGATGATGAACGCCTCGCAGATGTGCTCGCGCTGCAGCAGTTCGCCGAGGAGCTTGGGGACGTCATCGCCGCCGATCGCGACGCGCTCCAGCACCCGCACCGGGGCGCTGTGGTGGGAAATCCCGACGGTGAGCAGGTTCACAGCCGTTCCACCATCCTGTCCGCCGATTCGACCTCACCCGACACCCGATCGCCGCCGCCCGGCGGACCGATGTCCGCACCGTCCACATCGGATCGGCCGGCTTCCGCCGCCGCTTCCTGCTGACGTCGGGCCACGTGAAACGAGAGGATCTGCATCTCCACCGCCAGGTCGACCTTGCGCACCTCGACGTCTTCGGGGACCTGCAGCACGACGGGCGCGAAGTTCAGGATGCACGTAACGCCGCCGGCGACCAAACGGTCGCAGACCTCCTGGGCGCCCTGCACGGGCGTGGCGATGACGCCGATGGTGACCTCGCGGTCGGCGCACACCTCGACGATGTCGTCGATGTGGCTGACCGGGATGCCGCCGACCGGCACGCCGACCAGGTCCGGGTCGAGGTCGAACAGCGCGGAGACCGGGAAGCCGCGGCCGGGGAAGCCGCCGTAGTTGGCCAGCGCGTGGCCGAGGTTACCGATCCCGACCACCGCGACGCTGTGCTTGCGGGTCAGGCCCAGGGTGCGCTCGATCTGGCCGATGAGCACCGCGACCTCGTAGCCGACGCCGCGGGTGCCGTAGGAGCCGATGTAGGAGAGGTCCTTGCGCAGCTTCGCGGAGTTGACCCCGGCGGCGACGGCCAGCTCGTCGCTGGAGACCGTGCCCACGTTCTGCTCGGCGAGAGCGGAAAGGGCCCGCAGGTAGACCGCGAGCCGGGCGACGGCGGCTTCCGGGATCGCCCTGGCGCGCTCCCGAGCCGCGGGGACCTCGATCGCCGGCGCCTGCTTGGAGGCGGTCCGGGAATCGGCCTCGGCCTGCCCGTCACCGTCCTGCACGTCCGCTCCGTGGGCCGTCACGCTGGATCTCCCTCGCCCTACCTGCTGCTTTGGCCTGCCCGCCCGTCCGCACCCGGAGGCGCGGCGGTCGTCGCCCACTTCCCGGCATCCCTGCTCAGGCTGGGGGCTCCGACACCGGCCGGGCTGCCGACCGGCTGCCCCGGCGTCATCCGCGAACGCCGTCGGCATCCGACGGCTCGACACCTGATCCGCTGATCCACACCGAGAATCCGGCGACCCGACCCGTACACCGTAACTAATTTGTGAACGCATGCACAAAGTCGCAGGGCCGGACTCCGCCGGAGGCGCAAGCCTTCCCCGCCATCATTGCCGATAGCCCCCCGACGTGCCAAAACGCGTGGTCTGGAGCACGTGACGGCGACAACCCGCGCCGGCACCGGGCGAGATCACGGTTCAGCGGGCCAGGGCCCGGCGGAAGCGGTCCTCCTCGACCTTCCAGTAGCCGTGCTCGACTCCATCGATCAAGATCACCGGGACCCGGTCGCCGTACTCCGCGCGCAGTTCCGGGTCGGCGTCCACGTCCTGCGCGGACCACGGCACGTCGAGCTCTGCGCAGATCCGCCGCACGTCGGAGATCGCGTCCGCGCAGGAGTGGCAACCCTCGCGGGTCATCACCGTCACCTCGTGCATGCCTTCGCTCCAGGGAGAAATTCGGGCCGACTTCGCGGCTTCCAAGGTACCCAGCGGACCGGGGGGCGGTGCGACACCGACCGCGCTGGTCAAGTGTCCAAAATCACCTGTCCGAGTTAGGCGTCGCGCCGCAGTTGAACACGCTGTGCAACCAGACCGTCACCGAGTAGCACTACCTACTTCCGAGTAACAACACGTATGCTGCTGCTCCAACGCCCACGCCCCTGGCGTCACCAGGCCGTCGGAGCCCCGTCGGCCGGCCGGAGGCGGGTGTCCGCCGGACACCGCGACATGACACCGGCACCGGTGCGTCCCACCTGCACCACGCCGGTGGAGCCAACGACGGCAGGAGGTCGCAAAGAGATGAGCAGCCCGAAGACGCTCACACCCCCCGCCCCGGCCGCACCCTTCCGCAGCGTCGACACCCCGGTCGCCCGACCGGTGCCCCGGCCGGGCACCGAGAGCTGGGCGTACGTCAGCGCCGCGCAGCAGGGCGACAACGACGCCTTCGGCCACCTCTACGACGAGTACGCCCAGATCGTCTACCGGTACGTGCTGTTCCGGGTCAGCGACCACTGCCTGGCCGAGGACATCACCAGCGAGACGTTCCTGCGCGCGCTGCGCCGGATCGCCTCCATCAGCTACCAGGGCCGCGACGTGGCGGCCTGGTTCATCACCATCGCCAAGAACCTGATCCTCGACCACATCAAGTCCAGCCGGAACCGGCTGGAGATCCCCACCTCCGACGTCACCGACAACCTGCCGGTCGGCCGGACGCACTTCGGCCCGGAACAGCACGTGCTCACCGAGGCGACCCACCGGGAGCTGCTCAGCTGCGTCCGGCAGCTCAACCCCGACCAGCGGGAATGCATCCGGCTGCGGTTCCTGCAGGGCCTGTCGGTGACCGAGACGGCGGTCGCGATGCAGCGCAACGAGGGGGCGGTCAAAGCCCTCCAGCACCGCGCGATCCGCCGGCTGGCGCAACTGCTGCCCGACGACCTCCGCTGACCACCCGCCGCGATTCCGGCGGAAACCGGAAGCCCGGTTTCCGCCGGAATCGCGGACCACCACGCCACGGCGGAGGTGCGCAAGTTCGGTTGCGGCCAGGTCTTAAGCTAGAGGCCTGCTGAGCCGGTTCGGCCCGGGTCGGCAAGACCTGGAACTTCGCACGACAACACCGGAGGACCCCCGGGAGGCGCGGCGGTGCCGACACGTCAAGGCTCAGCCGATGGCGCGGACCGGAGCTCGCGCGCGCCCGGCTCCGATCCGATCGACAGCGCGAAGGTGGCCGGTCGCGCGTCCGCCGAGGCCGCCGTCGCCGCCGCGCCGGTCCCGGACGGCTCGCTGGCCACCCCGCCCGACCTCACCGCCGCGGCGTTCTTCGACGTCGACAACACGATGATGATGGGCGCCTCGCTGTTCCACTTCGCCCGCGGACTCGCCGCCCGCAAGTTCCTCACCGCCACCGACCTGGCCGGGTTCGCCTGGCAGCAGCTGAAGTTCCGGGTCGGCGGCCGGGAGAACCCGCAGGACATGCAGGCCAGCCGGGAGCAGGCGCTGTCGTTCGTGGCCGGCCGCAAGGTCTCGGAGCTGGTGGAGCTCAGCGAGGAGATCTACGACGAGCTGATGGCGGACCGGATCTGGGCGGGCACCCGAGCGCTGGCCCAGATGCACCTCGACGCGGGCCAGCGGGTGTGGCTGGTGACGGCGACACCGGTGGAGCTGGCGCAGATCATCGCGCGGCGGCTCGGGCTGACCGGGGCGCTGGGCACGGTCGCGGAGAGCTCCGACGGCGTGTACACGGGCCGGCTGGTCGGCGAGATGCTGCACGGGCGCGCGAAGGCGCACGCGGTGCGGGCGATGGCCGCCAGCGAAGGCCTGGACCTGCGCCGCTGCACGGCTTACTCGGACTCGGCCAACGACATCCCGATGCTGTCGGCGGTGGGGACTGCGGTGGCCGTCAACCCGGACCAGCGCCTGCGCGACATCGCCCGGGCCCGCGGCTGGGAGGTCCGGGACTTCCGGACGGGCCGCAAGGCGGCGCGGATCGGCCTGAACTCGATCATGGGGGCCGGCGCCGTCGCGGGAGCGGTAGCGGCCGGCCTCGCCTACCGCCGCCGCGACCGGTCGTGAGCGATCCTTTCGGTTCTTACCGGCTTCAGCGCTCACGACCCGTCGGAAGCGCCGCCGACGGCTCGTGAGCGGTTGATCCGGTCTTACCGGAACGACCGCTCACGAGGCCTGCGCCGGTCACGAGCCGGCGATGTTCACCATCCAGCCGATGCCGAACCGGTCCACGCACATGCCGAACGTGTCGCCCCACATCTGCTTCTCCAGCGGCACCGCCACCGTGCCCGCCTCCGCCAGCTTCGCCCAGTAGCCGCGCAGCTCGTCCTCCGAGTCTCCGCTGATGCTCACCGAGATGTTGGTGCCCGGCTTGTGCTCCATGCCCGGCGGCGTGTCGGAGGCCATGAGCGTGAAGCCGCTGTCGGTCTCGAGCATCGCGTGCATGACCTTGTCCGCGCTGCTCGGGTCCGGGGCGCCGAACTCACCGAACGTGCTCATCGTCAGGTTTCCGCCGAACACGCTCTTGTAGAACTCCATCGCCTGTCGGGCGTCGCCGTCGAAGCTGATGTACGGGTTGAGCCGGGAACTCATCGGATTCTCCCCACCGGTAGCGGATTGGACTCGGCGAAAGCATGACCGGACGCACCGACGGCGGCCACGCGAAAACCGGACCGGTGCGGTGGCATCCCCGCCCACCGCACCGGCCCATCCGAAGGCCGGGCGCGCCCCTCCCGCTCGCGCGTCCGGTCATCGGCGTCATCCGGATGCGGCGAGCCGCTTCGCGGCGGAGCGGATCCGGAACGCGGTGACGATCTCCACGATGCCGAGGACGACCAACCAGATCCCGCCGAACAGGACCAGCAGCGCCACCGACGCCAGCGGCGACACCATCAGCACGATCCCCGCCAGGGCCGTGACGATGCCCATGAAGATCTGCCAGCCGCGCGCGGGCATCGCCCGGTCGGCTATCGACGCGGTCGTCTGGGTGACGCCGCGGAACAGCCAGCCGATGCCGATCCACAGGCCCAGGAACAGGATCGACTGCATCTCGCCCCGGAAGCACAGCAGGCCCAGCAGGATCGACAGCGCGCCGCTGATGAACGCCAGCACCCTGATCGCCGCCGTCACGTGCGTGCCGAACGCCGCGACGATCTGCAGCACACCGCTGACCAGCAGGTAGACGCCGAACAGCACACCGATGACGATCAGCGTCGCCCGCGGCCAGACCAGCGCCAGCACGCCGACGACCAGCGAGCAGACGCCCACGACGAGCACGGACTGCCAGGCCAGCTTCGCGAGCCGGTCGGCCACCGCCTGGGTCGGATCATCCGAAAGGCTACTCATGATCCATCCTTCCCACCGGATTCGAACCGGCGCACTTCCGAGCCGCCCCGACCACTCCTGGACGTGGCGAAGCCTGTTGGGGTGGCGGCGGTTTCGCGCGAAACCGCCGCGTTGAACGAACTCCCCAAGAGCCGCATCGAGCTTCAGACCTTGCTCGATTCGGGCGCCTTGTCCCCGGCCTGCTGCGGGACGTCCGCTTCGTGCGGCCGGGCCAGGGTGCAGATCAGCTCGTCGTCCTCGATCGAGGCGAGGATCGTGTCGCCCGGCTGGACCTCGCCGCGCAGCAGCAGCTTGGAGATCCGGTTGTCCAGTTGCGTCTGGATGGTGCGCAGCAGCGGCCGCGCCCCGAACTCCGGCTTGAACCCGCGCCGGGTCAGCCACTTCTTGGCCGCCTCGGTGACCTCCAGGTCGATCTCCTGGGCGCGCAGCAGGCGGCGGCTGCGGTCCAGCATCAGGTCGACGATCTGCGCCAGGTCGTCCTCGGTCAGCCGGTGGAAGACGATCGTCTCGTCGATGCGGTTGAGGAACTCCGGCGCGAACCTCGCGTGCAGGTCGTCCATCAGCTCGTCGCGGATGCCGTCCACGTCGCCCTCGTGGGCCAGGATCCGCTGGGCGCCCACGTTGCTCGTCATGATCACCACGGTGTTGCGGAAGTCCACGGTGCGGCCCTGGGCGTCGGTCAGCCGGCCGTCGTCGAGCACCTGCAGCAGCGTGTTGAACACGTCCCGGTGCGCCTTCTCGATCTCGTCGAACAGCAGCACGCTGTAGGGCTGCCTGCGGACCTTCTCGGTCAGCTGCCCGGCCTCCTCGTAGCCGACGTAGCCGGGCGGGGCGCCGACCAGCCGGGACACGGTGTACTTCTCCTGGAACTCGCTCATGTCGAAGCGGATCAGCTTGTGCTCGTCGCCGAACATCAGCTCCGCGAGCGCCTTCGCCAGCTCGGTCTTGCCGACGCCGGTCGGCCCCAGGAACAGGAACGACCCGATGGGCCGGTCCGGGTGCGCCATCCCGGCCCGGCTGCGGCGGACCGCCTCCGCCACCGCCAGGACCGCCTCGTCCTGGCCGACGACCCGTTCGTGCAGGGCCTCCTCCAGCCGCAGCAGGCGGTGCTTCTCGTCCTCGGTCAGCTGCGCGACGGGGATGCCGGTGCGCTTGGACAGCACCTCCGCGATGTCCTGGGTCGTCACGTCCGCGACGCCTTCGCGCCGCTCGGTGATCCCGGCGATCTCCCCTTCCAGGTCCTCGATCTGCTCCTTGAGCTCGCGGGCCCGGTCGTAGTCCTCGGCGTCGACGGCCTGGTCCTTCTCGCGGCGCAGCTTGGCCATCCGGTCCTCGCGCTCCCGGACGTCGCCGCTGCGGCTGACCGACCGCAGCCGCACCCGCGCGCCCGCCTGGTCCATCAGGTCGATGGCCTTGTCCGGCAGGTAGCGGTCGCTGATGTAGCGGTCGGAGAGGGCGGCGGCCGAGGAGAGCGCCTCGTCGGAGAAGCGGACGCCGTGGTGCGCCTCGTAGGAGTCGCGCAAGCCCTGCAGGATCTGGATGGTCTCCTCGACGGTGGGCTCTGCGATCAGGACCGGCTGGAACCTGCGTTCCAGCGCGGCGTCCTTCTCCACGTGCTTGCGGTACTCGTCGATCGTGGTGGCCCCGATGACGTGCAGTTCTCCCCGGGACAACGCGGGCTTGAGGATGTTGCCCGCGTCCATGCTGCTCTCGCCGCCGGCCCCGGCGCCGACGATGGTGTGCATCTCGTCGATGAACAGGATCACCGAGCCCTCGGCGGCGCGGACCTCGTCGATCACCTTCTTCAGCCGCTGCTCGAACTCGCCGCGGTACTGCGCGCCGGCCACCAGGCCGGTCATGTCGAGCGCGAGAACCCGCTTGTCCTGCAGGGTTTCCGGGACGTCGCCGGCGATGATGCGCTGCGCCAGCCCCTCGACGATCGCGGTCTTGCCGACGCCGGGTTCGCCGATGAGCACGGGATTGTTCTTGCTGCGCCGGGAAAGGATCTCCACGGTCTGCTCGATCTCGTCGGCGCGCCCGACGACCAGGTCCAGCTTGCCCGCGCGGGCCTCTTCGGTGAGGTCCCGGCTGTACTCGTCCAGCGTCGGGGTGTCGCTGCCCGCGGTCGTCGGGATGTTGTCGGTGGTCGCGACGCGGTCGACCCGGTCGCGGAGCTTGCGGGTGTTGATCTCGTAGGAGTCCAGCAGCTTGACCGCCGCCGAGTCCGGATCGTCGAGCAGGGCCGCCAGGATGTGCTCGGGCCCGATGTAGGACTTCTCCGCCGCCTGGGACCGCGCGTGCGCGCCGATCAGCGCGCGCTTCGCGGCGGGCGTCAGCCCCGGGCTCGCCGAGGGCTCGGCGCTGGCGCCGGGCAGCACCTCGGCGATCCGCGAGGCGAGGTGGTCCGGCTCGGCGCCGGCCTGGACCAGCAGGCTGCGGGACGGTTCCACCTGCGTCGCCGCCCACAGCAGGTGTTCGGTGTCCAGGTCGGCGCTGCCGTCCTGCTTCGCGCGCTCGGACGCCTTGCCGATCAGCTCGGTGGCGGATTCGCTGAGCAGCCGGCCGATCGGCACTCGCTGCACGGCGGGCGGCGACGTCATCGGCGACATGCCGAAGAACCTGTTGAGCAGATCCGCGAAGGGATCTTGGGAGCCGAAGGTCGAGGGGTAGCTCATCACGCACCGTCCGCTTCGTCTGGTAACTGTCCGGATTTCCGCGTTTCGACCTCACGGAAAAAGCACGTTCACCAGCACAAATAGAACAACGGACGGCCCGGTCCGCAACGCGGCACCGACCCGACGACCGCCTTACAATCCCTGGCCTCGGCGCCCCGCAACACCAGTTTCAATTGAAACTGGCGACCACCGACGCACGCACCGCCACGCAAAACGAGGCTGGAAAACCTCAATGGAACTTGCGGTCAGCCGAGGAAGACGTTGGTGCGTTGGGAGAGCAGGCGGTAGAGGGTCTGCTGGATGATCTCCCGGACCTGGTCGCTGAGGCTGAACACCAGCATCGGGTCGTCCGCCGCGCCCTCCGGGAACGACGAGGTCTCGATCGGCTCGCCGAACTCGATGTACCACTTCGACGGCAGCGGCACCGCCCCCAGCAGCCCGAAGTGCGGGAAGAACGGCGTGACCGGGAAGTACGGCACGCCGAGCAACCGCGCCAGCGGCTTGATGTCCGCCAGCTTCGGGTAGATCTCCTCGGCGCCGACGATCGAGCAGGGCACGATCGGCGCGCCGGTGCGCAGCGCGGCCGAGACGAACCCGCCGCGCCCGAAGCGCTGCAGCTTGTACCGGTCCTTGAACGACTTCCCGATGCCCTTGAAGCCCTCCGGCCACACCCCGACCAGCTCGCCGTTGGTCAGCAACCGCTCCGCGTCCGGGTTGCAGGCCAGCGTGTGCCCGGCCTTGCGGGCGAGCGGGCCGAGCACCGGCAGCGAGAACACCAGGTCGGCGCCGAGCATCCGCAGGTGCCGGGGCGCCTGGACGTGGTCGTGCAGCGCGACCGTGGTCATCAGCGCGTCCCACGGCAGCGTGCCGGAGTGGTTGGCCACCACCAGCGCGCCGCGGTCGACGGGCACGTGGTGGCCGCCGATCACCTCGACCCGGAACCACTTCTCGTAAACCGGCCGCAGGAGCCGGAGGAACACCTCGTCGGTCAGCTCCTGGTCGAAGCCGAACTCGTCGACCTGGTAGTCGCCGAGCAACCGCCGACGGGCGAACGCCAGCGCGTCGATGACGGCGTCCTCCCAGCCGGGTTCCGGCGGTTTCGCGGCCGCCAGCTGCTCCCGGTCCGCCGCGCGCAGCGGGATCACCTGCGCATCCGCCATCACGCCCCCGCACCCGGTCGGGCGAGACCGTCGCTCACCAGTTCCGCCTCTCCGCGTTTCACAGTTGTGGTTGCGTCCGGCTCAATCCCGCGTTTCGCAGTTTCTCGTGGCTGGTTCGCGTCACGTTCCCCTGAGGTGCGGTTGAGGAGGACTCGGGTTGACACAGGGCTACTCATGCCGCCTCCGTTACCGCAGCTTCCCCAGCAGGTCCCCTGCGCCGCGCTCCAGCGCCAGGATGCTCTCCTTGTCGACCACCGGCCGCAGGCCCCGGCCGCGCACGAAGTCGTCGAACGCCTGCTGGGTGGTCCAGCGCGGGGTGAACCCGAACTCCTCGCGGAGCCTCGTGGTGTCCAGCACCCGGCCGAAGTTGAGGTAGCGCAGCTGCTCCGGCGAGAAGTCGACCAGCCGGGCGCTGCGGAAGAACTGGGCCAGCGGCAGCACCGCCGTGCTCGGCAGCGGCATCGCGACGCGCCCGGCGCGCCGGATCGCCTGCGAGAGCATCAGCACGCCGTCACCGGCCACGTTGAACACGCCGGGCAAGTCCATCATCGTCGCCCGCTCCAGGACCGCCAGCGCGTCCTCGGAGTGCAGCATCTGCAGCCGCGCGTCGAACCCGAGCACGGTCGGCACCACCGGAAGCGCGAAGTAGCGGGCCAGCACGGCGTCGATGCGCGGGCCGATCAGGTTGCTGAACCGCAGCGTGGTGATGTCCACATCGGGCCGCCGCCGGCCGAAGCCGCGCACGTAGCCCTCGATCTCCACCGCATCCTTGGCGTAGCCGGACGACGGCAGGTCCTTGGGCTCCATCTCCTCGGTGAACACCGCCGGGTCCCGCGAGCTCGACCCGTAGACCGCGCAGGTCGACCGGACCACCACCTTGCGCACCAGCGGCGACTGCTGGCAGGCGGCCAGCAGCTGCATGGTGCCGATGACGTTCATCTCCTTCGTCGTGGCCCGTCCGCCGGGCCCGGAGTGGGAGTTGACCGCCGCGTGCACCACGGTGTCGACCTGGGCGTTCGCGATGACCTTGCTGATCAGCGGGTTCCGGATGTCGGCGCGGACGAACTCGGTGCGCCCCATCCGCCGCAGCAGATCGCGGCCGGGCTGCACGGTGTCCACGCCGAGGACCCGCTGAACCGAGGGATCGGCCGCCAGTCGCGCGGCGAGGTGCCCGCCCAGGAACCGGCTGACCCCCGTCACCAGCACGACATTCGGGCCCACTGTGCCTCCCTGCGCTCTCCGGCACGCTCGCCGACTGCGATGCTACCGCCGAATGCGCCCCTCACAGCGGCGTTCGGGTTACCGGAACGAGTCGGCCGCGCGCACCGGCCCACCGGCAAAAAACAACCGCCGCCGACCATCGGCCGGCGGCGGTGCGCAGGTCACTTGCCCAACTTGCGACGCTGGACGCGCGTCTTGCGGAGCAGCTTGCGGTGCTTCTTCTTGGACATGCGCTTACGGCGCTTCTTGATGACCGAGCCCATGCGGACTCCTTCACTCTTGACGGCAGTTCGAACGTCTCCCGCACCGGTGCAGCCGCATGAGCACGCACACCTGGCACGACCAACCCAAAACTTTACCCGCAGGTCTCGAGGCCTTCCGCCGTGGTCCTCGAAACGCCGCCGGGCACCGCCGGCCGGGCGCGCGAGCCGTCCGGGCCGCCATCGGCCGCCCGTCGGGCTCGCGGCCGGTCACCTGCGCAAACGGTCGGCCGGGCGATCTCAGCCCGCGTTGTAGTAGGCGCTTTCCAGGTACGCGTGGACGTCCTTCTCGGCGACCCGAAACGAACGCCCCACTCGCGCTGCGGGCAGCTCACCCGCGTGCACGAGCCGGTAGACCGTCATCTTCGACACCCGCATCAGCTTTGCGACCTCTGCGACGGTGAGGAACCGCACCTGACCCATGCTCGGTGGCGCCTGTTGGCTGGGTTCGGAGTTCGCAGACATGCTTCACCGTGCCCTTCGGCACGTGTCGCGCCGTCGGCTTCCCCTCCGACGGAAACCTCACGCACGTGCTCTATCGAGAGTAGCGGGACACACGGGACACCTGCGATGGCCGAACGTCCCCCTTGGCCCTGAGTAGTTCGCACCACCTCGCGCTCGAAGCCATGCGGCCACGCGGCGAGGGTGGCGATTTCGCGCGAAATCGCCACCCGCCAGGCGTGGGGAACGCCGATTTCGCGCGAAATCGGCGCCGGACCAGCACCGACCCGTCAGGCCGGTTCGTCGGTCTCGTGGGCCTTGCCGAGCTCGACGGACCGGTCGCGGGCCGCCTCGATGGCGTCGATGAGCGCCGCGCGCACGCCGTGCTTCTCCAGCTCGCGGATGCCCGCGATGGTCGTGCCCGCCGGGGAGGTGACCGCCTCGCGCAGCATCACCGGGTGGCCGCCGCCCTCGCGGAGCATCGCCGCCGCGCCGACCGCGGACTGGACGATCAGGTCCGCCGCGGTGGCCCGCGGGATGCCCAGCAGGATGCCGGCGTCGATCATGGCTTCGACCAGGTAGAAGAAGTACGCAGGGCCCGAGCCGGACAGCGCCGTCACCGCGTCCTGCTGGCTCTCGGGCACTCGCGCGACCTTGCCGACGCTGCCGAGCAGATCCTCGACCAGCGCCAGGTCTGCGTCCGAGGCGTGCGCGCCGCCGGAGATCGCGCTCATCGCCTCGCCGACCAGCATCGGGGTGTTCGGCATGACCCGGACGACCGCGGTGCTCTCGGGCAACCGGCGCTCGAACAGCTTCGTCGGCAGGCCCGCGCACAGCGACACCACGAGCTTGCCGCTGGGCAGGTTCGGCGCCATCTCGTCCAGCAGCGGCTCGATGTCCTGCGGCTTGACGGCGACGACGATGACGTCCGCGCGCTGCACGGCACCGGCCACGTCGACGTGCGTGATGCCGTAGGTCTTGGTCAGCTCCTCCGCGCGCGTCGGGAACCGCTCGGTGAACAGCAGGTCCGACGGGGCGCGCCCCGCCTTCAGCAGCCCCGACAGCAGGGATTCCCCGATCTTTCCGGCTCCGAGTACGGCGATCGTCGTCATGCCGCTCAGGGTGCCAGACCACGCTGCGTGGCCGACCCTCCCGAAGGTCGATTCCAGCCGCTACTGTGTCTGCCACCACAGCGCCCGCCACGGCCGAGCGATCTTTCGCGCCTGAATGACCAGCCCAAAGGAGCTCTGATCATGTTCAGCACGATGCAGGACGGCCCGCTCTCGATCGCTCGGATCCTCCAGCAGGGCAGCGGGCCGCACGGCGCGTCCGCGGAAGTCGTGACCTGGACCGGCGACGGGGCGCGGCGCCGCAGCTTCGCGGAGGTGGGCCGCCGGACCGCGCAGCTGGCGCACGCGCTGCGCGGCCTCGGCGTGACCGGCGACGAGCGGGTCGGCACGTTCATGTGGAACAACGCCGAGCACCTGGAGGCGTACTTCGCGGTGCCGTCCATGGGCGCCGTGCTGCACACGCTGAACATCCGGTTGTTCCCCGAGCAGCTCGTCTACGTCGCCAACCACGCCGAGGACCAGGTCGTGCTGGTCGACGCGACGCTGCTGCCGCTGTTCCAGAAGCTGCTGCCGGAGCTGAAGACGGTGCGGCACGTGATCGTCGCCGGCGGCGCCAAGGCCGCGCTGGAGGCGCCGGCCGGGGTGGCGGTGCACGACTACGAGGAACTGCTGGCCGGGCAGCCGGAGGAGTTCGACTGGCCGGAGATCGACGAACGCTCGGCCGCCGCCATGTGCTACACCTCCGGCACCACCGCCAACCCGAAGGGCGTCGTCTACTCGCACCGGTCGATCTACCTGCACTCGATGCAGGTGTGCATGACCGACGGGATGGCCCTGTCGCAGGCGGACCGGTCGCTGGCCGTGGTGCCGATGTTCCACGCGATGTCGTGGGGCCTGCCGTACGCGGCGTTCATGGTCGGCGCGTCGATGATCATGCCGGACCGGTTCCTGCAGCCCGAGCCGCTGCTGAAGATGATCGAGGCGGAGCGCCCGACGATGGCCGCGGCGGTGCCGACGATCTGGCAGGGCGTGCTGCAGCACCTCGATGCCGACCCGCACGACGTGTCCTCGCTGCGCGAGGTCGTGGTCGGCGGCGCGGCGTGCCCGCCGTCGCTGATGAAGGCGTTCGACGAGAAGTACGACATCTCGGTGCTGCACGCCTGGGGCATGACCGAGACGTCGCCGCTGGGCAGCGTGGCCCGGGCGCCGGAAGGCGTCACCGGCGAGCAGCGCTGGACCTACCGCGCCAGCCAGGGGCGCCTGCCTGCCGGCGTGCAGGGCCGGCTGGTCGGCGACGACGGCGCGGTGCTGCCGTGGGACGGCGAGAGCGTCGGCGAGCTGGAGGTCCGCGGGCCGTGGATCGCCGGGGCGTACTACGGCGACGACGATCCGGAGAAGTTCCACGACGGCTGGCTGCGCACCGGGGACGTGGGGTTCATCACGCCGGACGGGTTCGTGCAGCTGACGGACCGGGCCAAGGACGTGATCAAGTCGGGCGGCGAGTGGATCTCGTCGGTCGACCTGGAGAACAAGGTGATGGGGCACCCGGCGGTGGCCGAGGCGATGGTCATCGGCGTGCCGGACGAGAAGTGGTCCGAGCGGCCGCTGGTCGCGGTGGTGCTCCGCGACGGCCAGCAGGTGGACGCGGCCGAGCTGCGCGACTTCCTCGCGGGCGAGGTGGCGAAGTGGCAGGTGCCGGAGTACTGGACGTTCATCCCGGAAGCGCCGAAGACCAGCGTCGGCAAGTTCGACAAGAAGCGCCTCCGCAAGCAGCACGCCGACGGAGGCCTCGACGTCACCCGCCTCACCTGACCCACCCCGCCCCCGGACACCGGGCCCGCCGCAGATCACGAGGTCCTGAGCCTGGATCCCGGGTCCCTGGTCCAGGGTCCGCAGAGCACGGGGCCCGGCGTCCGGATCGTCCGCAGAGCATGGGGATCTCTGGATCTCTGGATCTCTGGTCCGGGGTCCGCAGGGCACAGGGTCCGGCGTCCGGATCGTCCGCAGAGCACGGGGTCCTGAGCCTGGATCCCTGGATCTCTGGATCCCTGGTCGGCAGAGCACGGGGTCCGGCGCCCGGATCGTCCGCAATTTCAATGGAAATCAGAGGTCCGATTTCCATTGAAATTGCGGGAGTTGTCCACAACCTCCGGCGTGTCGGGATCCGACACACCGGAGGTCCGCAGTTTCCATTGAAACTGGAGGACCAGTTTCAATGGAAACTGCGGGGAGACCGGGTCAGGGAGACCGGGTCAGGGAGACAGGGCGAGTTGGCGGGCCTGGCAGATCAGGCGGCCGACCGAGTCGATCACCATGACGTCCTCGTCGAACCACTGGCCGTGCACCGCGCGGCAGTCCACCACCATCCGCAGCCAGCCGTTCGCCGGCTGAGCCCGCAGCAGGGCGGTGAGCTGCACCGTCGGTGCCCAGCCGAACCGGCCGAGGTTCAGCGTCACCGGCACCGTCAGGTCGCCCGCGACCAGCCCGAACAGCAGGTCGGGCTGCGCCTCGCGGGGCTTGGCCCACAGCCTCAGCCGCGGCTCGCCGGTGCCGCCGTTGAGGAAGTCCGCGGTGCTCGCGTCCAGCCGCATGTCGCAGACCCGGGCCAGCGTGAAGAACTTCCGGGCCTCGGTGGCGGCGAGGTCGATCGCGGTCGACGGCGGGTTCACCGGCATGTCGGGCAGATCCGACCACTCGGGCTCCGATTCGGGCACCTTGCCGAGGGTGGCCGTGGCTTCCACGCAGACCTGGCCGCTCTGCTCCAGCTGCGCGCGGGCGGCCGTCACCGTCTTGCCTGCCTTGAGCACCTCGGTGCGGACCAGCACCGGGCCGACCCGGGGCGGGCGCAGGTACTGGGCGCTGAGCGAAAGCGGCGCGAGCCCGGTCACGTCGCCGAGGGCGCGGGCCATCAGGGCGAGCAGGTAGCCGCCGTGCGGACGTTCTCCGACGGCCCAGTCGGGATGCAGGTTGGCGACGAAGGTGCCATCGCCGAGCGGGCGCACCGAAGTGGCCGCTGCGAAGGGATCCAGGACCTCCGTCACGTGCGGTCCAGCGGTCGGAAGCGCTCGGCGACCGATGCGCGCAACGAGTTCATGGTCACTGAGTCTAGTGACCTTCGGAGAAGTTGATCACTAGGCATCGGTTAGTCGCGCCGGCCGCCCGCGCACGGTTTTTGCGGGCTATCGCGCGGAAAACCGCGCTCGGACCCTGACCAGGAGAAACCGGTCAGCCCGCGTGCAGAGGCTCCAGGTGCAGCCGCGCGAACAGCAGCGCCTCGGACAGCAATGCCGCGCGCTGCTGGGGATTGCGCGCCTTGCGGGTGTTGATCTCCAGGACCACCGCGCCCTGGTAGCCGTCGGCGGCCAGCGCCTCGCACACCTCCGCGCACGGCTGGTTGCCCTGCCCCGGCACCAGGTGTTCGTCCCGCGGCGCTCCGGTGCCGTCCGCCAGGTGCACGTGCGCCAGGCCGTCCTTCATCCGCTTCAGCAGCTCGATTGCGTCCACGTGCGCCGCGGCGGCGTGCGACAGGTCGAGCGTGTAGTTGCGGTAGCCGACCTCCGTCGGGTCCGGCGAGGGCTTGAACGCCGACAGCCCGCTGCTCTTGCCGCCGCGCAACCGGTTCAGCGTGCTCGGCGGGCGCAGCGGGAACATGTTCTCCACGGCGATCGAGATCCCGCTGGTCTCCTCCAGCTCCGCGACCAGCTCGGTGAATCCCTCCGCGTAGCGGCGCTGCCAGCGGAACGGCGGGTGCACGACGACCGTCTGCGCGCCCAGCTCGCTGGCCACCACCACGGACCGCCGCAGCCGCTCCTCCGGCTCCGGCGACCAGACCCGCTGCGTGATCAGCAGGCACGGCGCGTGGACCGCCAGGATCGGCACGCCGTGCTGCTCGGAAAGCCGGTGCAGCGCCGAGACGTCCTGGCTGACCGCGTCCGCCCAGACCATCACCTCGACGCCGTCGAACCCGAGGTCCGCGGCCATCTCGAACGCCGCGCGCGCCGGCTGCGGCCACACCGACGCGCTGGACAGCCCGACCGGGATCCGGCCGGGTGCCTCCTCGCGCTGGGGCGGTTGCACTGTCATCGCCTGCCAAGCATGACCGACGGTGGGTGGGTGGTCGTGCGCCGGTGCGTCACGAGTGGCTGAACAGCAGCAGTGCCGCCGGGGACACCGTGCAGAACAAGCCGACCAGCACCGCCAGCAGGATCGTCTGCAGATCGTTGGTGCGCAAGAACTTCCACGCGATGAACACCAGCAGACCGGTGATCACCAGCGCCGCGCCGAGCGCCGCGAGGGCGTTCGTGCCCCACAACCAGCGGAACCCGACCCAGACCAGCCCGCCGCCGACCAGGCCGCCGACGCCCTGCAGCACCAGCGTGCCCCACTCCTTGCCCGCGGAGACGGGCTCGTCATCGGGTTCGCCGTCGCGGTAGTCGTCCGCATCCAGGCCCGCGGGCAGCTCGGGGTCGTAGTCGTCCTCGGCGTACTCGGACTCGGGTTCGTCGTAGGAGTCGAAGTCGTACGGATCCTCCGGCTCGTCCGGCGCTTCCTCCTCCTGCTGCTGCGCAGGTGCAGGCGCGGGCGGGTAGGCCAGCACCGCAGTGCCTTCCGGATCGGGCTCGGACTTGGCTGCCGCGACGCGCGGCAGCTGCTCCGTGAGCCCCTCCTGCGGAGCGGGTTTCGGCGGCGCCGGGGGCGCGTCCTGCTGCGGCGCCGGCCGCCGCAACGCGGGCTGCTGGATCGTCGCCTCGGCGTCGCCTTCCGGCGGAGCCGACGGGGGCGATGCCTTGCCCTTGCCCGCGCTGGTGAACCGCTGAGCCCAGTAGCCGGCGCCCGCCGCCTCCGCCGCTGGCTCCGAGGCCGCGGGAGGCGCAGCGGGAGGCGGTGTCGCAGGTGCTGCCGGCGGTGGCGGAGCTGCGGGTTGCGGAGCGGGCGCTTGTGGAGCCGGCTGCTGAGCGGCCGGAAGCTGCGGAGCAGGTGCTTGTGGAGCCGGCTGCTGAGCGGCCGGAGGCTGCGGAGCAGGTGCTTGCGGAGCCTGCTGCTGGGCGGCCGGGCTCGGCGCACCCGGGCGGTGGCTGCGACGCTGCGGCGGCTCGGCGTCCGGCGGCACGGCGCGCATCTGGCCGCTGTCCGACAGCACCCGCTCGATGATCGCCTGCGGCGCGGTTTCGGACGGGTCTTCGGCCCTGCGGCGCCGGCGGCGGGAACTCTTCTGCGAGCTGCCGCCGTACTCGGCCAGCAGCTCCGCAACGGTGCGCTGGGTGGGCTGATCGGCCCCGCTGTCCCGACTCATCGCTCCCACCGTGCCCCGTGCTGCGTCTGGCGTCCAGTTCCGTCCGCGGACCCCGACTCCGCGAGCCCCAGTGTTGCGCGGGCCTGAATGGCAGTGTGACTGTCTCCATTGGTGTGGTCCAGTCGTCGCAGGATCACACCCTCCCGCAGCGCCCAGGGGCAGATGTCGAGTTCCTTCAGGCCCAGCGCCCGCATGGCGGCCTCAGCCACCAGCGCGCCCCCCACCAGCTGGTGCGCCCGCGCGCCGCTCACGCCGTCCAGCGCGGCCAGGTCGGCCGACGACATGCGGGTGATGAACGCGAGCAGCTGCCGCAGGCCGGTCTCGGTCAGCGTGCGCGGCACCCGTGGTCCCGCCGAAGCCGGGGCCGCCCCGGTCAGCCTGGCCAGCGACCGGAACGTCTTCGAGCTGGCCACCGCGCGATCGGGCCGCCCCAGCTTGCGGAAGCGCTTCGCGGTGGGCGCCAGCTGCCCCTGCAGCCAATCGCGCAGCTTCTTCACCTCGTCCTGGGTCGGCGGGTCGTGCAGCATCGTGCGCGCCAGCCGCCCGGCACCCAGCGGCACCGACACCGCCAGGTCCGGCTGCTCGTCGATGCCGACCGCCATCTCCAGCGAGCCGCCGCCGATGTCGAGCATCAGCAGGTTGCCCGCCGACCAGCCGTACCAGCGGCGGGCCGCCAGGAAGGTGAACCGGGCCTCGTCCTCGCCTGGCAGCACCTCCAGCTCGATGCCGGTCTCGGCGCGCACCCGAGCCAGCACTTCGGCGGCGTTCTCCGCATCGCGGATCGCCGAGGTCGCGAAGGCCATCAGCTCCTCGCAACCTGCGGCGATGGCAGCCTCCTGCGCGTCGGCGACGGTGCGGACGAGCTCCGCGGCGTCCTCCTCTGCGAGTCGGCCGCCGTGCGAGCCGATCCGCTCGGCCAGCCGCAGCACGGTCTTCTCCGATGTCATCGGGGTCGGATGGGCACCACGATGTGCGTCCACCACCAGCAGGTGGACCGTGTTGGATCCGACGTCGAGCACCCCTAGGCGCATGCCCGACAAATTACCGGCTGCGCACGCGGTCGGGGGCGAGGTGGGGCAGCAAACGGCCTACCAGCTCACCCCGCGCACGCCGCAGACCTGGCCAACCAGGACATCAGTGCGCCAGGTCACGCGGCCAACATCACCTCTCGACCTCGCCGTCGAGGTCGAGGCCCGAGAGGCCTGTCACGCTGAGTGCACGCCGTCCGCCCTGGGCCGTTACCCGGCGGTTGGGGACGATGCTCCACCAGGTCGCGCAGCGCCAGACCCACTCCAGCGGGCCGTACCGGAAGCGGGCGAGCCACAGCCGGCTCCAGATGATCTGGACGACGAGGATGCCGACGGCCAGCGCGATGAGCGCGCCGTACTCCGCCGACTCCCACAGCCCGGCCAGGGGGCCGAGCAGGAGGACCAGCAGCGTCGCGGTGACGTAGTTGGTCAGCGCCATCCGGCCCAGCGGTTCGAGCACCGCGGACAGCGCGCGGCGAGCCGGCGTCCGCATCAGCAGGAGCAGCCCGGTGGCGTAGGCGATGGCCATGAACAGCCCGGCCGCCGCCGACGAGTGCGTGAAGCCGGCGCTCAGGGGATCCTGCTCCTGCAGCACCAGGAACCCGGCGGAGGCGATCACGGCCACCGCGAACACGATCGCGATCTGGCCACCGCGGCGGTGCAGCGTCGCGGGCAACCCGCTCTGGGCGAGGGCGAAGCCGGTCAGCATCATGCCCGGGATCAGCGATGTGCCGCCGCTGGTGAGGATCGTCGCGGCGGCGATCAGGGCCGCGCCGATCGGCAGGTTCGCCCACCACGGCAGGAAGCTCATCGGCAGCAGCACGACCAGCCCCAAGATCGCGTATGGCAGCAGCGCCTCGCCCGGCTGGAGGAACTGGTGCAGGATGCCGAACCCGGCGAGCACGACCAGCCTGCGCAGGAACACCACGCGCGGATGCGCCGCGCGCCGGCCCGCGCTCGCCAGGAAGATCCCGAACCCGACGCCGAACAGCAGCGAGAAGATCGGGAAGAACCGCTGCTGGACGAACATGTCGAACACGTGCGGGACCGGCAGGACCTGGTAGTCCACCGTCCGGTCCATGTGCATCAGCGGCGGGATGTTGACCAGGAGGATCCCGCACAACGCGAAGCCGCGCAGCACGTCGAGCTCGACGATGCGCCTGGCGGCGGGTCTGCCGGGCGGCGCAGCGACGGCGGGCGGCGGAGTCGCGGCGGGGGCGTTGGGGATCGGGTTGTTCACGGCTCAAGATTGCCCGCTCGCACCCCTGTTCGCCGATCGGCCGATCGGCCCTCCGACCTCGGTCGATCGGTCAGTCGTCGGCGCTGCTCGCTCGGCCGATCGGCGCGGAAGAGCCCCCGGCGCGGGTCCCGAGGGGCCCGCGCCGGGGGCTCGATCGCACGGCGTCTCCGCCCGCGGCTAGCCCTCGAACTTGTAGCCGAGGCCGCGGACCGTGATCAGGTAGCGCGGGTCCGCCGGGTCGGGCTCGACCTTCGAGCGCAGGCGCTTGACGTGCACGTCCAGCGTCTTGGTGTCGCCGACGTAGTCGGCGCCCCACACCCGGTCGATGAGCTGGCCGCGGGTGAGCACCCGGCCGACGTTGCGCAGCAGGTATTCGAGCAGGTCGAACTCCTTCAGCGGCAGGTTGACGTCGGCGCCGTCCACGGTCACCACGTGGCGTTCCACGTCCATCCGCACCGGCCCGGCCGCCAGCACCTGCGGCTGCAGCTCCTCCGCCTCGCCGCGGCGGCGCAGCACCGCGCGCACCCGCGCGATCAGCTCCCGCGCCGAGTACGGCTTGGTGACGTAGTCGTCGGCGCCGAGCTCCAGGCCCACGACCTTGTCGATCTCGCTGTCCCGGGCGGTCACCATGATCACCGGGACCGAGGAGCGCTGGCGCAGCTGCTTGCACACGTCCGTGCCGCTCATGCCCGGCAGCATCAGGTCCAGCAGCACGATGTCCGCGCCGTTGCGATCGAACTCGTCCAAGGCCTCCGGGCCGTTGGCGGCGACCGCCGCCGTGAAGCCCTCCTTGCGCAGCAAGAAGGCAAGTGGGTCGGCGAAGGACTCCTCGTCCTCCACGATCAGCACCCTGGTCACCGGACTCCTCCCGTTTCGACGGTTGTGACCCCGTCCGCGCTCTCCGTCGCCGAGCGGGCGGCACTGCCCGCGCGATCCGCTGATGACACCGGCTCTGCTGCGGCCGGCGGGCCGTCGGTCGTGCCGTGCCTGGGCACCCGAAGTGTGAAGGTGGAGCCGGTGCCGGTGCGACTCCACAACTTGACCTCGCCACCGTGGTTGGCGGCGACGTGCTTGACGATCGCCAGGCCCAGGCCCGTGCCGCCGGTGGCGCGGGACCGCGCCGGATCCACCCGGAAGAACCGCTCGAACACCCGCTCGTGGTACTCGGGTTCGATGCCGATGCCGCGATCGGTGACCGCGATCTCCACGAAGTCGCCGGACAACCGGCGGCTGATCGACACCGGGCTGTCCGGCGGCGAGTACGAGATGGCGTTGTTGATCAGGTTGCTCAGCGCGGTCACCAGCAGCGTCCGGTCGCCGTCCAGCAGGTAGCCGGTGGGCTCGTCCACGGCGATCTCGATCCCGGCGGACTCGGACGCCAGCCTGCAGCGGCCCAGCGCCTCCTCCACCACGGCGTCGACGCCGACCGTGGTCAGCTCGGGCAGCCGCTCCGCGCCCTGCAGCCGGGACAGCGCGATCAGCTCGGAGACCAGCGTCCCGAGCCGGGTCGACTCGTGCAGGATCTTGTTGGAGAACCGCCGCACCTCTTCGGCGTCGTCAGCGGCGTCCAGCACCGCCTCGGCGAGCAGCGCGAGCGCCCCGACCGGGGTCTTGAGCTCGTGGCTGACGTTCGCCACGAAGTCGCGCCGGGTGGCCTCCAGGCGGACCGAGTCGGACTCGTCGGCGGCGTCGACGACGCTGAAGCCGTCGCCGAGCGGGCGCACCTCGCCGAGCACCGCGGCCGGGCCGCTGCCGCGCAGCGCGGTGCCCGCGCGGTTGAGCGGGGAGAGGTCGACGGGCACGGACTCGCCGCTCAGCAGGGCCTGCTCGGCGGCCTTGCGGGCGCGCGGATCGGCCTGGTGGTCGCGGATGAGCCCGAGTTCGTCGGCCCGCGGGTTGTGCAGCACCACGTCGCCGAACTTGTTGAGCACGACGACGCCGCTGTCACTGGTGTGCACCAGCCGCTGAAGGAGGTCTGCGACGGTCGGCCCTTCGGGCTTGCCGCGGCGCCGGGATCCCCGAGCTGCGACGAAGCCGCCGATCGCGCCCAGTGCGAGCGCGCCGATGATCAGGGCGGTGTAGCCCAATGCGGTCACGCCAGCATCGTAAGCAAGCCGGGGTGGGGAAAGGCCAGTCTACGAGGGCGTTCCGTGATACCCGTGACACGAAAAGGGGGCTTCTTCACCTCGGCTTCACCCCCTGCTGGGAGCCAGTTCACGTAGCGCCCGGTCGACCGTCGCGCTCCGTTCTCCGCCTCGGCGACTATTCGCCATCCGCCACCCATCTAGGTGACGAGAGAGGGGCACCCGCACCAGGTTGCCCGGCGCCGGGTGCCCCTCGCTCTTGGGCCGATCGGGCTAGCGGCCCTGGTTCGCGACCGCCGCCGCGGCGGTGGCGGCGGCCTCCGGGTCGAGGTAGGTGCCGCCCGGGTTGGTGGGCTTGAGGTCGGCGTCGAGGTCGTAGCGCAGCGGGATCCCGGTCGGGATGTTCAGGCCCGCGATGTCGCCGTCGGAGATCCCGTCCAGGTGCTTCACCAGCGCGCGCAGCGAGTTGCCGTGCGCGGCGACCAGCACCGTGCGGCCGGCCCGCAGGTCCGGCACGATCGCCGACTCCCAGTACGGCAGCAGCCGGGCCACCACGTCCTTGAGGCACTCGGTGCGCGGGAGGTCGGCGCCGAGGCCGGCGTAGCGCGGGTCGGCGTCCTGGCTGAACTCGCTGCCGAGCTCGATCTCCGGCGGCGGCGTGTCGTACGAGCGACGCCAGAGCATGAACTGGTCCTCGCCGTAGGCCTCGAGGGTCTGCTTCTTGTTCTTGCCCTGCAGCGCGCCGTAGTGGCGCTCGTTGAGCCGCCAGTCGCGGCGAACCGGGATCCAGTGCCGGTCCGCGACGTCGAGGGCGATGTTCGCCGTCGAGATGGCGCGTCGCAGCAGCGAGGTGTGCAGCACGTCCGGCAGCACTCCGCTCTCGCGCAGCAGCTCACCGCCGCGCTTGGCCTCGGCCACGCCCTTCTCCGACAGCGGTACGTCCACCCAACCGGTGAACAGGTTCTCGGCGTTCCACGTGCTCTCACCGTGCCGCAGCAGCACCAGGGTCGAAGTCATGCCCCCAGGCTATATAAAGCCTGTTCGGGGCTCGCTTCGCGTGGCGGTGCGGGTGGCGTCGGGTGTGGTTAGCGCGGGCCATCGTCCTTGAAGCGGCGCAGCCGCTTAGCCCACCCGCGCAACCGGCACCGCCGCGGGTTCCGCCACCTGCACCGCCACGCAAGGCGAGTCTGGAAACAGGCTCTTTCAGTCGAGGGCGGCGTCGAGGGTGATGGTGGTTCCGGTGAGGGCCGCCGAGACCGGGCAGATTTCCTTGGCCTTCTGGGCCGTTCGGTCGAAGACGTCCGGCTCGATTCCCGGTACCTTCGCCCGCACGGTGAGCGCGATCCCGGTGATGGCGAAGCCGTCGCCGCGCGGGCCGAAGGCGACCTCGGCGCTGGTGTCGATCCGCTCCGGCGGCGTGCCCGCCGCGGTGAGCAGGCCGGAGAGCTGCATCGAGTAGCAGGCGGAGTGGGCCGCGGCGATCAGTTCCTCGGGGCTGGTGCGGCCGTCGGGCTCCTCGGCCCGGGACGCCCAGGTGACCGGGAACTGGCCGGCGTTGGACGAGTCCAGCGTGACGGTGCCGGAGCCGCCCCTGAGGTCTCCGGTCCACTGCGTGGTGGCGTTGCGATCGGTCATCTCGCCGCTCCTCATCGGGTGCGCGGAGGCCGCTGCCCTCCGCCGGACCCCACCCTCCCGCAGCGCGCGGTGACCCGCAGTTTTGGTTGTGCGCTTCACCCGACAGTTATGTGATCACCGCAGCGCCGTGACACGAAAGTGGCGACTGTCACTTCCGTGGACAAACTGAACGCAGTTCGAATCCTTAGCGTTACTTTCAGTAGAAAACATCACACTAATGGAGTAATGCGGCGGGCTTGTGGCCGCTGCAGGACTCTGCGAAGTTGACAACGCTCTCCTTGAGATCGGCTCCCACGCACTCCCCGATCTCGTGAGAGCAAATCCGCGGTTCGCATCCCCCATCGAACCGCGCCCCCGCCGGGCCCCGGGTGCCCCCCGCCCACCGGCCCGTCAGGCGGGACCCCCGCGCGGGGCGGCTCGTGCTCGTGACTCCCCCTCTCTCCCGAGCCGCCCCGCGCGGTCTCTTTTGGTCTTCCAGACGCGTTGCGGGTGGCGGAACCTCGCAGCCTTGCCAGACCCGACGCCGATCCCAGGTCAGATGCTGGCCTTGCGGAGGGCTTTGCGGCGGCGGCGCAGGAGCCAGGCCGCGGTTGCCGGCACCGCGAGCGCCGCCGCGAACGGCAGCACCGCGCCGAAGGCCGTCAGCAGGAACGCGCCGATCTCGGACAGCGCCCGCCAGCCTCCGAAGAGCCCCGCCAGGAAGCCCGTGTCGTCGTCGGCGACCGCGGCCGGGCGCTCCAGCCGCACCGTCACCGTGGCCAGCTCGACCTGGCCGGACAGCGTCGCTTCGCGCCGTTCGAGGGCGTCCAGTTCCGTTTCGCGCGAGGTCAGCTCGCTCTCGATCGACACGATCTCGTCGACCGTCGCGGCGCGGTCCATCAGCGCGCGCAACCGCTGCACGCTGGCCCGCTGGGAATCGATCCTGCTCCGCGTGTCCACCAGCTGGTCGGTGACGTCCTGGGCCTGCTGGCTGCGCGACGTGACCCGTCCCAGGCCCGACAGCTCGCCCAGCACCTGGTCCAGTCGGTCCGCCGGAACCCGCATCGTCATCGTCGTGCCCGACCGGTAGGCGTCCTCCTGCTGGAGGTAGCCGCCCGCGCCCTCGCTGCGCCGCCGCACCTCGGCCGCGCCCCGCTCGACGTCGTCGACCTCGATGTCCAGCTCGGCCGTCCGGATCACCTCGCGCGCACCGGTCGCCGGGCTCTGCGCGTCGCCGGTTGCCGTGTCGGTCGCGAAACCGCTGCCCGAGGTGCTGCGCTCCTTCGGAGCCGGCGCCACCGCGCGCGACTCCGAGACCGCCGAATCACCCGCCCCCGAGGAACACCCGCTCAACAGGCCGAGCGCGACCAGCGCCACGATCGGCCCGCGTAATCGCCGCTTGCCCATGCCGTTCTCCTCCGCATCGTCGTGAACACGGCGGAGACGGAGCGGGACGATCTTCCGGTTGCACCGATCGGGCGACGAACGCCGCTACGGCCGGTCGTGCAGGGGCTCGACCGGGCCGTCGCGCTCCACCAGCTGCCGGAACGGCTGGAGGTTCGCCAGGGACTCGCCGCGCGACTCGCGCCAGCCCCACTCGCGCCGGATGGCCGTGGCGAACCCGAGCTCCAGCAGGGTGTTGAAGTCGCCGTCGGCCGCCTCCAGGACCTGCCCGAGCACCCTGTCGAGCTCGTCGGCGGTCACCGCGTGCAGGCCGATCCGGCCGACCAGGTAGATGTCGCCGTTGCCGTCGATCGTGTAGTGCACGCCGTAGAGCCGGGCGTTGCGGTGCAGCAGGAACCGGTAGACGTCCTCGTGCGCCTCGTCGGGCTGCCGGCACACGAACGCCTCGACGACCAGGGCGTGCTCGGCGACGATGAGCCAGCAGTTGGTCTGCAGCTTCTTGGTGCCCGGCAGCGTGACGAAGTACCGCCCCGCGCCCTTGGTCTCGTACTCCAGCCCACTCGCGTCCAATGTGGACTTGATGACCTCGTCGACGCTCACGCCGTGACCTCCCGGATGCGCAGCTGCGCGTGGAACGACATCTTCGCCTGCGCGTAGGCGTCGAGCAGGGCCTCGGTGGTGCGCTGCCACGAGAAGCGCGCTGCGTGCGCGGTTGTGTTCGCGGCCAGCCGAGCGCGCAGGCCCGGCTCCAGCATCGAGCCGAGCGCATCGGCCCACTGCCCGGCGCCGTGCCCGTCCACCAGCAGCCCGGACACCCGGTCGTCCACCGCGACCGGCAAGCCGCCGACGGCGGCCGCCACCACCGGCGTGCCGCAGGCCTGCGCCTCCAGCGCGACCAGTCCGAAGGACTCGTTGTAGCTCGGCACCGCCACGACGTCCGCCGCCCGGTACACATCACGCAGCGCCGCCCCGCTGCGCGGCGGGAGGAAGCGCACCACGTCGGTGATGCCCAGCTGCACGGCGAGTTCCTGCAGCGCCCGGGGACGCTCCAGCCCGCTGCCGGACGGGCCGCCGACCACCAGCACCACGAGGCGGTCGCGGATCTCCGGCCGGCGGGCGAGCAATTCCGCAGTCGCCCGCAGCAGCACGTCCGGGGCCTTCAGGGGCTGGATCCGGCCGACGAAGGCGAGCACCACCGCGTCCGGCGGCAGGTCCAGGGCCGTCCGGGCGGCAGCGCGGTCGCCGGGGGTGAAGAGTTCCAGGTCGACGCCGGGCGGGATCGTCGCGACCGCGTCCGGGTCGGCGCCGTAACGTTCGATCAGGTCGGCGGCCTCGAACTCGGTGTTGGCCACCAGCATGTCCGCCTCGGCCACCACCTGCTCCTCGCCGAGCACCCGGCCCCGCGGCTCGGGGTTGTCGCCCTGGGCGAGGTTGGCGTTCTTGACCTTGGCGAGGGTGTGCGCCGTGTGCACCAGCGGGACGCCCCAGCGCTCCCGCGCCAGCCAGCCGACCTGCCCGGACAGCCAGTAGTGCGAGTGGACGATGTCGTAGTAGCCGGGCTCGTGGCGGGCTTCCACCCGCAGCGCGCCGGCGGCGAATGCGCACAGCTGGGACGGCAGGTCGTTCTTGTCGAGCCCCTCGAAGGGGCCCGCGACCACGTTCCGGACCAGGACGCCGGGGGCCAGCTCCGCGATCGGCGGGATGTCCGAGGAGGTCGCCCTGGTGAAGATCTCGACCTCGGTGCCGAGCGCGGCGAGTCGCTTGGCGGTCTGCGCGACGTAGACGTTCATGCCCCCGGCATCGCCGGTGCCGGGCTGCTCCAGCGGGGAGGTGTGCAACGAGAAGACGGCGGCGCGGCGCGGCCGCATGCGTAACGTGCTGGAAGTCATCTGCTGCCCATCGCAAGCCGAGCGGCCCGAATTTTTCGGGCCCGCGTCAAACCCCGACACCCGGCGCGGCGGAAACATTCCCGTCGCCGTGCCGGAACACAGCCGGGGCCGGCGTTCGACGCTACCGCTCAAGGGCCGCCGGACGGTCCTGCCAGGCGGCCCCGGGTGGCACTGCTCACACGTCGGCCGACCGGCGCGAACGCGGCGCGAGCAACGCCCCGACGAGCGCGATCACCCTGCGCTGCGGCGTCCTCACGGCGGTCCTCGCCACCGACGCCGAGGGCTGAACCACCGGAGGAACGCGAAGGGGCCGCGAGTCCTCCGGGCCGCGGCGGCGACCCGAAGCGCTCACGGCCCCGTTCCAGCAGCAGCTCAGACCGCGGACTTCTTGGTCCACTGATCCCAGTTGAGCAGCCAGTCGTAGACGTCGAACTGCGGCGGCATGGTGCTGGCCGAGCCCGTCACCTCGACCGGGTCGCCGAGCAGCGCGCTGTCGAAGTAGGCCTTCGCGTCGGCCGCGCTGAGGTTGATGCAGCCGTGCGAGTTGTTGACCTTGCCGAGCGCCGCGGCGTTCTCCTGGTTCTCGTGGATGAACTCGCCGTGGTTCGAGAACCGCGCCGCCCAGGTCTTGCGCACGTCGCGGTAGCCGTAACGGGGATTGTCCATGATCTCCACCGGGTTCTTCTGCATGATGATGAACGTGCCGTTGGGCGTGTTGCGGCCCGGGTCGTACTCCTCGCCGTAGCTCGCCGCGTAGTTGGCCACCTGCTCGCCATCGCGCATCACGACCAGCCGGTGGGTGCCCACCGCCGCCTTGACGATCTGCGCCCGGCCGATGTCGAACTCGGTGCTCAGGTCCGCCAGCCCGTACGAGCCCTGGCCGTAGGACTGGCCGTAGAGCTTGGCGTGCACGCTGACGTGGGTGTGCGCCGGCCAGTACTCCTTCGGCCGCCAGTCGACCTGCCGGTCCGACAGCCAGGCCCAGGAGCCTTCGACCGGCACCGAGGCCTGCACGGTCAGCGCCCGCTGGATCCCCGCCTTGTCCTGGACCGGCTCGTCGAACTTCACGCTGATCGGCATCGCGATGCCGACCTCGGCGTTGTCCGTCGGGTTGATCGTCGCGCGGATCGTCTTCTTCGGCTGCAACGTGCTGAAGGTGCCCTGCACCGGCACCTGCTTGCCGTCCTCGCCGATGGCCTGGCCGGTCCAGGAGTAGCTCTTGCCGTAGCCGAGCGCCTCGGTGGCGTGCCAGTTCTTGCCGTCCCTGGACAGCTCGCCTGCGACCTGCTTGCCGTCGGCGTTGGTCAGCGCGATGGAGTCGAACCTGCCTCGATCCACGGTGGCCGTGATCGGCGCGGCGGGGTTGACCTCGCCCGCGTCGGCGCCCGGTTCGAAGGACACCTTGGCGACCGGATCCGCGGGTTTCTGCTCCTGCGGCGCGGACGCACCGCAACCCGAAATCAGCAGCACCGCCGCTACAGCTCCCGCCAGCGCAGCCCACCCCGACCGCAGCTTGGAACCACTCACCTTCTGACCTCTATCCCCTTCGAGAATGTGCGCACGACCATCCGTTTTGCCCGGAATGCAACGGGACGGTCGTCCAGAAGTGACCCTTTATCCATAAGACGCCCGAAGGCGAAAAAAGATGTCTGGAACCCCCAGTGTGTCGTGTCACATCCGGCACGTCACATCAGCCCCGGCCGGACGTGGTCCGATGGACGCGGGCAATCGGCCGTCTCCCGGGAGGAAGAAGACGTGAGCACAAGTTCTGCAGGCCGCTGGGCCGTGGTCACCGGGGCGAGCTCCGGCATCGGCGCGGCCACCGCGCGCCACCTCGCCGCCGCGGGCTTCCACGTGGTGCTGGGCGCCCGGCGGCTCGAACGGCTGACCGCGCTCGCCGAGGAGATCGGCGGCACCGCGCTGCCGCTGGACGTCACCGACCCGGATTCGGTGGCGGCGTTCGTCGAGCAGGTGCCGGAATGCCACGTGCTGATCAACAACGCCGGCGGCGCGAAGGGCCTGGCCAAGATCGCCGAAGCCGACGAGGACGACTGGCGCTGGATGTGGGAGACCAACGTGCTCGGCACGCTCCGGGTCACCAAGGCGCTGCTGCCGAAGCTCGTCGCCTCGGGCGACGGGCACGTGGTGACGGTGACCTCGGTGGCGGCCTCCGAGGTCTACGACAACGGCGCGGGCTACACCTCGGCCAAGCACGCGCAGGGCGCACTGCACCGCACGCTGCGCGGCGAGCTCCTGGGCGAGCCGGTGCGGTTCACCGAAATCGCGCCGGGCGCCGTGGAGACCGAGTTCTCCGAGGTGCGCTTCGGCGGCGACAAGGAGCGCGCGGCGGCGGTCTACCACGGCATCACGCCGCTGGTCGCCGACGACATCGCGGACATCATCGCGTTCGCGGTGACCCGCCCGTCCCACGTGAACCTGGACTTCATCTCCGTCAAACCCCGCGACCAGCACTCGGCCACCCGGATGCACCGCCGGACCGAGTGATCCCTTCCGGGTGACGGTCCGCAATTTCCATTGAAATCGAACCTCTGATTTCCATTGAAATTGCGGACCCGACCGGCCGGGAGCCGATCGGGTCGGGGTGGGAGGGGTGTGGGTCAGACTCGGATTCGCTGGGATTCGGTGCAGAGTTCCACGTCGAGTTCCGCCAGCACGTCCGCGATCGGGCTGGCGAAGCCGAACGCCCCGCCGCGGCTGCCCGCCACGTGCAGGCCGATGATCCGCCCGCCCGGATCGAGCACCGCCGCCCCGGCGTCGCCCGGCCCGCAGAACCGCAGGTCCGCGGCCGCGATCCGGATCTGCTCCCGCAGCACCCGGACGCCCAGGGCCTCGCCGTGATCGATCCGCACGGTCGCGTCGATCGAGGTGACGACGCCGAGCGTCACGCCCGTGCCGAAGCCGTTCTTGCGGACCCGCTCGCCCGGGTACGCCGACGCGTGCCCGGTGACCGGGCCGATCCCGTCGACCACGCACGACGTCTCCGAACCCGGCGCGATCGCGACCGCGGCCGCGTCGACCCGGCCGGACAGCGCCGCCCGCGCCAGCTCGGTGTGCACCCGGCCGTCGTCCGGATCCGCCATCCGGTCGCCCACCGCCCAGGCGTCGTCCAGGCAGGCCACGTCGAAGGTGGTCAGGCCCATCGTGACCACCGTCGGCGCGGTGCCGGTGACGATCGCCCCGAGCGTGCCGATGCGGCAGTACTCGCCGGCGCTCGGCACGGTGGGCGGCGCCAGGTGGACGGCCCGGCAGGGCGCTAAACCGCCGCCGGCCCGCACCACCCCGGAGCGGTCGCCGCGGCGCCGGTTCGGCGCCATCGCCTCCTGCCGGGCGCAGTGGATGTGCTGCAGGACCGGCTGTTCCTCGATGACGTCGGTCGGGATGCCGAAGATGTCGCCCGGCACGCAGGTGCCCGGGACGAGCTGATCGCGCGGCCTCTTGCGGATCACCGAGACGACGATCGCCTGTTGGCCGGTGGGTGCCCCGGCACGGTGCTTCACACCGATGTCGACAGCGGTCACCCAGGGCAGGTCCAGGAGCTGGTCCTCGACCGCCCGCTTGATCGGGCGTATGACCGCCCGATCCCTAAGCTCCCTGATGCTCAGCATGGTGGCCCCCTCCACCTACCCCATTTAACACTCAGGGTTACGCATCAGTCACGAAGAGTCACTCTTACGGCCGTTCGGCTCTTCGGCTGCTACAGCGAACAGTCCACCAACACGGGCTCGGGTGCCAGCGAAACACCGAAGGCCACGCGTACCCCGTCCCGAACTTCACGCGCTAGAAGTAGCAGGTCGCGGGTCGTCGCGGTGCCGCGGTTGGTCAGCGCGAGGGTGTGCTTGGTGGACAGCCCCACCCGTCCGCCGGGGCCGCGGTGCCCCTTGGCGAACCCGGCGCGCTCGATCAGCCACGCCGCGGACAGCTTGGTCCGGCCGCCGTCCGCCGGGTACTGCGGGATCCGCTGGTCGGGGCCGATCTCGGCGACGATCCGGGACAGCACCTCGGGCAGGTGGCCGGCCTCGACGATCGGGTTCGTGAAGAACGAACCGGCGCTCCAGGTGTCGTGGTCGACAGGGTCGAGCACCATGCCCTTGCCACGCCGCAGCGCCAGCACCGCTTCACGGGCGGCGGCGACGTCGACCTGACCGCCGGGCTCCACGCCGAGCGTGCGCGCGAGCTCGGCGTACCGGATCGGGGCCGACCGGCCGCCGTCGCGCAGCAGGAACCGGGCGCGCAGCACCACGGCCGTGTCGCTGTGCTTGAGCACGCTGGTCCGGTAGGCCAGCCCGAGCTCGTCGGCCGGGACCGTGCGCACGCGCCCGGTGGCGCGGTCCAGCAGGTCGACCGAGACCAGCAGCTCGGACACCTCGACGCCGTAGGCGCCGACGTTCTGCACCGGCGTCGCCCCGGTCAGGCCGGGGATGCCGGACAGGCATTCGAGCCCGCCCAGGCCCTGGCGGACCGTGTCGGCGACCACCTCGTCCCAGTCCTCGCCGGCCTCCGCCGTGAGCTGCACCAGCCCGTCGCCGACGCTGTCGTACTGGCGCCCCTTGGTGGCGATCCGCACCACGTGCCCGGCGAAGCCCTCGTCCGCGACCACGACGTTCGAACCGCCGCCCAGCACCAGCAGCCGCTGCCCGGCCGAATCCGCGGCCCGCACCGCGGCGGTCAGCTCGTCTGGCTGATGGGCGACCACCAGGTCGGCCGCCGGGCCGCCCAGCCGCAGCGTGGTGTAACCGGCCAGCGACCGACCGTCGGCGCCGTGCCCGACGGCGGTACCGGTCGGGTGCGGATCCGACGACCGAGTGTTGTCGCGCACTTCTTCGGCACCGGACATGGAGGGATTCACGGTTGCCAAAGGTAGCCTCCGCTGCATGGCACGCCGCATCGAGCACCGGAGCACCTCCGAGTGGCCCGCCGCCCGGGTGTACGAGGCGCTGATCGACAAGAATTACCTCACCGACCGGTTGGCGGAGATCGGCGGCGCCAGCGCGGCGCTGGTCCAGCACGTCAACACCGAGGACGGCGCGCGGTTCCAGCTGCGCCAGGGCGTGCACGCCGACTCGCTGCCGTCGGTGGCCCGCACGGTGGTCGGCGGAGACTTGACGATCGACCGCAGCGAATCGTGGCGGCGCGAGGAGGACGGGCACTACACCGGCGAGATCGCCGCCGAGGTCGCCGGCGCGCCCTGCTCGATCACCGGCTCGATGTGGCTGCGCGACCTGGCCGAACCGGCCGGAGCCGCGATCAGCGAGTTCGTGGTGTCCGGGAGCGTGCGGGTGAACGTGCCGTTCCTGGGCGGCAAGCTGGAAGATCTGATCGTCGACCAGGTGCAGAAGCTGCTGGCCGACGAGGAGCGCTTCACGACCGAGTGGCTGGCCCGCCGGGGATGAACTCGGCCCCGAAGAAGCGGGCGCCCCGGCTCGCCGCCGGTCGGGCCCGCGCCCTGGGCATGCCCACGCGCGGCACGACCAACCCGAACCGGCTGCGGCGCATCGACCGGTGGATCGCCGGCACGCAGTGGGTCGCCGACGCGCTGCGCAACGCGGCGGAGCCGGTCGTCATCGACCTCGGCTACGGCGCCACCCCGGTGACCACCGTGGAGCTGGCGGCCCGGCTGCGGCCGCTGCGCCCGGACGCGCGGGTGGTGGGCCTGGAGATCGACCCGGACCGGGTGGCGGCCGGCAAGCTCGTCGCCGATCCGCCCGCGCTGGAGTTCCGCCGCGGCGGGTTCGAGCTGGCCGGACTGGCCGCCGGGGTGCGCGACTTCCCGGGGCCCGCGCTGGTGCGGGCGTTGAACGTGCTGCGCCAGTACACCGAGCCCGAGGCGTGGAAGGCGTGGGAGGAGCTGTGCTCCCGGCTGGCGCCCGACGGGTTGCTGGTGGAGGGCACCTGCGACGAGATCGGTCGGCGCTGCTGCTGGGTGACGCTGGACCGGGGCGGGCCGCGGACGCTGACGCTGGCCTGCCTGCCCGCCGACATCGAGCGGCCGTCGGACCTCGCGGAGCGGCTGCCGAAGACCTTGATCCACCGCAACGTGCCAGGCGAGAAGGTGCACGCGATGCTGGCCGAGCTCGACGCGTGCTGGGCGAAGGCCGCCCCGATGGCCCCGTTCGGGCCGCGCGCCCGGTGGGCTCAGGCCGCGCAGTCGTTCGCGGAGCTGGGCTGGCCGGTGCGGGACCGGCGACGCCGGTGGCGGCTGGGCGAGCTCACCGTCGACTGGTCCGCGGTGGCGCCCTGAGCCGACCCGGTCGAGCGGGATTCCGCGCACGCGCCCGGCTGCACCAAGGCTTCCGCTGATCTCGCGGCCCGCCACCGGTGTCCGCGACGACGTCCGGATTCCTATTGTGGAGGCATGGCTAGCGACTTCTTGCACCGCGCATTCCGGGACCAGGCCGCTGCCTTCCGCAGCGCCGCGCTCCAGGCCGGACCGAACGCCGAGGTCTCGACCTGCCCCGGCTGGGACGTCCGCAAGCTGGTCCAGCACCTCGGGCAGGCCTACGCGAGAGCGGAGGCCTCCCTGCACCTGGAGCCGGGCAGCGAGCGCCCCGAGGACCTGCGGCCGCCGGCCGAGTTCGACGACGTGGTCGCCTGGTGGGACGAGCGGCTGGCGATCCTGCTCCAGACACTGTCCACAATGGATCCGGATCGGCCCGTGCGGTGGTTCTTCGCCGGCGGCACGCCGCGGACCTGGATCCGGCGGATGGCGCACGAGACGGCGATCCACCGGCTCGACGCGGAGCACGCGCTCGCCGGGCTCGGCCCGGACCACGTGCACGACCTGATCTTCGACCCGGAACTGGCGGCCGACGGCATCGACGAGTTCCTGACCGCGCTGCTGCCCCTGGGCGACTGGACGGAACAGGAGAACGAGGGCAAGGTGCTCTTCCACGCTCCGGACGCGGGCCGCGCGTGGCTGGTCGAGTACCGGCCGGGCCGGCCGCCGCTGGCCGGGGCGCCGACCGACGCGGCGTTGGAGGTCGACGCGACGGTCGCGGGCACCGCGGACGCGGTGTTCCGGCGGGTCTGGGGCCGCCCGAGCACTGCCGTGGTGACCGGCGACGCCGCCCTCGCGGCCCTCGCCGCCGGGCGCTGACTACGGCCCGTGCGTACTTCGTGTTGCTACAGCAACACGAAGTACGCACGGCACTCACGCGGCGACAGTCACGGCGGATTCGTCGAACCCCTCCGCCGCGCCGATGCGGTCAACCCTCTTGAGCAGCGTCAACGCCAGCACCAGCAGCGTCGCCTTCAAGCGCAGCCTCGGCATCCGCCCCAGCGACCGCGCCGCCCTCGCCTGCTGACCGCGCCCGGTCCGCCGTTCACCTCGTCCACCCGAGCCGGGCGCAGCACCCGACCAGGCGAAACGACGACTCCTAGTGGGCGTCACGCGGCTCGGCCTGTTGCCGGTACAGCCATTGCTACCTGCGATAATCACCGGCCGTGAGCCCTTCCGAACGTCGTTTCGTCATCAGCCTCGGGTGCCCGGACCGCACCGGGATCGTCGCCCGCATCGCGACCTTCATCGCCGAGCACGGCGGCTGGATCGTCGAGGCCGGCTACCACACCGACATCAACACCGGCTGGTTCTTCACCCGGCAGGAGGTCCGCGCGGACTCGCTGCCGTTCGGCATCGACGAGCTGCGCCGCCGGTTCGCCGCCGTCGCCGACGAGCTCGGCAGCCGCACCGACTGGCGGGTGGCGGACACCGGCGAGCGGCGGCGCGTGGTGATCCTGGTGTCGAAGGAAGGCCACTGCCTGCACGACCTGCTCGGCCGCATCGGTTCCGGGGAGCTCGACGTCGACCTGCGCGCGGTGATCGGCAACCACCAGGACCTGGGCCCCATCACCGAGGCGCACGGCATCCCGTTCCACCACGTGCCGTTCGGCAAGGACCCGGACGCGAAGGCGGCGGCGTTCCGGGAGGTCCGGAAGCTGGTCGACGACCACGACCCGAACGCGATCGTGCTCGCCCGCTTCATGCAGGTGCTGCCGCCCGAGCTGTGCGAGGCGTGGGCCGGCCGGGCGCTGAACATCCACCACAGCTTCCTGCCGTCGTTCGCCGGCGCCCGCCCGTACCACCAGGCGTACGAGCGCGGCGTGAAGCTCATCGGCGCGACGTGCCACTACGTGACCGCGGAGCTCGACGCGGGACCGATCGTCGAGCAGGACGTGATCCGCGTGGACCACACCGACGACGTGACGGACATGGTCCGCAAGGGCCGGGACGCCGAGAAGCTCGTGCTGGCCCGGGGCCTGCGCGCGCACCTCGAAGACCGGGTCCTGGTCCACGGCCGCCGCACCGTCGTCTTCTGAGCTACCGGGGCGGGGCCGCCGGGTAGTCGGTGTAGCCCTCGGGGCCGTTGGTGTAGAGGCGGGTTTCGTCGATCTCGGCCAGCGGCGCCCCGGTGGCGATCCGGTGCGGCAGATCCGGGTTCGAGATGAAGAGCCGCCCGAAGGACACCAGGTCCGCGCGGCCCTCCTCGACCAGCGCCGCCCCGGCCTCGGGCGTGGTGGGATGCCCGAACCCGGTGTTGCCGATCAGCGTTCCGGTCCACCGTGGACGGAGGTCCCGCAGGGCCGGGTAGCGGCTGTTGTCGGTCAGGTGCAGGTACGCCAGGCCGAGGGGTTCGAGCGCGTCGACGAGCGCCCGGTACACCGGGGCCGGGTCCGCCTCGATGAGCCCGGTCAGCGGATTTCCCGGCGACAGCCGGATTCCGACGCGGTGCGCACCGATCGCGTCCGCCACCGCCTCGGCCACCTCGACGGCGAACCGGATCCGGCCGCGGCCGCCGTACCGGTCGGTTCGGATGTTGGTGTTGTCGGCGAGGAACTGGTGCAGCAGGTAGCTGTTCGCACCGTGCAGCTCGACCCCGTCGAAACCCGCTGCCACGGCCTTCCGCGCCGCAGCAACGTGTTCGTCGACGACCTGCGATATGTCCACAGTGGTCATCTGACGCGGCACCAGGGCTGGGACCTTGCCGTCGGCCGTGTGGAGTTCGAAATCCGCGCGCACCGGCGACGGCGCGACCGGTCGCAGGTCGCCGAGGTTGTTGTCCGGATGGGCCAACCGGCCCGCGTGCATGAGCTGCGCGAAGATCCGGCCGCCTTCGCCGTGCACGGCGTCCGTCACCGCGCGCCAGCCCTCGACCTGTTCGGGGGAGACCAGACCCGGGCCGTGCAGCGCGCTTTGACCTTGCACGCTCGGCCAAATCCCCTCGGTCACGATCAGCCCCGCCCCGGCACGCTGCGCGTAGTACTCCGCCACCACCGGCTGCGGGACACCACGGGCATCGGCGCGGAAGCGGGTCATCGGCGCCATCACGATCCGGTTCGACATCGACAGCGATTCGTACGGCTTCAGCAGCGAGTTCGTCATGCGGACCACGCTAGAATCTCACATGCATGTCAGATTCCACCGATCGTGACGGAGCGCACATGAGGATCGGCGAGCTGTCCCGCCGCACCGGGGCGAGCGAGCGCGCGCTGCGCTACTACGAGCAGCAGGGGCTGCTGACGGCCGCCCGGACCCCGGGCGGCCACCGCGAATACGCCGAGTCCGACGTGGGCAAGGTGGCGCTGGTGCAGCGGCTGATCGGGGCCGGCGTGTCGAGCGCGAAGATGGCGGAGATCTTCCCGTGCGTCTTCGGCGGCCACTCCAAACCCACCGTCGAGGTGGTCGCCGACCTCTGCCAGGAACGGGAGCGGATCAACGGGATGATCGACGATCTCGTCGCGTCGCGCTCGATCCTGGACGACATGATCACCGAAGCCCGGGTCGCCGCCGGCGTGTGACTCCGGGACGTGAGCGGTTCAGCGGCCGAGGCCCTCGAGGACTTCTGCGCCCGGGAGCTGCGCCAGGAGCTCGCCCGGCGTGATGATCTTGCTTCGCCGGACACCGCTGCCGACGACCACGGCCGGGGCCCTGGCCACCTCGGAATCCACCAGGATCGGCCAGTCGGCGGGGAGCCCGAACGGCGTGATCCCGCCGTACTCCATGCCGGTGAGCCGCACCGCGTCGTCCATCGGCGCGAACGACGCCTTGCGCACGTCCAGCCGCCGCTTGACCACACCGTTGACGTCGGCACGGGTCGTGGCGAGCACCACGCACGCGGCGTAGCGCACCTCACCGGCCCGCTTGCCCGCGACCACCACGCAGTTCGCCGACAGCTCCAGCGGCGAGCCGTACTTCTCGCAGAACTCGGCGGTGTCCGCCAGATCCGGGTCGATCTCGGTCGCCCCGATCCGCTCGTCGTCGAGCTCGCGAACCGCGGCCGCGACCGGCTCGGCGAGCAGTTCGAGGCGCTCCAGCGCCGACGTGACGTCCAGCGTTCCAGCCGCCGCAGACCAATCAACACCCATGACCAGACAATACGAATCCCGCCGGAGCTGCCCGACGCGGGTTCAGCCCAGGAAGCCCACCAGCAGGCGGCGCAGCTCCCGGCGGTGCGTGAGCATCGGCGCCGGGGAGGGCAGGACCTCCAGCCGCGCGCGGGCGAAGGCCGCGGCCACCGCCTTGGCGACCTCGGCCGGGTGCAGCGGATCGTCGGTGGCGCCGATGACCAGCACCTCCGACCGGACACCGGCCAGCACGGCGGCGTCCGGCACCGGAACCTGCTCCGGCAGCTCGCGCAGCGCGTCTTCCAGCCGCAGCAGCGCCTCGGCGCGGCGTTCGACGTAGTCGCCGACCTCCACGCCCTCGGGCAGGTCTGCGGCCACGGTCTCGCGCAACGTCTCGCCGCCGGCCGCGACCGCCGCCGCGAGCCGCTCGAAAGCCCAGGTCGCGGCTACCTCTCGCGGCCTGTCCAGGGCGGCGGGCAACAGCAGCGCCAGCCGCTCGAACCGGTCCGGGTGCTCCGCGGCGATGCGCGTCAAGGCGCCGGCTCCGAGCGAGACGCCGACAGCGCGGGTCGCCTCGACCTCGTCCGCCACGGCGAGGACATCTGCCGCGATCGAGCCGTAGTTCCAGTAGTCCGGCGGCGCGTCGTCGGCGCTGCCGTGGCCCGGGAGCGCCAGGACGACGCGGGTGCCCGGCAGCCCGGAGGCCGGGATGCGGGCTTCGCCTTCGGTCGCGCCCAAACCGTGCACGACCAGCGTCACCGGGGCTCCGCGGCCGTGCGCCGTCCAGCGAGCCCCCACTACCAGGACCGCCCCTGGACTTCCTTCACCTTGGGCCGGACGTCGACGATGTAGACCAGCGAGGCGACCAGCCCGGCGATCCAGATGATCGTGAACGGCCCCAGCGTGCTGAAGATCAGCACGAGCGCGGCGACGCCCGTGATGCCCATCCAGGCCAGCTTGTTCAGCTTGTCCACGGCGGTGAAAGCGTCCGCGCGCTGCGACGCCGCGTGCACGAAAGCGAAAACCCCGACCGGGATGCCCGCAATCCAGATGATCGTCAGGATCCAAAGCGCCAGCTCCACATGCACACCCTACGTGGTCGCCGGCGCGGTGGGCACCCTGCCGGACCGTCAGCTCTCGCTGGACTTGCTGGTCGGGGACTTCTTCGCGGCGGTCGACTTGGTCGTGGTCTTGCGCGTGGTGGTCCGCGCGGCCGTGGTCTTCGCGGCGGGCTTGGCGGCGGGCTTGGCGGCGGGCTTGGCGGCGGGCTCGGCGGCCTTCGGCTCCTCGGCGGCCGCTTCCTCGGTCTTGCCGAACGGGCGGCTGACCTTGCCGAGCACGTCGTCGGCCAGGTCGCGGACCTCGTCGACGGTGTCCTCGACCTTGCCCTGCGCGGTGCCCACCTGGTCCCAGACCTTCTTGACCTGCGGCTGGTCCTGCAGCCGGTGCAGCGTCTCCTCGCCGCGCTCGGCCAGGTAGTCGTAGAGGTTCTTCGCGGTCTGGCTGTAGGCGTCGACGCGCTTGCGCAGCTCGGCCGGGTCGAACTTGTCGCGCAGCTCGCCGAAGTCGCCGGGCAGGTCCTGGCGCGCGGCCTCGGCGCGCTCGTTGAGCTGGGTGCGGACCTTGTTGACCGCCTCCACGAGAGCCTGGGCGGCGAGGTCACCGGCGCCGAGCGCGGCGAGCAGCGGGGTGCGGGCCTGCTCGACGGCCTCGCCCAGGGCGTGCGCGGCCTGCTCGCGCACCTTGTTCACGTCGTCGGTCTTCGGGAAAGCCGGCATGGCGGTCACTCCTCGGGTTGCTCGGTGTCCCCGTCCGCCGCGGTGTCGTGCTCCCGCCGGAACGAGGCGTAGATGTCCAGAAGCACTTGTTTCTGCCGCTCGTTGAGCTCCGGGTCGGCGAGGATCGCGTCCACCACCGGCCCGCTCTCGCGGCGCTCCAAGATCCCGGCCTGCACGTAGAGCGCTTCGGCGGAGATCCGCAGCCCCTTGGCTATCTGCTGCAGGATCTCCGCGCTGGGCTTGCGCAGCCCGCGCTCCACCTGGCTCAGGTAGGGGTTCGACACGCCGGCGAGCTTCGCCAGCTGCCGCAACGAGATCTGGGCGTTGTTGCGTTGCGTCCGGATGTAGCTGCCGAGGTCGCTGACCGCCTGGTTGACGGCCTTGTTGACGGCTTTGTCCACGCGTTCCATCGGGCTAGCACCTTTCCGGTCACCAACCACGATACGCATGAGTGCTAACTCTTGCAAGCACCCTGCTTGCACTCGATCGGGCCTGCCCGACGACAGCACTGCGGCCTCGCCGTCGCCACTACCGACGGCGAGGCCGCAGACGCGATGATCAGCCCGGCGGGGCGCACAAGCAGAACGGGTGCCCGGCCGGGTCGGCGTAGACGCGCCAGCTCGCGTCCTGCTGGTCGGGCGGCTGCGGCAGGGGCGTCGCGCCCGCCGCGATCGCCTGCTCGTGCCCCTCCGCGAGCGTCGACACCCTGATGTCCAGGTGCATCATCTGCGGCACCTCCCGGCTCGGCCAGGTCGGCGGCCGATAGCCCGGATCCCGCTGGAAGCCCAGCCCGGCACCGCCGGCCGGGTCCGCGAGCTCGACCCAGTCGTCCTCGGTCTCCGATTCGTCGATCTCCCAGCCCAGCAACCGCCCGTAGAACTCGGCCAGCGCCCGCGGGTCCGGGCAGTCGATCGCGAAGGCGACCAAGCGCAAGGTCGTCGTCATCGTCATTCCTTTCGTCAGCAGTTGAGGCAGCCGCGCGGGGCCGGACCGGGATCCACCGCGGCACCGGGTCTCAGCGCCGCCGTCACCGAGGCCCACCAGTTGGCGAACCGGTCGAGCCCCGCGGGACGGAGCCGGCCCCCTTCCTTCAGCGCCCGGTCGATCTCGGCGCCGCGAACGGCGCGCGCAGTCAACTCGCGGCTGCTCTCGGAGTACCCGTACGACTCGATCTGGATCGGATTCACCGTCACACTCCAACCTGTCAAACACGTTCACCGGTTACTAACCGGTGTAGTGATTATGTTGGTTACATGAGGTCGGCACAACCCCCTATTGGCTTACGATGGTGTTCGTGAACAGCAGAGCTGTCGCTCCGGAGGTGGATCGCCCGTCGGCGCCGGAGGGCGTCGAACTCGACTTCGACCACGACATAGAGCTGGTCCTGGCCTTCCTGAACACCTGCGACGCCGAGAAGGGCACCGAGATCCTGGACGATCCCGGGCAGTGGCAGCAGTGGTGCATCGACCAGGGCCTGGGCAAGGCGCCGGGCGTCGATGCGGCGCGGGAGATCCGGGACGCCATGCGCACCGCGGTGTCCTGCGGCGTCCGGCCGCAGGCGGGCTTCGAAACGGCCTGGCCGGTCCAGGTCCGGTTGCACAACGGCGTTCCTACGCTGACCGGCGGCGATGCGATCGGGAGCGTGCTGGTGGCCGCGGCCAGGCTGGTGCACACGGGGCGCTGGGACCGGATCAAGATCTGCCCAGCCGACGACTGCCTGTGGGCGTTCTACGACCGCTCCCGCAACCGTTCCCGCACCTGGTGCTCGATGCGCGTGTGCGGCAACCGCGAGAAGGCCCGCTCCTGGCGGGAACGCCACACCGGCTGACACCCCGGTGGTTCCGCCGGAGACCGGCGGAACCGCCTGCGGCACTCAGAGGAACAGCTGGGAGAGGGTGTAGATCAGCAGGCCGGCGAGGGCGCCGACCACGGTGCCGTTGATGCGGATGAACTGCAGGTCCCGGCCGACCTGGAGCTCGATCTTGCGGGACGTCTCCTGCGCGTCCCAGCGCTCCACCGTTTCCGTGATCAGCGTGGTCAGCTCGTCGCGGTAGTTGGACACCACGTACACCACGGCGCCCTCCACCCAACCGTCCACCTTGGACTGCAGCTCCGGCTCCTCGACCAGCCGGCGGCCGAGCGAACGCAGCCCTTCGCGCACCCGCACCCGCAGCTCGCTCGACGGGTCCTCGGCCGCGTCGAGCAGCATCTTCTTGGCGGTGCCCCATGCCGAGGAGACGAGGTTCTGCACCTCCGGGTGCTCCAGCACCTGCTGCTGGATCTGCTCGGCCTTGGCCATCGTCTTCGGGTCGTTCTGCAGGTCGTCGGCGAACTCCACCAGGAAGCGGTCGACGGCCTTGCGCATCGGGTGCTCCGGGTCGGTCTTGACCGCCCACGCGAACGACAGCACCTCGGCGTAGATCTTGTCGGCCACGATGGTGTCGAAGAACTTCGGCGACCACGACGGCGCGCGCTGGCTGACCACGCGCAGCACGGTCTCGTGGTTGTCCCGCACCCAGTCGTAGGCCCGGTCGCAGATCAGGTCGACGAGCTTGTGGTGCGAGCCGTCGGCGAAGACCTGGCCGAGGATCCGGCCCAGCGGCGGCCCCCAGGGCTGGGCGAGCACCTTGCGCACGACCGCCTGCTCCAGCACGGCCTGCACGTCCTCGTCCCGCAGCACCTGCACGGCGCCGCGCACCGCCGTGGCCAGCTCCGAGGTGACCCGCTCGGCGTGGTCGGCGTCGTCGAGCCAGCCGCCGAGGCGGCGGCTGATCTCCGCGCGGCGCAGCTTGTCCCGCACCACCTGCTCGGCCAGGAAGTTCGAGCCGACGAAGTCGCCGAGGCTGCGGCCGATCATGTCCTTGCGGGTCGGGATGATCGCGGTGTGCGGGATCGGCAGGCCCAGCGGCCGCCGGAACAGCGCGGTGACCGCGAACCAGTCCGCCAGCGCACCGACCATGCCCGCCTCGGCCGCGGCCCGCACGTACCCCACCCAGGCACCGGCGCCGGCGTTCTCCTGCCAGTGGGCGATCACGTAGATCAGGGTCGCGACCAGCAGGAACCCACCGGCCACCGCCTTCATCCGCCGCAGGCCACGGCGCTTGTCACTGTCGGTTTCCGCTGTCGGCTGCACATACCGATTGTGGCAGCGCTTGAAGAGCGCCGACGCGTCACGGCGATCCGGCGGCGGCCGCAGGCCCCGCAGCACCCGCTGGTCACCGACCACAGCGCGAGACGACCGAGCGTCGCACCGGCAGTTTCGACTACCCTGCGGAAACGTGCGTACTCCTGCCCTCACCAGCCGGTTGCGGCCCTTCACGTCCACGATCTTCGCCGAGATCACCGAGCTCGCCCGGCGGACGGGCGCGGTCAACCTCGGGCAGGGCTTCCCGGACACCGACGGTCCCGCAGGCATGCTGCGCGTCGCGCAGGAGGCCATCGCCAACGGCGTCAACCAGTACCCGCCGGGCGCCGGCGAGCCGGACCTGCGGGCCGCGATCTCCGAGCACCGCCAGGCGCGCTACGGCATCGAGCACCGCCCCGAGGACGAGGTGCTGGTCACAGTAGGCGCGACCGAGGCGCTGACGGCCGCGATGCTCGCCCTGGTCGAGCCCGGCGACGAGGTGGTGCTCGTCGAGCCTTACTACGACTCCTACCCGGTCGCCATCGCGATGGCCGGCGGGGTGCGCCGGACCGTCGCGCTGCGGCAGGGCCCCGACCACCGCTTCGAGCTCGACGTCGAGGCGCTGCGCGCCGCCGTCGGGCCGCAGACCCGCGCCCTGGTGCTGAACTCGCCGCACAACCCGACCGGCACCGTGTTCACCGACGCCGAGCTGGCCGTGATCGCCGAGGTCTGCCGCGACAACGACGTGATCGCCATCACCGACGAGGTCTACGAACACCTGATCTTCGACGGCCGCAAGCACCGCCCGCTGGCCACCCTGCCCGGCATGGCCGAGCGGACGCTGTCGATCTCCAGCGTCGGCAAGAGCTTCAGCGCCACCGGCTGGAAGATCGGCTGGATCTGCGGCCCGGCCGAGCTCGTCGCCGCCGTGCGCGCGGCCAAGCAGTTCATGACCTTCGTCGGCGGCGCTCCGTTCCAGCCCGCCGTCGCGCACGCCCTGCGCAACGAGCTCGACTGGGTCGATCGGTTGCGCGACGACCTCCAGCGCAAGCGGGACCGGCTCGCCGGCGGGCTGACCGAGGCGGGCTTCGACGTGCTCGCCAGCGAGGGCACCTACTTCATCTGCGCCGACGTCCGGCCGCTGGGCTTCGAGGACGGCGCCGAGCTGTGCCGCTCGCTGCCGGAACGGATCGGGCTCGCCGCGATCCCGGTGCAGGTCTTCTGCGATCACCCGGAGGACGCCAAGCACCTGGTGCGGTTCGCCTTCTGCAAGCGCGACGAGGTCCTGGACGAAGCGATCCGGCGCCTCCACAAGCTCCGCTGACGCGGCACGTTCCGGTCATCGACCACCTCCGTACCCGAGGCAGACGAACCCGGTTTCGCCGTGCTCCGCTTGGGCCTCCGCCAGCGCCGCAGCGGCGGGGCGGCCCGCGCGGAGCGCGCGGTGCAGCGACGTCATCACGCCCGCCGTGCGCTCGTCCGGGACCGGCACGACGCTGGCGATCACCGTCGCGGTGCCGCGCCCGAGGAGCGTGGTCGCCAGGCCGCTGAGCTGGTCGCCCCGGCTGACCGCCGACCGGCCCACATCGCAGGCCGACAGCACCACCGTGGTGGGGCCGCGGTGCAGCCGGTCCAGGTCGTAGGCGTACAGCGGCCCGTCGGCGAGATCCACGCACGACAGCAGCGGTTGGTCGTCCCGGAACCGGCCGTGCGCGGCGATGTGCACGATCGCCGCCCCGTCCACAGTGGATAGGACTCGCTCCGAGATCGCCTCGGCGCCCACCAGCAGCCGCCCGCCCGCAACCGCGTGCAGACCCTCGACCTCCCGCTCCGCGTGCTCCAGGCCGGGGCCCGCGACCCACACCGGCGCACCGGCCTGATCGGCGCTCCGCGAGTCTGATGCGCCGCGCAACCAGCACCGCAAGGACGGGCTCACGGTCACGCTGCGCCCGCGGCACGCCGGTAGCGCCGCCCACGGCAGCACGTGCAGGCGCCCGGTCGGGATCACGACGAGCTGCCGACCTCGTTCGAGCGCGGGCAGCACCGGCGCGAGCAGCTGCGCTTGCAGCTCCTCCGCCTCGCGGCGCGCGCTCATCTCGAAGACCGGCGCCGCGCTCGGCGCGGTGCCCACCGCCTGCCGCGCGAGCAAGTGCCGGAGCCGGGCCGCGTGGCCTTCCGCGTTCACCTCCGGACCGAGCACGTGCAGCCGGACATCACCATCCACAATGGACACCGCGAACAGCCGATCCCCGTGGGAGAAGAGGCTGAGCAGCACGGAATCACCGAGCTCCGCGATGACGTCGTCGATGCCGCCGGGCGCCTGGAGGCCGCTGGTGCGGCCGCGCACCAGCATCGCGCGGTGGCGCACCTGCTCCTCCAGCTCCGCGATGGTGGCCAGCGCTCGCTTCGGGTCGCGGCTGCCCTGCGCCTCCAGCACCGCGGCGCGCAGCCGCACCAGCGCGGAGTTCAGCCTCGAATCCGTCGGCGGCCGCAGCACCCGGCGGTGCAGCGCGCTGCACCGCGACCGCTCGGTCCAGCGCAGGACCAGCCGTGGATCGCCCGTGCGGAGCGCAGCACCGACCGCGATGTCGCCCAGCTCGCCCGCCAGACCGAGGGCGTGCACCCGCAGCTCGAAGGCCGCCATCCCGGCCGCTTGGCCGTCAACGGCCTGCAACCCGCCCCGGCACGCCGCGAACACCCGGTCCACATCGCCGTCCTGGTCGGCCAGCAGCGCTTCGGCCAGCCACCCCAGCGCCCGATGTTGCGGAGGCCCCGAGAGCTCGTCACGCAGCGGGACGCACAGCGCGAAGAGCTTGCGGGACAACGCGTGCATCCCGGCGCGGGCAGCACTCCGACCGGCGATGAGCCGCAGCTCGGCCGCAGGCCCGATCCACCCGGCCTCCTCGCACGCGGCGGCGGCTCGCCGCGCGGCCCCGAAGGCGTAGCGGGAGCACTGGCCGCCGCGCAGCTTCGCCTGCCACGCGATGGCCGTCGCCAACGCCGCCCACGCCGGGCGCCGCTGAGCGCGGAACAACTGCCGTGCGCTGCTCGCGGCCTCGGCGGCGGCAGCCGCATCGCCGTCCCGCAGCGCGCAGCCGGCCAGCGCCAGCCGGGTTTCGGCGAGCCGACCGGCCCGGCCACAGGCGGCCAACCGGTCGGCCGCGTGCTCCATCGCCGCCCGGGCCTCGCCGCGCAATCCGGCCGCCGCCAACGCCTCCGCCCGGTCCACCAGCGCCTCCGGGTTCGACTCGACGTCCAGCCCGGCGGCCACCGCCTCCTCGAACAGCCGCAGCGCACGCGGCAGGTCACCGGCCCGGAACGCGACGCAACCGCGGTTGTGCAGGCAGCCCGCCGCCCGTGCGGTCCTGCCGTCCGAGGCGAAAACCCGTTCCGCGGCGGCAAGATCCGCCTCCGCCGCGGCCAACCTGTTGGTGTACAGGTTCGCCAGGCCACGCCCCAGCAGCGCGTTCGCCCGCCAGCGCCGATCGTCGCCCGCCGACAGGCTCCGCAACGCCCGGCTCAGCTCCGCTATCGCCTCGCGGTGCTGGTCGCTCTGGCAGTGCAGGAGTCCGCGCAGGCAGGCGGCCCGGGTCTGGTCCGCAGCGGGCAGCGACGGCTCCGCCGCCACCAGCTGCGCCCAGCTCGCGCTCGTCGCGCCGCGCTCCATCTCGATCCACGCGAGCGTGAGCCGCAGCTGCGCGGCCCGCTCCGGCTGCCCGGTCCGGTTGGCCGCGGCCAACCCGAGGCGCGCGTGCCGCTGCGCCTGCCGCACCTTCCCGCGTTCGACCGCGGCGAGCGCCGCGATGTGCCGGGCGAGCACCCTCAACTCCGCGTCGCCGGTGCCCGACAGCAGTTCCTCCGCCTTGCGCATGGCCGGCTCCGGTGCCGCGCCGGCGTTGTCCCGCCACCACAGCGCCGCGGTGATCTCATCCGGCGGTGCCACCGCCGTCCCGGCGCTCAACAGACCAGCCAATCGGCGACGGCGGGCGCCGACCGGAGCGGCCGGAACACCACGCTGATCGGGCCGCGGGGCACGTCGGCCACCCGGAACGCGCCGTGCTCGTCCAGCGGGCCCGCGCATTCCCCGGCCGGATGGCGGAGCACGACCTCGCCCGCCGGCGGGGCGTGGCCCGCCCGGTTCAGCACCATCCCGGACGCCCGGTACTGGCCGGTCACGGTCGGGACCAGGTCGATCTCCAGCACCCGGCCGGGCATCGCGAAGGTCAGCACCCGCGGCTCCGGCCGTCCGGACCGGATCCTCGCCGGCGACTCCGCCGAGTCGCCGACGAGCTCCAGCGCCATCTGGTCCGGGTGCGGCGAGCGCCGCGCCATGGCCGAGTACGCGCCCGCCAGGGCGTGCTCCGGAATCGGGTCGCAGGACTGGAACATGTCGCGCAACCGCCACAGCTCCGACGGCATCCACCGGCTCATCCCGCCACCTCCTCCGGGACGTCGGCGGCCAGCATGAGCCGCCGCAGCTCCGCCAGGCAGCGGCTCTTCTTCGGCCCGATCGTTCCCCTCGGCATCCCCAGGGCCTGGCTGACCTGGGAATAGGTTGTCTCCGGCGCGACCGCCAGCACCCGCAGCAACTGCTGGCAGCGCTGCGGCAGCTGGGCGAACGACTGCGCCAGCCGCGAACTCGTCATGGCCCGCAGCACCTTGTGCTCCGGGTCCTCCGCGTGGTCCGGCGGCCCGAGATCGCCGGAATCCAGCCCGACCGGCGATTCCCGCCGCCGCGCCCGGCGCAACCGCATCGACTCCCGCCGCGCGGTGGTCACCAGCCACCCGGACAGCGACTCCGGTTCGCGCAGCCGCCCCAGGTTTTCCGCCAGCAGCAACCAGGTGGCCTGGTAGATGTCCTCGGCGTCCGCGTTGTTCGTCGTGAACGCCCGCGACACTCCCCAGACCACCGGCGCGTTGCGGTCCACCAGTTCCTGCCACGCCTGCTGATCACCGGATGCCGCGCGGCGCAACAGCACCGCCGACGTCCGGGCCTCCCCGACCTCGTGCACGACCAAGCACCTCTCCCCGTTCGGCGATCTTCTTTCCTCCCGCGTAATAAGAGGAAGCAGAGGTGCTCGTAGATTCACTTCGCGCCGATTACCGCTCGAACGGGTAATGCCGACGAGCAAGATCGCGTGCCTCGTTCGGATTCAGGTCGTCCCGCAAGGCGTTCGCAGCTGCGGCGGCCACCTGCGGCGCGGCGAACGACGTCCCGCTCCAGCGCGCGTAGCCGAATCGGCGATCGCCGCCGGGAGTCATCCGCACGAAGCTGCTGGCCACATCCACCCCGGGCGCGGCGGCATCGACCCACGGTCCGGAGTTGGAGAACTCGGCGACCGCGCCGTCGGCCCCGGTCGCTGCCACCGCGACCACCGAAGGCAGCGCCGCAGGCCAGAACGGCCTGGTCTGCGCGTGATTCCCAGCGGCGGCGACAACGACGGTGTCCGGCCAGTTGCTCAGCTCCTCGCGCAGGATCGGCGGGCACTCGTCGTCCGCGGTGTGACAGCCGGCGGTCAGCACGGCAACACCGATGCGTTCGCCGCGCGCCTCGGCCGACCGCCGCAACGAACGTAGTCCGATCGCGACGGTGCAGTCATCGGTGAACCCGAGCGACGAAAGCACCCGGCGCGCACGGATCACCGCGCCCGGCGCGTGTTGCAGCACCACGCCGCTGACGAACGTGCCGTGGCCTGCCTGGCGGTCCTGGCCCGCGTCGCCGTCGGCGTCCAGCACCTCCGGCACTGCCTCGAACCACGGCCGGTCCTGGAACCACGGGTGCGGGTCGCACCCGGTGTCCAGCACCCCGACCACGACCGGCGGATCCCACTGCTGCGACGGCGGTTCCGGAAGTGCCGGGCCCGCCTGCGCATCCGCCCCGGTTCCCCACATCACCGGCATCCCGTACATGATCGAGCAGCCGAAGTGCACGTGGTTGGCGGCGACGCCCGCCTCCCGGGCGAGATCGACGCACCGGTCCCGCTCCGCGCCCCGCAGCCGCACCCTGGCCAGCAGCAGGTCGTCGTCGTGCTGCACGTCGTCGACCCAGCGGCGGTAGCGGTCGAGGACCGGATCCAAGTCGCTCGCCGGCGCGACGAGCTCGCCCCGCCGCACAAGGCATTCGCCGCTGCCGCCGGGATCGTGCAGCAGCAGATCGTGCCCGTGGGAAGCCCAGAACTCCTGGAGTTCGCCGATGCTCAGCCGGATTTCGCGCGCTTGATCCACAGCGGACACTGTGCCGGGCACCCGATCTGTCCACTGCGGACACGCCGTCGCCGGCCGCCGACCTCACCCGGACGACGACGCCGGAGATCTTTCCTGGTCGCCCGATTCCGTGGAGAATGCGAGGGCGACCGCCGCACCCGTCGCGGTCGATGCCCCGAAACCGCCACCTCAGGTGGTTGAATGCTCACACCGCGCCGATCACCCCGGCGCACCCGACGCCAGCGCCGCGCCCGGCCGCGCGGACCCGACCGACAGGCGGTGGTGACCGTGACGGGAGCCTGCGCGCAGCGCAGTCCCTGGTCCCGGCTCCGCGCGCTCGCGACGCGGGCGGCGTTCATCGGCGGCCTGGGCATCGGCGGGTGGCTCGGCATCACCGGCGCCGCCGAGGCAGTCGAGCTCGATCCTCCCCGGGTCGAGGTGGAGCAGGTCGTCGTCGACCTGGTGGCGAAGCCCGACGCCGAGCTCGATCCGGTGGCACGGCCCGTGGTCGAGCCGCCCGAACCGGCAGCACCCGCGATCGAACCACCTCGAATCGACCGCCCGGTCACGCCGATCGGCGAAGCCGACCAGCCCACCGCCATCGCCGACGACACCGACGATGTCCCGTCGGCTCCGGCGACGTCCGCGCCACCACCGCACGAGCGCGCCGCCGCGCCGGCCACCGACGACAGGGCGGCTCTGCTGCCGAAGCGGTCGCCGGTACCCACCACGGCGGCCCGGACCCTCCCGGAACCCCGGGCCCCGGCCGCCTCGTCCCACATCACGCCACCGACCAGCCCGGCGCCGGAACCACCGGCGCCCCCGGCACCGGCCACATCGCTGTCCGCAGGAACGACCTCCTGGGGCGGCGGGCTGCGAGGTCAGCTGGCGATCCTGCCGACCGGCCCCGACCAGGCCGGATCGGCCAACGCCGGCGTCGCCAGCCCGGAAGACCGGTCGGCGACCGGCGTCCCGTCATTCGAACCATCTACGTCGCCCGACTGACGCTGCACCGAGCCGCTCCGGCGGCAATCCTGGGGAACGTTCGCACCCACCAGCTCCGAGCCGGCCGTCTGCGCCCGGCCGGATCGGAATCGGGGCGCCCCGGCCTGTCCCCCGGCAAAGTCGGTGACCTGCCGGAAAGCCGAGGACTGGGCCCCCGGAGCCCCGGTGCCGCAATGCCCCTGCGGCACCGGGGCGGCGCCCGAGGTCGAACCGCCCGTCGGCACGACGAGGGGCCGTGCCGACGGGCGGTCGGCTGTTCAGGCGAGTGGCGCCGTCAAGGCGGTCGGGCCGGGCCCGTCCGGCATCGACGACGCCGCCGCCGCGAGACGGCGGATCGCCTCTTCCAGCTGATCGCCCGGCAACGTGTACGGGACGCGCACCCAGCGCTCCAACGAACCGTGCACCGAGAAGCGCACTCCCGGCGCCACCCGCACGCCGTGCTGCTCCGCAGCCACCGAGAGCCTGCTGCTGACCGGTGCGCCGATGTCGCACCACAGCGAAAGGCCGCCGTCCGGGACGCGGAAGCGCCAGTGCGGCAGGTGTTCGCGCAGGGCCGCGATGAGGTGGTCGCGGCGCTCGATCGCCTCGGCGCGCCGGCGCTCCAGCAGCCGGTCGGCGTCCCGCAGCAGCTCCGCCAGCACCAGTTGTTCGAGGACCGGGCTGCCGAGGTCCACCGCGGCGCGGCCGACCACCGCGCGCTGCACGAAGTCTTCGGACGCGCGGATCCAGCCGAGCCGGAGGCCACCCCAGAACGACTTGCTCGCCGACCCGACCAGCAGCGCCCGATCGGTGAACGAGGCCATCGGCAGCGGCGCATCGTCGCTGGTCAGGTCGATCTCGGCGAGCGTCTCGTCGATGACCGCGGTGGTGCAGGTGCGCGCCAGCTCCCGGGCGAGCCGCTCCCGGCCGGCCGCATCCAGCCGGATTCCGGTCGGGTTGTGGAAGTCCGGGATCAGGTACGCCAGCCGCGGCGAGGTCTGCCGCAGGCTCGCGGCCAGCAGCTCCAGGTCCCAGCCGTCCGCGACCATCGGCACCGCCACCGGGGCGACGTTGAGCCCGCGGATCGCCTCCAGCGCGTTCGGGTACGTCGGGTGCTCCACGAGCACCCGCTCGCCCGGCGACACCAGCATCCGGAGCAGGAGGGCGAAGCCGTGCTGCGCGCCGCTGGTGACGAGGATCTGGTCCGGGTTGGTCGGCAGCCCCCGTTTCGCGTAGCGCTCGGCGATCTGTTCGCGCAGCTCCGGCAGCCCGTGCGGCTGGTAGCCGTGGCTGGACAGCTGCTCGGCGAACCTCAGCCGCGCCTGATCCACCGCGGCGCACAGCTCCGGCGGCGCGCTCGGCGTGGCCTGCGCGAGGTTCAGCACCTCGCTGTCCGCGGCCGGGAACCACCCGCCGTGGGATTCGTTGCCGCGATCCCGGTCCGGCAGCTTCACCCACGATCCGGCCCCGCGCCGGCTCGCCACGAAACCTTCTTCGCGCAGCCGGTCCAGCGTGCGCGCGACCAGCGTCCGGCTGACTTCGAGGGCGTCGGCGAGCTCGCGTTCCGCCGGCAGCCTGGTGCCCGGCGGCAGTCGCCCGTCCAGCGCCAGCTGCCGCAGCGCCGCGGCCAACGCCTGGGATGACGGGCGCGCCGTGCCGTGCCAGGAACCGAGCAATTCGACGAGCTTGTGGCCGTGGATGTGCGCGGACGGAGTGAACGACATGTGACCAATATAGTTCAATTGGCTATCGACTTTAAGTCCAATAACAGGCTAGAAAGTCCACATGGCGTCAACATCAGCCCCAGTGGACCTCTCACCGCTCCCATTCCGCACCCGGCCGCTGCTCCGGTTCGGGCAGCTCTTCTGCGGCCTGGTGCTCTTCGGCGCCAGCATGGGGTTCATGGTGCGGGCCCAGCTGGGCCTCGACCCGTGGGACGTCCTGCACGAGGGCCTGTCCGAGCGGCTCGGCTGGAGCTTCGGGGCGGTCACCGCGCTGACCGGCGTGGCGGTGCTGCTCGCCTGGTTGCCGCTGCGCCAACGGCCCGGCATCGGCACGGTCGCCAACGTGGTGGTCATCGCGTTCGCGGTGGACATCACACTCGCCGTGACACCACCGGTCGACGCGCTACCGGGGCAAATCTTCCTGATGGCCGCCGCCATCGTGCTCAACGGAATCGCGACGGCGGTGTACGTCGGCGCGCGGCTCGGCCCGGGCCCGCGGGACGGCCTGATGACCGGCCTGCACGCTCGTACCGGCTGGTCTGTGCGCCTCGTCCGCACCGCCATCGAGCTCAGCGTCCTCGCCGCCGGATGGCTGCTGGGCGGCACCGTCGGCGTCGGCACCGTGCTCTACGCGTTGGCCATCGGGCCGCTGACCCAGTTCTTCCTCCGGTTCGCGGCGGTCCGGGAGAAAAAAGATCTCTGCCCCTAGAGACATCTCGGATACCACGAAGTAGCATGGACGCCGTCCACCTGACCCCCAGGGGTGGACCTTGACGCCCCCGCACTCCCGGTAACCCCCAGGCCGGTTGAGCGCGGGGGCGTCCCTACTTCTCCGGACCATCAGCGCTGTTCAGGACGTGGTTCTGCGGGGCCGCAGCCCCGCCACCGCCACGCAGGACGAGCCCTGTCAGGCCGGCGGGTGGAGGCCGGAGAGGTGGCCCTTGCCGCCGCACTGCGGGCAGGTCCGCCATTCCGCCATGGTCATGCCGGTCTGCATGTCCTCGGTGGCCTGCACGACGTAGATCCGCGGCTCGCTGAGCTTGCGGAGTCCGCCGCAGGTGAAGCACAGCGCGTTGGGGCCGCCCGCCAGGTCTGGCTCCTCGTTGTCCGGCATGCGCCGATCCTTCCACGCCCCGGAGCCCGGCCGATCCGCGGTCAGATCGCGGCGATCGTGTCAGGTGCGCGCTCCGCCCGGCTCAGCGCCCGCAGCACGGCCGTCTGCCCGTGCCGCCGCACCGCGAGCTGCGAGAGCAGCGCGAGCACGTGGTCGTAGACCTCCGGCGGCAGCTCCGGCGTGGCAATGCCCACGCTCGACGCCAGGTCGTCGGAGTGCACCGCGATCTCCATCATCCGGGTGATCAGGAAGTCGTCGATGTGCAGCACCCGCCGGGAGAACGCCACCGACCGGTCCACCGGCGTCGCGGGCAGGGCCGAACGAAGATCTCGAAGGGCCGAGTCGACCTCGGCGACCAGGGCCGCGGCCCCCTCGGTCGCGAGGTCCTCGCCCATCTCCCGGAGCCGGACGTTGACCTCCGCGTTGACGTCGGCGCCGATCCACTCGCTCTGCGCGTAGTAGCCGAGGAGGGGCACGGGTCCTTCTTCCGGTTCCGCGGCGGCGAGCACCCTGGGAACGAAGAGGACCTGCGAGGCCAGGTGCCCGGCCAGCCCACGGACGCTGAACTCCGCCAGGGCGCTGGGCTGGTCCCACGCAGCCGCGACCGCCGGATCGCCCAGCACCTTCGCGGTCGATGCGGCTGCCTGCAGATAAGCCTCTCGGATCTTGCTCATCCCAATCCCTTCCCGATACCGACGCCGTTGATCAAGCTATCGGCCGGGTACGACACCGGGACGACCAACACCGGGCGAGCAGGCGAACGCTCACCCCACGAGCTCGGTGAGCTTCCCGCCCGCCATCTCCAGGCGGCGGTTGGTGCGCACCGCGTCGAGCATCCGGCGGTCGTGGGTGACCAGCAGGAACGTGCCGCCGTAGGAGTCCAGCGCCGACTCCAGCTGCTCGATCGCGGGCAGGTCGAGGTGGTTGGTCGGCTCGTCCAGCACCAGGAGGTTGACGCCTCGCCCCTGCAGCAGCGCCAGCGCGGCCCGGGTGCGCTCGCCGGGCGACAGCGTGGCGGCCGACCGCAGCACGTGGTCGGCTTTGAGGCCGAACTTGGCGAGCAACGTGCGGACCTCGGCGGTCTCGGTTTCCGGCACGGCCGCGCAGAACGCGTCGAGCAGCGACTCCGAGCCGTGGAACAGCGCGCGGGCCTGGTCGACCTCGCCGACGACGACGCCCGAACCGAGCACGGCGGTCCCCGCGTCCAGCTGGATCCGCCCGAGCAGTGCGCCGAGCAGCGTCGACTTGCCCGAGCCGTTGGCCCCGGTGATCGCGACCCGGTCCGCCCAGTCGATCTGCAGCGTCACCGGCCCGAACGAGAAGTCGCCGCGCCGCACCTCCGCATCGCGGACGGTCGCGACGACCGCGCCGGAGCGGGGCGCCGCGGCGATCTCCATCCGCAGCTCCCACTCCTTGCGCGGTTCCTCGACGACGTCGAGCCGCTCGATGAGCCGTTCGGTCTGCCGCGCCTTGGCGGCCTGCTTCTCGGTGGATTCGGAGCGGAACTTGCGGCCGACCTTGTCGTTGTCGGTGTTCTTGCGACGGGCGTTCTTGACGCCCTTCTCCATCCACCCGCGCTGCATGCGGGCGCGCGCCTCCAGCGCGGACTTCTTGTCGGCGTACTCCTCGTACGAGTCCCGCGCGTGCCTGCGCGCGACATCGCGTTCCTCCAGGTAGGAGTCGTAACCACCGCCGTAGAGGTTGATCTGCTGCTGGGCCAGGTCGAGTTCGAGGACCTTGTTGACGGTGCGGGTGAGGAACTCGCGGTCGTGGCTGACGACGACGGTGCTGGCGCGCAGCCCGCGCACGAAGTCCTCCAGCAGCTCCAGGCCCTCCAGGTCGAGGTCGTTGGTCGGCTCGTCGAGGAGGAACACGTCGTAGCGGGACAGCAGGAGCGAGGCGAGCCCCGCGCGGGCGGCCTGGCCGCCGGACAGCGAGGTCATGGCCTGGTCGAGTTCGATGATCAGGCCGAGCGAATCCGCGACCCCTTCGGCGCGCTCGTCCAGGTCGGCGCCGCCGAGGTTCAGCCAGCGCTCCAGGCTCGCGGCGTAGGCGTCGTCGGCCCCGGGAGCGCCTTCCGCGAGGGCATCCGCCGCCGCATCCATCGCGCGCTGCGCCGCGGCGACGCCGGTGCGCCGGGCGAGGAACTGGGCCACCGTCTCCCCGGGCTTGCGGTCGGGCTCCTGCGGCAGGTATCCGACGGTCGCGGTGGGCGGGGAGAGCCGCAGCTCGCCCTGCTCCGGGTCGTCGAGCCCGGCGAGGAGCCGCAGCAGCGTGGACTTCCCGGCGCCGTTGGCGCCGACGAGCCCGATCACGTCGCCGGGCGCGACGACGAGGTCGAGCCCGGTGAACAGGGAGCGATTGCCGTGGCCGGCGGCGAGATTCGTGGCGACGAGGGTTGCAGACATCAGGTCGCCGAGAATAACAACCGGCGCCCGACGCACCTGCCGCGAAGCGAAGTAGCCCCCACCGTCCCAGCACCACCCCGCGTGTCGGCGAACCTGCTGCGCACCCGGAGGCCGAGGCGCAGGCGCGGGGCAAGCAGATCCCAGTGCGAGACCGGTCACCAGGGCCGCTCCTGAGGTCGGGAGATCGCGTCTTCGTCCTCACACCCCGCGCCTGAACGCGGGCTCGGTCGTCCGGTCCGGCCTAGGCTGGAGCCGAGCAGCCGGGGGGAGGAGCGTCGATGGGGCCCAGGGACAGATCACCGCGCGGTGGTTCACGCGGGTGGCCTTATCCGCAGCGCAGCGCCATCGAGCAGCTCGGCGACATGGACCGCGAAGACGCCCTCGCCTTCATGCGCCGGACCGGCGACCTGCTGATGGTGCACAAGTTCGGCGTCGACGAGCTCATGACCAAGCTGCGGATCTGGAGCGAGGAGTTCGACTACGCCCACGAGCACGATCCGATCGAGCACATCACCTCGCGGATCAAGCGTCCGGAGGCGATCGCGGCCAAGCTCGCCCGGCGCGGGCTGCCGGTCGACCCGGCGTCCGCCCGCGAACACCTCACCGACATCGCCGGCGTGCGCGTCGTGTGCCCGTTCATCTCCGACGTCTACCTCCTCCGCGATCTCATCCGCCAGCACCAGATCGAGATCGTGCAGACCAAGGACTACATCGCAGCGCCGAAGCCGAACGGCTACCGCAGCCTGCACCTGATCATCAAGGTGCCGGTGCACCTGTCCGACCGCACCGAGCTGGTCGCCGTCGAACTCCAGCTGCGCACCATCGCGATGGACTTCTGGGCCGCAGTCGAGCACGAGCTGCTCTACAAGAGCGGCGGCGAGGTGCCGGAGAGCTTCGCCGCCGAGCTCAAGGCGGCTGCCGAGGCCGCTGCCGGGCTCGACGCTCAGATGTCTTCGCTGCACGAGCGCAGCGAGGGGACACCCGGTTAGGGCTGACGTGCTGCGGACGTCCTTCGACGCGACCTCGCCGACCGGCTGAACGCGCCCTTCTGGACGGGCTGAGACGACAAGTGAGACGAAACAGCCCCCGCCGGTTCCGGCGGGGGCTGTTTCGCAGCTCTTAGCGGTGGCCAGGGGCGGGGTCGAACCGCCGACCTTCCGCTTTTCAGGCGGACGCTCGTACCAACTGAGCTACCTGGCCGAAGCGTCGGCACAATGCCGTTCGCCTTGGCGACCCAGACGGGACTCGAACCCGCGACCTCCGCCGTGACAGGGCGGCGCGCTAACCAACTGCGCCACTGGGCCATGCTCTATCTTCAGTTGTTCGTACCCCCAACGGGATTCGAACCCGCGCTACCGCCTTGAAAGGGCGGCGTCCTAGGCCGCTAGACGATGGGGGCTTGGCCGATTCGAAACCGACCCGGCCTTGCCTCCAACCGGCTTTCCCCTTTCGGAGCGCCCCGTTGGCAGTGATGAAAGCTTACGACACCCCTTCGCGGGCCCCGCAACGGGGGGTCCCTTAAACCGCGCACAGCCCTCGGGCGTCGCCGATCCGGCACGACCCGAAGCCCCACGATAGCCGTTCCACCTGCAGTTTTCATCGATCATGGAGGACCGCCGCCCGGCCGCGACAATGGGCGCTCAACAGCCTCCAGGGCTCACCCGGAAGCCCTGAACGCGACAAACGGGATCAATCGAAAACTTGTGATCCACGCCTCAGGGCTGGCCGGTCAGTTCAACGTCCGCGCGCCAGCCGTCCCGGGCGACTCCGGCGAGCACCACGCGCCAGATCTCCTCGAAGCGATCGACCAGCCCTTCGGGCTCGTCGCCGACCGTGTGCGCGCCCACCAGCGCCGCGTAGAGAACCCGCGCCGCTTCCGCCGGATCGACTCCCGGGCGCAGCTGTCCCGCCTCGGTCGCCTTCACCACCAGCTCGCAGATCGCCTCGTACCAGCCGTCGGACTCCGCGCCGATCCGATTGCAGGCCAGCAGCATGCCGGCCCGCAGGACGACGTCGCGCTCCAGCCTGCGGGCGGCTTCCGAGGTCAGGCCGACCAGCGTCGACAGCGGGTCCAGGGCGCGGCCGGACCACCGCCGCTGCATCGCCGCCAGGTTCAGCAGGTACTGCTGGGCCAGCGCCTCGGCGACCGCCTCCTTGGCCGTGAAGTGGAAGTAGAAGGCGCCCTTGGTGATACCGGAGCGCCGCAGGACCGAGCTCAGCGTGGCGGCTTCGTAGCCGATCAGGTCGAACTCCTCCGCCGCGGCGGCCAAGATGGCGCGGCGCGTGAGCTTGGCCCGATGCTGCTGGGGCATGGCGCGACTCCGGCACGAAGTGGGCGTCCGGGATCCGCCGCCCGAGCGACGCGGTCCACGAACGGTTGATCAACTACGCCACCGGAAGTTACCGCGAATCCGGCCGGTCCGCGCGCCGGGCGCGGCGTGGTGCCGGCTCGCCGGAGCCCTCCCGACGAGCACCCACCGAAGCACGACGCGGCGGCGCGGCCGACGCCCGGTCAGCGGACGACCGGCGGCTGCCCGTCATCGTCCGGTGCCAATCCCAGCATGTCCAGCAGGAGCTTGCAGTCCTCGGCGTTCTCCGCACTGCGGGCGACCGCCATCCTGGCGCGGTGCACCTGCTCCGACGAGATCCGCGAGGGCTCACCGGCGCGCGGCACGGGCACCGCGGACGGCTGCCGCGAGGTCCCGTCGTCCTGCTGCCACAAGAAATTCCGTACGTCCAGCGACCCGTACATGACGCCTCCCCGGCCTCGGGTTCCGGGCGCAGGTTATCCACAGGTTGTCAACAGCCGCAGCCCCCCAGAGAGTGATTTACCTTCGACGGAGAGTAATCATTCGGCGATTCTCGATCCACTTCGGATATTGGTCCCGCCGCCCCCGCCGGGGCTGCCCCCGCCTGGGCCGTCCACACTGGACGTTCGGGACAGTTGCGGCGGTATCCGCATCCGGTCGTGGCAGGAAGTGCCAGGAGGGAACTCGCATGAGCAATCAGACGTTCACGGTGGGCGGCATGACGTGCGGCCACTGCGCCAGGTCGGTCACCGAGGAGCTTTCGGAGCTGCCCGGCGTCAGCGACGTGCAGGTCTCGGTGGAGAACGGCCAGGTGTCCGTGACCAGTGCCCAGCCGCTCACCCTGGAGGCCGCGACCGCGGCGATCACCGAAGCCGGCTACACGATCACGGACTGGCCGAGCCCGAACTGAGCCGGTACCACCTCGGATCGTTGCGCAGGACCGCCGTCCGGTCCTCGTCCGACGGTGCCGGACGCACGAATCATGCGTCGAAGGCTCCCCACCACGACCTACGACGTGTCACAATCGGGTCGCTGACACACCCCCGGTCAGCACCTGTGGAGATCCCCTCCGGCCCCCGCGCACTCCCCCTGGCGCGGGGGCCCTCCGCGTTTCCGGGCCAGTGAGAGGGCTCACAGCGATTCGCGCGTCGCAACACAACCGTTATCGTGGGCCGGTGGCTCTAGGACGAACCAAGACCAGCAGGCGGCAGCAGAAGCCCGCCGAGCCGGCCGAACCGGATCATGAGTTCGAGTCGTACCTGGCTGCGCTGGCCCCGGAGGAGAACGTCGAGTCCACCGGGTCCGGACGCCGCTTCGGCGGCTCCCAGGTCTACCAGCTGCGGCTGCCGCTGATGGCCAACGAGCGCCTCCGGGAGCTCGCGGTCAAGCAGGGCACGTCGCCCGCGGCGCTGGCCCGGGACTGGGTGATGCAGCACCTCGCCGAGGTCGAAGCCGAGCAGGAATCGTTCGGCCAGGCGCCGGGCGGCCAGGCCCCGATGGGTCAGGCACCGGACGGCTACGGGCCCGTGTGGCCCGGCGAGGAGACCCAGCAGGACTTCCGGCCCTTGCCCGAGTACGGCGACCAGGCCGGTTACCCCGGCATCGAGCAGACCGACGAGATCACCGTGCCGCAGAAGCGGTTCCGCTGATCCCTCCGACCGAACCGACCCCCGAACCGAACAACCCCGACCGATGACGTACCGGCCGGCGGAGGCAACCCCCCGAAGCCTCCGCCGGCCGTCTTCGTTCCCGGCTCCGCGCCCGTTCGAAGCGGCGCAGGCCTGAGCCCGTCCCGCGCCGCGGCGCGGGACGGGCCTGGAACGAGCTCTAGGCCGGGAGGCCCAGCTCCCGGGCGATCAGCATGCGCTGGACCTCGCTCGTGCCTTCGCCGATCTCCAGGATCTTGGCGTCCCGGTAGAAGCGGCCGACCGGGGTCTCGTTCATGAAGCCGTAGCCGCCGAAGATCTGCGTGGCGTCCCGGGCGTTGTCCATCGCCGCGTTCGAGGAGGCGAGCTTGGCGATCGCGGCCTGCTTCTTGTACGGCTCGCCGCGCAGCATCCGCGACGCCGCGTCGTAGTAGGCCAGGCGTGCGGTGTGCGCGCGCAGCTCCATGTCGGCGACCTTGAACTGCATCGCCTGGTACTCGCCGATCTTCCGGCCGAAGGCCTCGCGTTCGCCCAGGTAGCGCAGGCATTCGTCGACGCAGCCCTGGGCGAGGCCGACGCCGACCGCGGCGATCGCGACCCGGCCCTCGGTGAGCGTGGCGAGGAACTGGGCGTAGCCGCGGCCGCGCTCGCCGAGCAGGTTCGCGGCGGGCACCCGGCAGTCGTCGAAGGACAGCGCGTGGGTGTCGGAGGCGTTCCAGCCGACCTTCGAGTACTTCTTCGCGACGGTGAAGCCGGGCGTGCCGGCGGGCACGATGATCGTGGAGATCTCCTTGCCGCCGCCCGGCTTCTGCCCGGTGACGGCGGTGACCGTGACGAGGCCGGTGAGATCGGTGCCGGAGTTGGTGATGAACGCCTTCGAGCCGTTGATCACCCAGTGGTCGCCGTCGAGCACCGCCGTGGTGCGAGTGCTGCCCGCGTCGGAGCCGCCGCCCGGCTCGGTGAGGCCGAACGCGCCGAGGATCTCCCCGGCCGCCAGCCGGGGCAGCCAGGTGCGCCGCTGCTCGTCGTCGCCGAACCGGTAGATCGGCATGACGCCCAGCGAAACCCCGGCCTCCAGGGTGATCGCGACCGACGAGTCGACCCGGGCGAGCTCCTCCAGGGCCAGGCACAGCGCGAAGTAGTCGCCGCCCATGCCGCCGTGCTCCTCGGGCACTGGCAGCCCGAACAGGCCCATCCGGCCCATGGTCTGCACCAGCGGGTACGGGAATTCCTCGCGTTCGTAGTAGTCGCCGATGACCGGCGCGACTTCCTTGCGGGCGAAGGTCTGCACGCTCTCGCGCAGGGCTTCGTGCTCTTCGCTGAGCCGGTGGTCCACCATCGATCAGGCCTCCTCTTGAGCGGCGAGGACAGCCAGCGGCTGGTCGAGTCCGACCGACTGCCCCTTCCTGGCGTGCACTTCGGCGACTACGCCGTCGATCGGGGCGGTGACGGTGTGTTCCATCTTCATCGCCTCCACCACGAACAATCTCTGTCCACTCTGGACTTCTTGGCCCGGGCTGACATCGGCGACCAGCACCGTGCCGGGCATCGGGCTGGTCACCACGCCGTCCGACCGGCCGCCGCTGCCGCCCCGGTCGGCGAGCATCCGGTGCTCGGCGAGCGCCCAGGTGCGGCCGTCGGCGGCGAGCCAGGTGGTGCCGTCGACGTGCGCGTACCGGTAGCGGCGGGTGCGGCCTTGATAGGTGACGGTCAGCTCGTCGCCGCGCGCCTCGACCGAGGCCCGGTGGATGGCAGTTTCAATTGAAACTGCGGTTTCCGGTGCTCCTCGGGGTGCGGTTTCAATTGAAACTGCCGCGTCGTGGGCGCGGCCGCGGATGCGCACCTGGACCTCGCCATCGGCCCCGGCGAAGCGCCAGGTGCTCCAGGCCGGTTCGCCGAGGCGCCAGCCGTCGGGGATGTCCCACGGGTCGACGACCTGCGCAGTCGGCTCGGCAGCCAGCAGCCGCTCCAGGGCTGCGGCGACGTAGGCGTCGTCCGGCGTCGTGTTGCTCTCCGCGATGAGTTCGGTCAGGTCGCGCTCGACGAGTCCGGTGTCGAGGCGGCCCGCCAGCACGTCTTCGTGCCTCAGCAGCGCGCGGAGGAACGCGACGTTGGTGTGCAGGCCGAGGACCGCCGTGTCGGCCAGCGCGGCGTCCAGGCGGCGCAGCGCGTCGGCCCGGCTCGGCGCCCACGCGATGACCTTGGCCAGCATCGGGTCGTAGTCCGAGCCGACGCGCCCGCCTGCTCGCACCCCGGAATCGACCCGCACGCCGGGACCGGAGGGCTCGTGCACGGCGAGGACGTCGCCGCCGGTCGGGAGGAAGTTGCGGGCCGGGTCCTCGGCGTAGACCCGCGCCTCCACCGCGTGACCCTCGATCGACAGGTCCTCCTGCGCCCACGGCAGCGGCTCGCCCGCGGCGACCCTGACCTGCTGTTCCACGAGGTCGACGCCGCGGTGCCCGCCGACCGAGGTGACCAGCTCGGTCACCGGGTGCTCGACCTGCAGGCGGGTGTTCATCTCCATGAAGAAGAACTCGTCCGGCCGGTCCGCGGAGACGATGAACTCGACGGTGCCCGCCCCGACGTAGCCCACCGAGCGGGCGGCGTCGACGGCCGCGCCGCCGATGCGGGCCCTGGTTTCGGCGTCCAGCAGCGGCGACGGGGCTTCCTCGATGATCTTCTGGTGCCGCCGCTGCAGGCTGCACTCGCGCTCGCCGAGGTGCACCACGTTGCCGTGCGCGTCCGCCAGCACCTGGACCTCGATGTGCCGCGGGCGGGCCACGAAGCGCTCGACGAACAGCGTGTCGTCGCCGAACGCCGACCGCGCCTCCCTGCGCGCCGAGGCGATCTGATCGTCCAGTGTGGACTCGTCGTGGATCAGCCGCATGCCCTTGCCGCCGCCGCCCGCGGAGGGCTTCAGCAGCACCGGGAACCCGATCTCGATCGCGGCCGCGTGCAGGTCGGCGTCGGTCATGTCCGGCTCGCTGCGGCCGGGCACCACCGGGACGCCGGCGGCGGAAACCGTTTGTTTGGCACGGATCTTGTCGCCCATCGAATCGATCGCCGAGGCCGGCGGGCCGATGAACTCGATGCCCGCCTGCGCGCACGCCTCGGCGAAGCCCGCGTTCTCGGCGAGGAAGCCGTAGCCGGGGTGGATCGCCTGGGCCCCGGTGCCGCGCGCGGCGTCCAGGATGCGCTTGACATCGAGGTAGCTCTCGGTCGCCGGGCTCGGTCCGATGTGGACGGCGGTGTCGGCCTCGGCGACGTGCCGCGCGCCGCGGTCGGCGTCGCTGAACACCGCGACGGAGCGGATGCCCAGCCGCCGCAGCGTCCGGATCACGCGCACCGCGATCTCGCCCCGGTTCGCCACCAGCACCGTGTCGAAGTGCCGCATCGTCATCCCTTCGCCTTGCCGAACGGCAGGATCGCAACGTTCTGCCTGGTCAGTGCCCGTGCGTACTTCGTGTCGCTATAGCAGCACAAAACGCGCACGGGACCTGAGCTGCGGAAACTCATGGCTCACATCCGGAATACGCCGTAGGAGACGGGTTCCAGGGGCGCGTTGGCGGCCGCCGAGATCGCCAGGCCCAGGACCGTCCGGGTCTGCTTCGGGTCGATCACGCCGTCGTCCCACAGCCTCGCCGTCGCGTAGTACGGGTGGCCCTGGTGCTCGTACTGGTCGCGGATCGGCTGCTTGAACGCTTCCTCGTCCTCGGCCGGCCAGTGCTCGCCGCGGGCGTCCAGCTGGTCGCGGCGCACCGTCGCCAGCACCGACGCCGCCTGCTCGCCGCCCATCACCGAGATCCGGGCGTTCGGCCACATCCACAGGAACCGCGGCGAGTAGGCCCGGCCGCACATCGAGTAGTTGCCCGCCCCGAAGGAGCCGCCGATGACGACGGTGAACTTGGGGACCCGGGCGCAGGCCACCGCGGTGACCATCTTCGCGCCGTGCTTGGCGATGCCGCCCGCCTCGTACTCCTTGCCGACCATGAACCCCGAGATGTTCTGCAGGAACACCAGCGGGATGGACCGCTTGTCGCACAGCTCGATGAAGTGCGCGCCCTTGAGCGCCGACTCGCTGAACAGGATCCCGTTGTTGGCGATGATGCCGACCGGGTGCCCGTGGATGCGGGCGAATCCGGTCACCAGCGTCTGGCCGTAGTCGTGCTTGAACTCGGCGAACCGGCTGCCGTCGACGATCCGCGCGATCACCTCGCGCACGTCGTACGGGGTGCGGCTGTCGGTCGGCACCGCGCCGTAGAGCTCGTCGGGGTCGACCGCCGGCGCCTCGACCGGCGCGACGTCCCAGGGCCGGGGTTCGCGGGGGCCGAGCGTGCTGACGATGGAGCGGACGATGCGCAGCGCGTCCGCGTCGTCGACGGCGAGGTGGTCGGTGACGCCGGAGGTGCGCGAGTGCAGCTCGCCGCCGCCGAGCTCCTCGGCGGTCACCTCAGCCCCGGTCGCGGCCTTCACCAGCGGCGGACCGCCCAGGAAGATGGTGCCCTGCTCGCGGACGATCACCGCCTCGTCGCTCATCGCCGGGACGTAGGCGCCGCCCGCGGTGCACGAGCCCAGCACGGCGGCGATCTGCGGGATGCCGCGGGCCGACATCGTGGCCTGGTTGTAGAAGATCCGGCCGAAGTGCTCGCGGTCCGGGAACACCTCGTCCTGCCTGGGCAGGAACGCGCCGCCGGAGTCGACCAGGTAGAGGCACGGCAGGTTGTTGTGCAGCGCGACTTCCTGCGCGCGCAGGTGCTTCTTCACCGTGACCGGGTAGTAGGTGCCGCCCTTGACGGTGGCGTCGTTGGCCACGACCACGCATTCCCGCCCGGACACCCGGCCGATGCCGGTGATGATGCCCGCCGACGGCGCTTCGTCGTCGTACAGGCCGTGCGCGGCCATCGGCGAGAGCTCCAGGAACGGCGAGCCGCGGTCGAGCAGCGCGTCGACCCGGTCGCGGGGCAGCAGCTTGCCCCGTTCGACGTGCCGGATGCGGGCCTTCTCCGGCCCGCCCAGCCGGGCGCGGCCGAGCTGGGTGTTGAGGTCGTCGACGAGTTTCGCGTGCTGCTCGGTGTAGCGGGCGAACTCCGCCGAGTCCGGGTCCACGGCCGTGCGCAGGGCGGGCGCATCCATGCGGGGGCACCTTCCACCGGGAGTTAGTCATCGTTAACGCGACCGATGTTAACGATGACTAACGGCTTGCGTCTAGTATCGACGCTGATGTCCACCGATGCAGCCAAGCCGTCCCGCCGCGAGCAGATCCTCACCGCCGCGGCGGAGAAGTTCGCGCGCTCCGGCTTCCACGGCGTCGGCATCGACGACATCGGCGCCGCCGTCGGCATCTCCGGCCCCGGCCTGTACCGGCACTTCCGCAGCAAGGACGCGATGCTCGCGGAGCTGCTCACCGGCATCAGCGACCGGCTGCTGCTCGGCGGGCAGGACCGGGTGGGCGCCGCCGCGGACCCGCGCGACGCGCTGGACCGGCTGGTGCGCTGGCACGTCGAGTTCGCGCTGGCCAACCCGGCGCTGATCACGGTGCACATGCGCGACCTGGACAGCCTCGCCGAGACCGACCGGCACAAGGTCCGCGAGCTGCAGCGCAGCTACGTCGAGGTCTGGGTGGACGTGCTGTGCCAGGTCCGGCCGGACCTGGACCGCCCGACCGCGCGCGCCGCCGCGCACGCGGTGTTCGGCCTGATCAACTCGACGCCCTACAGCGCCCACCTGGACGCCGAAGCGATGTCCCGGCTGCTGCACCGGATGGCCCTCGCCGCCATCGAGAACGCTGCCTGAGCAGGGTCACGTGCGGGAGCCCTTCCCGCGGCGACGAGCAGCGCGCCGAAGGCGAGGAGCGCGGCCGCGACGGTGAGCGCCAGCGAGAAACCCCCGACGGATCGGCGGTCTGGGCACGTGCGGCCATGGCGACCAGCACCGCCACCCCCACGGCGCCGCCGACCTGCTGGACGGAGCTCAAGATGGCCGAGCCGAGACCGGCGTCCTGCTCGGTGGTGCCCTCGACCGCGCCGATCGCCAGCGCGGGATTGCCCAGGCCGCATCCGAGGCTCGTGACGAGCATGCCGGGCAGCACGACCGTCGCGTAGTCGTCGCCAGGCGCCACGCCGGCCAGCAGGAGCAGGCCGACCGCGCCGATCAGGAATGACGCGACGAGCGTCCGGCGCATCCCGAACCTGAGCACCGCGCGGGACGAGAGCCACAGGCCGGCGAGCATGCCTGCGGCGTAGGGCGAGTAGGCGAGGCCGGCCGTCAGCGGCGGATAACCGAGCACGGTCTGCAGGTGCACCGTCAGCAGGAAGGCCACGCTATGCAGCTGCCAGCCTGTCCGGAATGCGCTACCAGGCCGAATGATGTCGTATTGAGGACATGGCCGAGGCAATCACGGGCGCCGTCCCGCCCGGAGTCGGGGCGATCGTCGTCGGCAACTTCCCGCTGTCATCGGGGCAGTGGTTCGAGGAGCACAGCCATCCGCAGCACCAGCTGGCCTGGACCCGGCGCGGCGTGCTCGGCGTGGCCGTCGGGGACGTCCACTGGGTCCTGCCGCCCACCCTGGCGCTGTGGCTGCCCGCCGGGGTCGTGCACCGGACCGGCGCGACCCGCGATGCGGTGCTGAGCAGCCTCTACTTCGAGCCGGACCGGTGCGCCCTCGACTGGGCCGAACCCACGCCGGTCGGAGTGGACGGGCTGTTGGCGCAGCTGATCGCGTACCTGGGTCGCGACGATCTCGCCGATGACGCGCGGCTGCGCGGCGAGGCGGTCGTGTTCGACCTGCTGCGCCCCCTGCCCACCACGCCCATCGACGTGCCGCGGCCCGTCGACGAACGCGTCCGCACCGTGGCGGATGCGCTGCTCGCCGACCCCGCGGACCAGCGGGGCATGGAAGCGCACGCCCGGGCCGCCGGGGTGAGCCGCCGCACCCTGACGCGGCTTTTCGTCCACGACACCGGCATGTCCTTCGACCGCTGGCGCACCCACGCGCGGCTCCGCGCCGCACTGGCCCTCCTCGCCGAGGGCCAGCCGGTCTCCCGGGTCGCGCACGCCGTCGGGTACGCGACGCCGAGCGCTCGCCGCGTTCAAGCGCACCGTCGGGACGTCTCCGAGCCGCTACCTCGGCGGCGATGCCTAGCCCGGCCGATTGCGGGTGGTCGTGGGCGGGTTGAGACTGGGTTGGTTCCGGCTCCGACGCTCGCGATGCCGCAGGAGACGAGCATGGCCACCGTCAGGATCGAACCCACCCAGGTTCCGACCCGGTCGCGCACCACGCCGCGACCGGTCAAGGGCAGGCACCTGGTCCCGTGGCTGCGCACCACCGATCCCAAGGACATCGGGATCCTCTACCTGATCGCCTCGTTCTTCTTCTTCATCGCCGGCGGCTCGATGGCGATGCTGATCCGCGGCGAACTCGCCGAGCCCGGCCTGCAGTTCCTCTCCCAGGAGCAGTACAACCAGCTGTTCACCATGCACGGCACGATCATGCTGCTGCTGTTCGCCACGCCCATCGTGTTCGGCTTCGCCAACGTCGTGCTGCCGCTGCAGATCGGGGCGCCGGACGTGGCGTTCCCGCGGCTGAACGCGCTGTCGTTCTGGCTGTTCCTGTTCGGCGGGCTGATCGTGCTGAGCGGGTTCCTGCTGCCGGGCGGCGCCGCCGACTTCGGCTGGACCGCCTACGCGCCGCTGTCGCGCGGGATGTTCAGCCAGGGGCCGGGCGGCGACGTGTGGGCGGCCGGGCTGATCCTCAGCGGGGTGGGCACGATCCTGAGCGCGGTCAACATGATCACCACCCTGGTCTGCCTGCGCTGCCCAGGCATGACGATGTGGCGGATGCCGATCTTCTGCTGGAACATCCTGGCCACCAGCCTGCTGGTGCTGATGGCGTTCCCGATCCTGGCCGCCGCGCTGTTCGGGCTCCTGGTCGACCGGCACCTCGGCGGGCACGCGTTCGACCCGGCCAACGGCGGCGCCATCCTGTTCCAGCACCTGTTCTGGTTCTTCGGCCACCCCGAGGTCTACATCGTGGCGCTGCCGTTCTTCGGCATCGTCACCGAGATCCTCCCGGTGTTCAGCCGGAAACCGCTGTTCGGCTACACCGGCCTGGTGTTCGCCACGCTGATGATCATGGGGCTGTCGATGATCGTGTGGGCGCACCACATGTTCGCCACCGGCGCGGTGCTGCTGCCGTTCTTCTCGTTCGCGACGTTCCTGATCGCGGTGCCGACCGGGATCAAGTTCTTCAACTGGATCGGCACGATGTGGCGCGGGCAGCTGACCTTCGAGTCGCCGATGCTGTTCTCGGTCGGGTTCCTGGTGACGTTCCTGCTGGGCGGGCTGACCGGCATCATCCTCGCGGCGCCGCCGCTGGACTTCCACATCACCGACACCTACTTCGTGGTCGCGCACTTCCACTACGTGCTGTTCGGGACGATCGTGTTCGCGGTGTTCGCCGGGGTGTACTTCTGGTTCCCCAAGATGACCGGCCGGATGATGGACGAGCGGCTGGGCAAGCTGCACTTCTGGCTGACCTTCGTCGGGTTCCACACCACGTTCCTGGTGCAGCACTGGCTGGGCGCCGAAGGGATGCCGCGGCGCTACGCCGACTACCTGACCTCCGACGGCTTCACCGCGCTGAACATCGTGTCGAGCATCGGCGCGTTCGTGCTGGGCGCCTCGATCCTGCCGTTCCTGTACAACGTCTTCACCAGCTACCGGTTCGGCGCGGTGGTCGAGGTGGACGACCCGTGGGGGCACGGGAACTCGCTGGAGTGGGCCACGTCCTGCCCGCCGCCGCGGCACAACTTCGCCGCGCTGCCGCGGATCCGCTCGGTCCGGCCCGCGTTCGAGCTGCACTACCCGCACATGGTCGAGCGCATGGACCGGGAGGCGCACGCCAGCCTGCGGCCCGGCGCGAAAGAAGAATCGTTCGGTTCGTGAACGATTCTGTACAGTGTTCGCGTGGCAGCAGACCTTCCCGCGCTCGGTGTTTCGTTCCTGCTCACGCAGCTGGGCGCGCACGCCACGGCGAAGTTCGCCGCCCGCGTCGGCGAGCTCGACCTGACCCCGCCCCAGGTGGGCATGCTGCGGGTGATCGCCGCGCAGCCGGGCCTGAGCCAGCAGGCGCTGGCCGGGAACCTCGGGATGCTGCCGAGCAAGGTCGTCACGTTCGTCGACGAGCTGGAGGGCCGCGGCCTGGTCACCCGCACCCGCAGCACCCGCGACCGCCGGGTCCACGAGCTCACCCTCACCGAGGAGGGGGCCGAGCTGCTGGGCGAGGTCCACGCGGTGGCGGCCGAGCACGAGGCCGACTTCTGTCAGGCCCTCGACCGGGACGAACGGACCCGGCTCAAGTCCCTCCTGGAGCGCCTGGCGAGCAGCCACGACCTGACGCCCGGAGTCCACCCCGGCTACCGCACCATCCGCTGACGCACACCCGACGCACTGCCCCACCCCGACAAAACCCGACCGAGAACGCGCTTCCGGCCCACATCCTGCCCCCGGCTCTCCTACTCCCCTCCCCTCCCGCTTCTCCCCTGTGCCGGTACCGGAATCCCGCAATTTCAATGGAAATCAGAGGTCCGATTTCCATTGAAATTGCGGGAGTTGTCCACAGGCGTCGGCGTGTCGGGGTGCGACACGCCGGTGATCCGCAAGTTCCATTGAAATTGGAGGTTCGATTTCAATGGAAATTGCGGGACACCGGACACCGGACATCAGGCACCAGGCACCAGGCGCCGGGTACCAGGCGGCGGGTACTGGGCGGCGGGTACTGGGGTGGAGACGTGGGTTGTGGGGGTTAGGTCATTCGGGTTGGACTGGTTCGGAGCGGGATAGGACCTGGCCGGCGGCGTCGAGGGCTTCGACTGCGGCGAAGGCCTCTGGGGCCGGTAGCGCAGCTTCGGTTTCGAAGCCGGTCCTGGGCACTTCGGTGATCGGCCGGAGTTGGTCCGGGGCCGGGCCCGCCAGGATCCTCCAGGCTCGGACTTCGGTGGCTCCGTTCCAGCTCGCGTACACCGTCGCGACGCCGTCCGCTTCGCGCAGCGCCGCCACCGGCGGCTCCGCGGGCGCTCCGGTCCAGCCCAGCCGGAAGGCCCGGTAGGAGGGCATGCCGTCGCCGAACGAGCCGTGCAGTGCCACCGCCCCGCTCTGGTCGAACTCGGTGAACTGCGGCTGCGAGCCCCAGCCGACGAAGCTGTTGCCGCCCGGCAGCACCTGGTGGTCGCCCTGGCTGACGCTGGTGCCGCCGCCGGGGTGCGGGAAGGCTCGCACCAGCCGAGCGGTGCGCGCTTGCTGGTCGACGCCCAGCACGATCGCCCGCGACACCGGGCCGGGCTCGCTGGCCGCGTTGTCGAACAGGCTCATGGTTCCGTCGGGCAGCCAGCGCGCGTCGTGTTGCCTGGCGAACGCCGCGTCCGGATCGACCGCGAAGTCGCTGCGGCTGCCGCCGAGCCGCCACTGCACCTCGCCGGTGGCGCGGTCCAGCAGGTACAGCGCGTCGGTGTGCCGGGCGGAGATCAGCAGGTTGCCCGCCGAGTCCTCGGTGATCGAGTTGAGGTGGATGTAGTCGTACGGCGCGGCGGGATCTTCCGGCAGCGGCGCCGTCGACTCCTCCGGCGCGACGTGGTCGAGGCTGCGCCAGTCGAACAGCACCTCGCCGGTGGCGATGTCGATCTCCTGCACGACGCCTTCCACGACGGGCCGGTCCCGCTGCACCGTGTGGTAGGCGATGATCAGCGCGGTGTCGCGCGGCGTGATGACCATCTCGTGCAGGTCGGCGCGCAGCCCACCGCCGGCGTCGACCTTGCCGATCTCCCGGAAGGAGCGGTCGCGGATGACGTACTCGCCCTCGCCGTAGCCGGGATGCGGCGCGCCCTGCCACCAGGTGAGCACGGGCTCGCCCCGGTAGGTCTGCGCCTTGAAGTCCATTGTGAACAGTCCGGCGCCGTCGCCGACCGGCTCGGACCACACCGGTTGCCCGGTGTCGTCGATGATCATCGGCCCGCTCTGGGCGGCGGTGCCGTGGGGCGCGAGGAAGATGTAGCCGGGCTCGGTTCCGTTCGCCGGGGTGTCGATACGCACCACCGGCGGGTTCAGGTCCGGCCTGGTGACGAAGCGGTGCGGTTCCGGCGGCGCGGCGACGCCGGGTGTGGCGACCGCCACCAGCAGCGCCAACGTCGCCGTCATGACCGCGAGGACTTTCGAGCGCATCGGACCTCCGTCCACCTGGGGATCGGTCCGAGAGCTATCACCGATCGACGGGCGGCCGACAGCCTGTTGCGAAAAGTTTCCACGTTCTGTTTTTTGCCAGAGTGCACAACGCGACCACTCCCCGGATGTGCACCGCGCACCGATTCAGGTCCACTGTGGATGGATGGTTTTCCTTGCCTGCTCGGCCGAACGAGCGGTTTCCGACGTGGCGCGGTTCATAACCGCTTCGGGAACAGCGGGGTGCCGGACTACTGTTGAACACGTCTGGGGAGCGCCACCGACAGTCGACTTCCTGAATCGTTCTCGAAGACCGGAATGCGACGCGCACCGCCGTGCGCCCGACCGGCGAGGACGCCAAGAACCAGTCCGGCACGTTCGTTTCAGGGGAGACTTCCTTGCCCATTGCCCTGTTGGCCCTGGCCATCGCCGCATTCGGGATTGGAACGACCGAGTTCGTGATGATGGGCCTGCTGCCCGAGGTCGCCACCGATCTGCAGGTGTCGATCCCCGACGCCGGCGGCTACATCTCGCTGTACGCGCTCGGCGTGGTGATCGGCGCACCGCTGCTGACCATGCTGGGCATGCGGTTCAAGCGCAAGACGATGCTGCTGAGCATGCTCGTGCTGTTCACCGTCGGGAACCTCTGCTCGGCGTTCGCGCCGACCCACGAGCTGCTGCTCGGCGCCCGGTTCCTCGCCGGCTTGCCGCACGGCGTGTTCTTCGGCATCGGTGCCGTGGTCGCCGCGAGCCTGGTCGCCACCGACAAGCGCGCGCAGGCCATCTCGATGATGTTCATCGGCCTCACCGTGGCGAACATCGTCGGCGTCCCGGTCGGCACGCTGCTCGGCCAGGCGCTCGGCTGGCGCTGGGCGTTCGGCCTGGTCGCGGTCATCGGCGTGGTCGCGCTGGCCGCGGTCGCGGCGCTGGTGCCCGACCAGCCCAAGCCCACCGACGTCAGCGTGCGCGGCGAGCTGCGCGCGTTCCGCCGCCCGCAGGTCTGGCTGGCGTTCGCGGTCGTGGTCTTCGGCTTCGCCGCGACGTTCTCCTTCTACAGCTACATCAAGCCGGTGCTGACCGACGTGACCGGCTACTCGCCGACCGCGGTCACGCCGCTGCTCGCGCTGTTCGGCGTCGGCATGACCGTGGGCACCGCGGTCGGCGGACGGCTCGCCGACAAGGCCCCGATGAAGACGCTGTACGTCTTCCTCGGCGCGCTGGCGGCCTGCCTGGCGCTGTTCGTGGTGACCGCGCACAGCGCGGTGCTGGCGCCGGTCACGGTGTTCCTGATCGGCGCGACCGGGTTCGCGGCGATCCCCAGCATCCAGGCGCGGATCCTCGACCAGGCCAAGGAGGCGCCGGCGCTGGGCTCGGCGAGCATCCAGTCGACCTTCAACATCGCCAACTCGCTGGGCGCCTACCTCGGCGGCGTGGTGATCGCGGCCGGCCTCGGGCTGACCGCACCGAGCTGGGTCGGCGCCCTGCTCGCGGTGGTCGGCCTGGGCTTCGCGCTGGTCTCCGGCTGGCTCGACCGGCGGCCGCAGCGGGCCGGGGCAGCCGCCTCGCACCGCGCCGCGCAGCCCACCGAGTCGGTCGAGGTCGGCTGAGGCTTCCCGCGGAACAGATCGGCTAGCCGGGGCCGACCGCACCTAATACGGTGGCCGCAGGGCGGACACCAGCCCGTGAACGCGGATTCGCGGGGCGAACCATCCGACATCGGCGGAGGAAAACACCCACATGACACAGGTTCCTAACGTCACGCTGAACACCGGCGCACAGATGCCGCAGCTGGGCTACGGCGTCTTCCAGGTCCCGGCCGACCAGGTCGTCGAGCCGGTGCGGGCGGCGCTGCAGGCCGGGTACCGCAGCATCGACACGGCCGCGGTGTACGGCAACGAGGAAGGCGTGGGCAAGGCGATCGCCGAATCGGGCCTCAAGCGCGAGGAACTGTTCGTGACCACGAAGCTCTGGAACGACTCGCAGGGCTACGACAGCACGCTGAAGGCCTTCGACGAAAGCCTCACCAAGCTCGGGCTCGACCACGTCGACCTGTACCTGATCCACTGGCCGGTGGCGCCCAAGGACAAGTACGTGGAGACCTGGAAGGCCTTCCAGCAGCTGCACGCCGAGGGCCGGGCCAAGGCGATCGGCGTGTCGAACTTCCAGATCCCGCACCTGCGTCGGCTGTTCGAGGAGACCGACGTGGTGCCCGCGGTCAACCAGATCGAGCTGCACCCGAACCTGCCGCAGGCCGATCTGCGCGCGTTCCACGCCGAGCACGGCATCGCCACCGAGGCGTGGAGCCCGCTGGGCCAGGGCAAGGGCCTGCTCGACGACGCCGCGCTGGCCTCGCTGGCCGAGAAGTACGGCAAGAGCCCGGCGCAGATCGTGCTGCGCTGGCAGATCCAGCTCGGCAACATCGCGATCCCGAAGTCCGTCACGCCGTCGCGGATCAAGGAGAACCTCGAGGTCTTCGACTTCGAGCTCGCCGACGACGACGTCGCGGCCATCACGGCGCTGAAGACCGGCGTGCGCGTCGGACCCGACCCGGACGTCTTCGGCAGCTGACCCGCACCTCGAAGGCCCTCCTCGCCGATCGGCGGGGAGGGCTTCTTGCTGCGCGGCGAACTCCGGCGAACGGACGGCGGCCGAAAGATCGACGCCGGGTTCCGATCTCCTGGAGGTTCTCCGGCCGCGCCGGATCAGGCGGACTGGCAGCTGGTCGGCGACGGGATCAAGTCCGGGATCAGCGGGATCGCGCTCGTCGGCGCCACGCCCGAAGCGACCGGGGCGATCATCGTCCGGGACAACGAGGAGAACGGCGAGAACCGGGCGGAGCCGGAGCCGCTCGGCGAGTTCCCCGGGCACAAGATCGAGGCGCTGAACGAGGTCGGCGCCGGCGTGTTGCTGGGCAGCGACGACGAGAACGCCGGAGGCTCGGTCCTGACGCCCGGGAGCTGAGTCGATTGAGAGGCGGGGTGAGTCAACGGCCTGTTCACCTCGCCTATCGGCGCGAACGGCCCGTTCACTCCACCCCAGGGACCTCGGGCGTGCGGCGCGAACGGCCTGTTCACCTCGCCAAACGAGGCGAACGGTCCGTTCACCTCGCCAAACGAAGCGAACGGTCCGCTCACCTCACATCAGCCAGCGAAGCGAGGTCAGGCGGCCTGGATGCTGGGGCGGGCCAGGCGGAGGACGTCGCTACCGGAGCGCAGCGACGCCACCTGGCTGCGGGTCGCCAGCCACCTCGGGAACTTCGCCAAGCGCTGCAGAGGCGTGCTGCGCTGCGCCGATGTCAACGCCGCGGTGCGCGACACCTTCAGCGCGCGGGGACGGCGCTCCTGCTCGTAGGCGCGCAGCAGCTCCGCCGGTTCCCTGTCGACAACGGACAGGAACTGGGTGAGCAGCCAGGCGTCTTCCAGCGTCTGGTTGGCCGCTTGCGCCACGGCGGGCGGCATCGCGTGCACCGCGTCGCCCAGCAGCGTGCTGCGCGGACCGCCCCAGACCTGCGGCACCTTGTGCCGGATGTGCGGGAAGAACCCCAGGTCGTCGTCGGTGACCGAGGCCAGCAGCGCCTCGACGGGATCGGGCCAGCCGCGGAAGGCCCGCTGCAGCTCGGCGACGGACAGCACCGGGTCGCCGTCCTTCCAGGGCATGTCGAACCACCAGTGCAGCAGCCCGTCGCCGGTCGGGATCAGGCCGCAGTGCGCGTAGCGGCCGGCGATGTTGAGCGTCTGGTGGCCGTGCGCGATCGGGAGGTCGCTGCGGGTCAGGCCCTGCCAGCTGGCCCAGCCGGTGGGCCGCGCCGGTTCGCCGCCCAGCACCTCGCGGCGCACCACCGAGCGCTGCCCGTCGGCGCCGATCAGCAGGTCACCGGCGACCGAGCTGCCATCGGCGAACTGGACGACGACGTGGTCCGGGTGCTCGGTGACGCCGACGCAACGGCGGCCGAAGTGCAGCACGCCCGGCGGCAGCGCGGCGGCCATCTCCGCGATCAGCTCGCGGCGCGGGATCTGCACCGTGGGTGACCCCAGGCGCTCGGTGACCTCGCCGAGGTCGGCCTCCCAGAGCAGCCGGCCGGATTCGGTGACCGAGCGGAGGCTGTGCAGCCGGTGACCGGCCGGTTCGATGTCGACGCCGAGGCCGCGCAGCGCCGCGGTGCCGTTGCTCCACACCGTGATGCCCGCACCCGTGGTGCGCAGGGCGTCCGCGTGCTCGAAGATCTGCACGTGGTGGCCCTTGCCGATCAATCCGTTGGCGATGGCGAGTCCCCCGACTCCGGCCCCGATCACGAGAACCCGCATCGTCTCCATCCGTCGTCCCGACGTCGGTTTTCAAGACGATTTTATCGACTCGACCGGAAGTACCGAATTGTCCTTGCTCACACCGCGTGCCCGCGAGAATCGATCAAGGAATCCGTTTCACCTGGTCAAGAGCCCGGGAGACATGTGGGGATCCGCCAGCAGACCGGCGGTCCACGGGTTGACAACGCTGCTCCAGCGGCCGGGGATGCCGTCAGGCCGCTTCCAGGAATCTCCCCGCGACCAGGCCGGGCTCGTCGCCTCCGTCGAACCGCACCCACAGGACGGGACCGTCGAAGACCTCCGGAAGACCGGTGGCGGTCTCCACCACCGTGCCGACCTGATCACGGAACCGGCCGAACGTGGCGCGCACCCGCACGCCTGGTTCAAACGGGCTCGATGACTGCTCCATGAGGGGGGACGTTACGTGCCCGCGGGCCGCAACGGAAATCGCCTCCGCCCCGAGCCCTCATCACCGCGCTGACCTGCACTGTTACCGGAGTGGGAGGATGAACGGGGAGGACCGCCGCGCGGCGGTGAGCGGCATCACCTGACGAAGGGGACGGATGCGGACGATCAAGCGGCCGGGCGAGCACGAGCTGGAGGTCAAGAAGTCCCGCTTCCTGTGCGCGCTGGCGCGGGTCACCAGCGAGGCCGAGGCCCGGGAGTTCATCCAGCAGCGACGCAGGCTGCACCACGACGCGCGGCACCACTGCTCCGCGTTCGTCCTCGGCGACGCCGGCGAGTTCCAGAAGTCCAGCGACGACGGAGAGCCTGCGGGCACCGCGGGCGTGCCGATGCTGGAAGTGCTGCGCCGCAACGAGATCACCAACTCGGTCGCCGTGGTGACCCGCTACTTCGGCGGGGTGCTGCTCGGCGCGGGCGGCCTGGTGCGCGCCTACGGCGGCGCGGTGTCGGCGGCGCTGGACCACGTCGGCCTGGTCGAACGCCGCCCGGTCCGCGTCGTCGAGACCACAGTGGACTACCTGCTGGCCGGGAAGCTCGACAACGATCTGCGTTCGGCCGGCCACCAGGTGGCGGACACGGACTACCGGGAAGAGGTCCGCTTCCGCATCAACGTCCCGGAGTCCGAAGTGGACGCTTTCCGAACCTGGCTGGCGGAGACCACCGGCGGCGCCGCCGAAGCAGAACTCGGCGACCTCGGCTATGCCGAGGTCGACATCTGACCCCTTACCGCCATTCGGCCCAATACTTTCTATGGTTCAGGCCACGTATTTTGGGCGGATTTTCCCTTGCTGATCGGCTAGCGTCGTTGCGCGCCGTGCACGAGCGGCTACGGGGGGATCATGAGTTCATCGGCGTCCATCGCGGACGCGCCACCACTGGTGCGCGAAGCGCTCCGGTTCCGGCGGGGCATGCAACGCCCGGAAGATCTGGTGGCCACTTTCCGCAGTGCCGACGTCTGCCTGGAATGCGTGTCCGACCCGCCGACCATGCCGGTCGTGCACGTGGACGGGATCCCGTGGCTCCCGGTGTTCTCGGATCTGCGGTACTTCGCGGAATACCGGCGGCAGCGCGGCGAAGGTGAGCTGGCCGCCGAGTACCTGGTGCTCACCGGCGCCCGGCTGCTGGACGGATACCTGCCGGGCATGCCGCAGGGCACGAGCCTGCTGCTGGATCCGCTTCAAGAGCACTCCGTGACGCTGCCCGCGCTGCGCGGAATCCTGGCCGAATCGATCGCAGTGGATCGCCAGCCGGATCGCCCGGTGTCTTCGCAGTCTCCGTACGAGAAACCCGTCAAGCGTGCTTGGGGAGGGACGCTGTAAGTGGGTAACGATGGATTCCGCGTCGATCTGGCGGCGCTGCAGCAAGCGTCGCAAGGCGTGAACGACGCCATCGCCGCGTTGGAGAACGAACTTCCGTGGCCCGTGCGGAAGATGGGCAACGACGGCCACGGCGTCACCATGATGAACCTCGACGCGGAGCAGTCCGGGTCGGCGCTGGTCACCGAGGCGCTGAAGCGGTTCTGCGGCCGGTGGGAATACGGGGTGAAGTTCCTGGTCGAGGAAGGTGCCGCCGCGGCTTCGGCGCTGACCGATACCCGCTCCGAGTACGAGAAGATGGAGCAGGCCGCGATCGACGCGTTCAAGAAGGTCCTGGGCGCCGGGTTCGACAACCCCACCGCCGATCTGAACGCCGCCCCGCAGAAGTCGTTCGCGCAGTTCGGGGTCGACATCGCACCAGAAGGCATGCCGCAGCAAGCCGCCTCGCACGTGTTGAACCAGGCGGGCTACCACACCAAGGTGGACGGCTGATGGCGCCGGACCCCCGGGAAGAGGTGCCGGGCGAGCTGCCCGCCGTCGACGAAACCCTGGCCACCATGACCAAGCTGGGCACCGCGTTCGAGAACGCCGCCCAGGGCTTCCAGAAGATCAACACCGCCGGCTGGGAAGGCCCGACCGCCGACGCGTTCCGGGACTACTACCAGCAGGAACCGCCCAAGTGGTTCCGGGCGGCGGACGCCTTCACCGAGTCCGCCGACGCCCTGCGCCAGTACCGCGAGGTGCTGGCCTGGGCGCAGCGGCAGGCCGAGCAGGCGTGCGCCGACATCGAGCGAGCGGACCGGCAGACCGCGCAGGCGGAGGCCAAGTACGAGCAGGCGGCCGACCAGGGCAACGCCACCGAGCCGTTCCAGGACCCGGGCGCCGCCGCCCGCAACCAGGCACAGGCATCCCTCGACGCCGCGAAGGAGCAGGTCGAAGAGGCGGCGAAGAGGGCTGCGGCAGCGCTGATCAAGGCGTCCGAGAAAGCACCTCCGCAGCCTGGGCCGCTCACCATGCTCGCCTCGGGAGTCGGGGACGTCTTCCAGAACGTCGCGGAGAGCTACGGAGACTTCTGGAAGGGCAGCTTCGACGGAGCACTGGACATGCTCCAGCAGGCGCGAACGCTGAACCCGTTCGACCCGTACAACGTGATGCACCCGCAGCAGTACGGCGAGAACATCAGCCAGCTGGCGGCCAGCACGGTAGCGGCGGGCAAGGCGTTCATCAGCGACCCGATCGGCACCGGCAAAGCGATGATCGGCGCCGGAATCGACAGCTTCACCAAGGATCCGTCCGGATTCATCGGACGCCTGGCCCCGGAAGTAGCAGCCGGCCTGGCCACCAGCGGCAGCAGCACAGCGGGGTCGCTGGGCCGTCGCGTGCTGGGCACTGTCACGGACTTCTTCGGCGACAAGAACAAGACCCCGGCTCATCTCCCGGACGTCGCCCCGAATGCCTCCACACACCCACCAATCCAGCCGAACGTGCACCCTGCCCCGCAGAACCCGAACCCTGTCCACCCGACCCCCCAGTCTCATTCCACGCCTAGCAATTGGGCTCCTGAACCACCATCGCAATCACCCACCGCGTCCTGGGGCCACCCCTCTTCGCCCCCAATGAGCCACTCGCCCGAACTCCAGTCAATCCCGGACAACGGGAAACCGTTCGGACCGCAGGGCAGCGGGTGGGACCGCGGGCCCGACCACGACACGCCCGCACGGGACACTCAGCCGGGCAACCAGGACCAGCCGCGCCCGACTTATGGACGCGGGGCGAACAGGAATGATGACCTCGACTGGGGTGACCCGTGGGATGACGCCGGGAGGGGCGAAACGCGGGAACATGGCGAGGAGCTCCCATCGCGGGAAACCCCGGAGCAGCCCAACGATCGTCCTGCCCACCAGCCGGAAACGCACCGCCATGAGGATCCAACCGGACAGCGCGACCAGGACGGGCCGGCTGAGACCGCGCCGCGCGGACCCGAGCCGGAACCGCACGGCGAGCCTCGCCACGAGCTGTCCGACGAAGACCGGCAGTCCTACCGTGAGCGCGTCGAGTCGCGTACCGGAGTCTCGTTCGAAGAGAGCGTGGCTCGGCTGCGGGAGGACCATCCCGAACTCGCCCACCTGGACGACGAGAAAGCAGTGGGGCTGCGCCGTTACATCGGCGAAGACGCCAACACCCTCAACCGTGTTCTGCGCGAAGGAGACGAGGTCGACCGAGACTACGTCGGGCCCGAGGCCAACGTGCTACGCAGCGCGCTCGACGAGATGTCCACGGTCGACACCACCGAGACGCCGCGAGTCTTTCGCGACATCGGAGTCAGTAAGCAGGAATTCGAGGCCATCTTGCAGCGCTACAAGCCCGGTGCGGAAGTAGAAGAACCGGGGTTCACCTCGGCATCAAAGGACATCCCACCAGCGATGTTCTCAGAACACGGCACCGAGAAGCCTTACAAAGTTCGGTTCGTCATCGAAGACCCCAGGAACGCCCGGGACCTGTCCGTGACGAATCCGGACGAGCTGGAGGTCATGTGGCAGGACGGCAATCGCTTCCTGGTACACGAAACGCGAGCCGCCGATGAAGAAATGTATGTTGTCATGCGAGACCTAGGGAAAGGAAACTAAGCCATGACCCCTGAAGAGCGTGAAGAGCGTGAAGCACTGCTCCGCAAGCACTTGCCCAAGCCGGAGGACATCGACCCAGAAATCAGGAAGAAGACCGACGAGGCAATCCGGTACATGAACGAAAAGATCGCTCGCGGCGAAGTGCTGAAGTCTTGGAGCAAGGAAAACTTCCCCATCGGACTGGACAGCAACATGGAGCCATTTCCCCTCACCGGACCAGACCAGGATCAGAAGCGAACGGGTGACGACGCCCAACCATGAGCGCACCGACCACACCCGCTGGCTGAAAACGCAGCACGGGACAAATTAAAAAGCCGTGAGAGACGAGCGAGTGGCTACGAAGGGTTGGCCTGTGGAGCAGCGGTACCGGCGCGACGGCAAGCTTTCACGCTGGCACTACGACTGGGCGCGGCGCACCGAGCACCGAGCGGATTTCCAGCCGCACGGCCGCAAGGAGGGCGTGACTACAACCTCCACTACGTCGATGTGCACGCCCCGCTGACAGCAAACGAGCTAGCGCCCCGTCGACACCACACACCCCGAATTCGGCCGCATCCCAGACGGGAGCCTGCTCGCTACCTCGCGCTACACGACGATCGAACATCAGGCCTGGAACGAGGCGCTTCGCGATGGCGACTTGGCCGAGATGGCCAAGCACGACACAGCCATGCGAAACTTCGCGTCCGCCCTGAATCAGATGCCCGACCACCACGGGACCGTCCACCGGGGGATCGACATCCCAGCGAACAAACTCGACGAGTTCCTGACCCGCTACGCACCCGGCGCCGAAGTCGAAGAACGCGGCTTCACCACCACGAAGATCTGATCCGCAAGTTCGATACGCCGTCGGATGACCCTGACGTGCAGGCGCGCAGGCAGCAGATCGGACAGCGCATCCAGGACATGCAGGAACGTGGCGAGGTCGTCTCCGAGTCGCTGGCACAACGTCATGCCGAGGTCCCGCTGCCGACCAAACCCAAGCCCTCCGCTCCCAGAATCGAGCCCGGGGCGGATAGTTGACCGTCAGGGAACCGAGATATCCGATGGCGACGATGCCGATCGACGCTTGACCGAACACCAAGTCGTTCGAGGGGTGGACGGGCTTTCCGACCTCCCGGTCTCTGGCGAGTCCGGTCACGTCGGGGTGGACATCTGATCACTTACCGCCGTTCGGAGTAGTCGGGGTTATGGTTCATACCACCTACTTTGGTCGGTTTTTGCCGTTCTTGATCCAGTAGCCTGGCCACTCTCTGTGCTCGCGCGACTACGGAGGAGAGATGGGTTCGGCTACGTGCGTTCCGGATGCGCCACCGCTGGTTCGAGAGGCTCTCCGGTTTCGGCGGACCGTGCAGCGGCCGGCCGATCTGGTGGCCACCTTCCGCCGCAGCGGCGTGTACCTGGAGTACGCGTCCGATCCGCCGGCCGTGCCCGTCGTGCACGTCGCCGAGGCTCCGTGGCTGCCGGTGTTCTCGGACCTTCGGTACTTCGCCGAGTACCGGCGGCGGCGCGGCGAGGGCGACCGGGCCGAATACCTGGTGCTCACCGGCGCTCGGCTGCTGGACGGGTATCTGCCGGGTTTGCCGCAGGGCACGAACGTGCTGCTGGATCCGCTGCAAGAGCACGCCGTGGCGCTGCACGGGATCACACCCGATTCGCTTCGCGCGACCGATGGCTTCACCGAATCCGCCCGGGCCATGCAGCGGTACCGCGACGTGCTGGCCTGGGCTCAGCGGCAGGCCGAACAGGCGCGCTCGGGTCCCGGAACCACCGAACCGTGCCGCGACCAGGCGCGAGCCTCGATCGACTCCGCGAAGGACCAGGTCGAGGACGCCGCGAAGAACCTCGTGAAGACCTTGCTGCTGACGGCCGACAAAGCTCCCGCGCAGCAGTACGGCGAGACCATCGGCGGGTTGGTGTCCGGGACTCTTTCGGCCGAGAAGTCGTTCGTCGGCGCCGGAATCGGCAGCTTTACGGAGGATCCGGCCGGTTTCGCCGGGCAGCTGACCGACGTGACTGATCAGTCCTCCGTGGACTTCCCGAAGAGCCGGTCGAGGTGGTAGTCGACGGCCGCTATCGCGCCCTCGCCGGTCCGGTGGCCCAGCAGCAGGCCGACCGACAGGCCGTCCGGGACGAGCAGCAGGGCTTCGGCCTCGCGCTCCGGGTCCCGGTCGGCGGGTAGCTCGCCGGACTCCTGCGCGGCGCGGAGCTCGGAGGCCACCCACGCCTCCAGCTGCGGCCACCACTCGCGGTAGGTCGCGGCCAGATCCGGCGCACCGAGCGCGCGCAGGAAGAACGCGATGTGCGTCAGGAACTCCATGCGGCTGTCGTCGGACAGCGCCAGCATTTCGAGCATCAGCGTCCGCAGCACCACGCGCACCTTCGGCCGTTCGCCCTCCTGACTCAGCCGCTGCGCGATCCGCTTCGAGGCCCGGTTGTTCACGTGCCCCATGGCGAAGCCCAGCATCTCGTCCTTCGACTTGAAGTAGTGCTGCACCGCGCCCATCGAGACGCCCGCTTCAGCCGCGACGTCGCGGAGGCTCACTGCTTCCAGGCCGCCGCGGCTCGCCAGCCGCATCAGCGCCTCGGCGATCTGGGTCCGCCGGGCCTCGTGGTTCACCTGCTTGGGCACCGTCTCGCACCTTTCCAATGCGATCGCATTGCAAACGGGCGCGCCACCCGTTTACCATGCACTTGCATCGTAACCCTCCGTGGTTGCGGAGGCGAGTTTCGAACGACTGGGGAATTCATGACCGAGGTACTACGGCAAGCACCCACCTCCAGCAGGATCACCGCGATAGACGTGGTCCGCGGCGTCGCCATCCTAGGCACGCTGGGCACCAACATCTGGATCTTCACCGACCCTGAGGGGCCGGCCGGGATGCTGACCATGGTGGAGACCGGCACCCTCACCGCGAACATCGAGGCGACCATCCGGTTCCTCGCCAACGGCAAGTTCCTGTCCCTGCTCACGCTGCTGTTCGGCATCGGCCTGGAGCTGCAGTACCAGTCGGCGCGGCGCCGGGGCGGGCGCTGGCCCGGCTGGTACCTGTGGCGGGCGGCGCTGCTGTTCACCGAGGGCCTGCTGCACTACATCCTGATCTTCGAGTTCGACGTGCTGATGAGCTACGCGGTGACGTCGATGCTGGTCGCTTACCTGATCGGGCGCAGCGACCGGGCGGTGAAGGGCTGGATCATCGCGATGGCCTCGCTGCACGTCGCGTTCATCAGCGTGGTCACACTCGGCCTGCTGACCGGGCACGCGTCGATGGGCGGTGGCGGCGCGCCGTCGCAGCTGTTCACCACCGGCAGCTGGCTGGAACAGGTGACCAACCGGATCACCCACTGGGGCGACTACCGGATCGAAGCGATCTTCATCATCCCGATGTCCGTGGCGCTGTTCCTGACCGGCGCCCGGCTGTTCCGCGCGGGGGTGTTCGCCGCCGAGGGGCAGCGGCTGCGGAACCGCCTGATGCTGTTCGGCTTCGGCATCGGGGTGCCGCTGAACCTGCTCACCGCCTTCTCGGGGCAGGGCTGGTTCATGGTCGACCGCTACATCCTGCCGCCGATCATCGCGCTGGGCCTGATCGGGCTGATCCCGACCGTGGTGGGCGCGCTGCGCGGCACGCCGGGCGTCCTGCGGCGCGGGCTGACCGCGGTCGGCCGGATGGCGCTGTCCTGCTACGTCTTCCAGAACCTCGTGGCTGCGATCCTGTGCTACGGCTGGGGATTCGGGCTGGCGGCGCGCTTCGACTGGGCCCGCCCGTGGTGGGTGCTGGTGATCTGGGCGGCGATCTGCGCGACGTTCATGACGCTGTCGACGTTGTGGCTGCGCCGCTTCGAACGCGGCCCGCTGGAAGCGGCCTGGAACTGGGCCTACCGCCTGCCCCAGCGCTGACCTAGGGCTCGTGAGTGGTTTGGAGTGCCCTGGCGCTCCAAACCACTCACGAAGCCTGACCAGCCAGAACAGCTCTCAGCCACGGAATCGATCGGCCTTCACAGCAGCGACGTACCGGGTCCAGGCCTCGCGAGGAACGGCCAAGGTCCCGCTGTCGCGGTCTTTCGTGTCGCGGACGCCGACCAGATCCGGCGCCGCACCGACCTCGACGCATCCGGTGTTGTGCCCGCTGTAGCTGCTCTTTCGCCAGCTTTCTAACGCGTGTGTCATGCGCCCTCGCTCTCGAACCTCGCCGCGTAGGTAGCGATGAGCCGCGCCGACTCTTCCGGGCTCAGCGCCACCTCTCCGAGCCTACTGATTGTGGCTCGGAACGGAGGTTCCTCGGCTGGATCGTTCAGCAGCAAACCGGAGTTGTGCGCCTCGACGTAGATGTTCGCGCTACCACGCGTGAACTCGAGCAACGAGAACCCGCCATCCAGACCGAGATGCGCCCCGAGAGCTGTGGGCGCGACTCGTATCTCGATGTTCTGCCGCTCGGTCTCCTTCAGCACATGCCGGAACTGCTCGGCGGCCACGCGCGGCCCACGAGGCCCTCGGCAGGGGCGGGATGCCTCCTCCCCCGAAATCCCGCCCCTGCCGGGCCCTCTGGGAAAGGACGAGGAAGTGATTGCCGTGTTTGGGTTTCTGCTCGCTGCGTCGGTTTTCGTCGTCGTTGGATTCTGCTGGATCGGTCGGTCGACCGGGCAGCACGCGGGCTCAGGCGAAAGCGCGCTCGGCGTTTGGCAGCTCTGCGCGCGGGTCGCGATGGAGCGACAACGCGAGATGGAGACCGAGGCCTACGGGCGGCACTCGCTACTCGGTCGCGGTTATTAGGTCTTCGAGGGCTTTGTGGGTCGTTGTTCCCGGTTCCGCCGAGAGGAGGATCAGGCGGTGCTTCTGGCCCGGGACGTGCAGGGTTTGGCAGTCCAGGTCCAGCGGGCCGAAGTCCGGGTGGTCGATCCGCTTGCGCAGCGTTGGGCGGGGCCGGACCTCGTGGTCTCGCCAGCTTTCCGCGAACTCCCGGCTGAACTCGGCGTATTCCCTGGTCAGCGCCGCTAGTGCCCGGTCGTCCGGGTGGCGGGCGGCGGCCAGGCGCAGCTCCGCCGCCGCCTGGCGGGCGAAGTGGTTCTCGCCGCTCGGCGAGCACAGTCCTCGCATGGACAGGCGCAGGGTGTTGCGCTCCTCGCGCGGCAGCTTCGAGAAATCGGTGATCAGGCCCGCGGCGAGGGTGTTCCACGCCACGATGTCGAGCCGCTCGTTCACCACGTACGCCGGGACCGGGCCGAGGCGGTCGAGCAGCCGCAGCACGCCTTCCGGTACCGGTTCCGCGGCCTCCGGGGCCAGCGGGGCCTGGCCTGCCAGCCGCGCCAGGTGCTCGCTTTCCGCCTCCGACAACTTCAGGGCCGCGCCCAGGGCCGCGAGGACCTGCGTCGACGGGCGCGGCGCGCGTGCCTGTTCGAGGCGCTCGTAGTAGTTCGTCGACACCCCCGCCAGCCAGGCGACCTCCTCGCGGCGCAGGCCGGGCGTGCGGCGGCGGCCGGACCCGTCGGGCAGCCCCACATCGCCGGGACGCCGCTCCTCCCGGCGGCGGCGCAGGAAATCGGCCAGCTCGCGCTTGTTCACCTCACCACCTTGCCACCGGGGCGGACCACCCAGCCACGGACCGCCGATCCGGGGCAAGCGCGGACCTGCTCGGTCCGCTCCCGGGCGACGAACCTGGGTGTCGTGGAAGCGAACCAACTCTTCGAGCAGGCCCTCGACCTGCTGCTGGCCAAGGACATGGACGGGTTCGTCGACCTGTTCGCGCCCGACTGCACCTTCGAGTTCCCGTTCGCGGCGGGCACCCCCGAGCGCCTGAACGGGCGGGCAGCGCTGCGCGAATACCTGGCGGACTACCCGCAGAAGCTGGACATCGCGGGCTTCCCGTCCGTGGTCGTCCACCGGACCACCGATCCGGCCACCATCGTCGCCGAGTTCACCGCGCGCGGCCGGACCGTGGCGACCGGCGCGGACTACGAGATGCGCTACGTCGCGGTGATCGTCGTGCGCGACGGCGCGATCGCCTCGTACCGCGACTACTGGAGCCCGGTCATGGGCGCCAAGGCGTCCGGGGAGCTCGCCGGCCTCGTGACCGCGCTGGGCGGCGAGGTGCGCTCGTGACCGTGCTGATCACCGGCGGCACCGGGAAGACCGGCCGTCCACTTGCGACGGTGCTGCGAGAGCGCGGGATCGCCGTGCGGATCGCGAGCAGGCACCCGGCCGACGCCCCGGACCACGTGCGCTTCGACTGGGCCGACCCGGACTCGCAGCGGCGCGCGCTGGACGGCGTCGACCGCGTCTACCTGGTGCCGCCGGTCGGGGCCATCGACCCGATGCCGCAGGTCGGGCCGTTCCTGGCGACCGCCGCCGGGCGCCGGATCGTCGCGCTCGGATCGTCCGCCATGATGCCGAACGCGCCGGGGCTGGAGGAGTACCGCGCGCGGATCGCGTCGACGCCGGGCTGCGCCGTGCTGCTGCCCACCTGGTTCATGCAGAACTTCACCGGCCGGCATCCGGTGGCCGACGGCATCCGGGAACGCGGCGAGATCGTGACCGCCACCGGTTCGGGACGCCTCGGCTGGATCGACGCCGCCGACATCGCCGCCGTCGCCGCACACGCGCTGACCTCGGACGAGGTGGCCGACGAGTACCTGCTGACCGGCCCGGAGACGTTGAGCTACGGCGAAGCCGCGGCGATCATCTCGGAGGTCGCCGGGCGGCCGGTCCGGCACCGGCACATCACCACGGGCGAGCTAGCCCGGCGGCTTTCGGCGGAGCTGCCCGCGGACTTCGCGGCGGGCTTGGCGGCCATGGACGAGCACATCCGGGCGGGTGGCGAGGACCGCACTACCTCGACCGTCCAGGAGGTCACGGGGCGCCCGCCGCGTTCCTTCCGCGACTTCATCCGCGCGGAGCTCGGCTAGGCGGCCGGGTGGCGGTTTCGCGCGAAACCGGCGTTCTCCACGCCTGGCGGCGACGGTTTCGCGCGAAACCGCCAAAAGCGGCTCACGATGTCTGGAGTCGAAGTCGCGAGTTGTTGCACGCGATGACGCTGATGGCTCCCAGGGCCGCGCCGAGGAGGAAGCCCGCGAGGACGTCGTGCGGGTAGTGGACCCCGATGAAGATCCGGGAGAAGCCTTCTAGCAGCGCGAGGAGCACCACGATCGCCGTGATGCGCCGCCACAGCATCGACAGCGCCACCGCGAACGCCGCGGCCGCCGCCGAGTGGCTGCTGGGCAGCGACCAGACGCCCACCTCCGCGCAGTCCTTGATCGTGCCTCCCGGTATCGGGATCGCCCGGCACGGCCGGTCCTGCCGCACGACGTTCTTGATCAGGTCGCTGAACAGCCAGGCCGCCCCGGCCGCGAGCAGCGGCGCGAGCAGCACCGGAAGTCGCCGGGTTCGCCACCACGCGAGCAGCGTCAGCACCGCGAACGCCGCCAGCAGCGCCTGGGTGCCGAACAGCGCGAGGCCGTGCACCCAGCCCGGTGACATCGCTCCCCACTCCGCGATCGCCCGGTACCACTCCGCGCTCAGCTCCAGCATCAATCCGACATTACCGACCTGCCGGTAGCGTCGACGCGGTGAAGGTGTCGATCCGGGACGTGCCGTGGTGGCTCGTCCTGTCCGCTCCCGTGCTGCTGGTCAACGTGGTCGCCGCGACCGATCCGCTCAGCGGCTGGGAGATCGCGCTCGGCGTCGGCGTGGTCGGCATCACCGTGGCGCTGCGCCGGACCTGGCCGCTCGTCGCCACGGTCAGCGCGCTGGCTGCCTGGGCCGGCGCGCTGATCCCCCGGCCGGACGCGGGCGTCATCGCGGCGTTCGCCTTCACCCCGATGCTGATCGCCACCAGCTACAACGCCGGGTTCCGGGTGCGCAGGCACCGCGACGCGCTGGTCCGGCTCGCGCTGGCCACCGGCGTGGTGTCGCTGCTCGTGCTCGTGCTGGCGCACGACGTCGGGGCCTGGCTGGTGACGCTGATCGGCGCGCTGCTGTTCGCGCTGATCCCGTGGCTGCTCGGGCGGCACCACCAGAAGTACCGGGCGCTGGTGCGGGCCGGCTGGGAGCGGGCTGAGCAGCTGGAGCGGCAGCAGCAGATCGTGGGCGACCAGGCGCGGCTGCAGGAACGCACCCGGATCGCCAGGGACATGCACGACCTGCTCGGCCACCAGCTCAGCCTGGTCGCGCTGCGGATCGGTGCGCTGGAGGTGGCGCCCTCGCTGGACGCCGGGCACCGGGAGGCGGCCGGGCAGGCGCGGGCCTCGGTGACGGATGCGGCCGAGCGGTTGCGGGAGGTCGTCGAGGTCCTGCGCGACGACTCCGGGCCGGTCACCGGCGAAAGCGTCGCGGAGCTGGTCGAGCAGGCGCGGGCCGCCGGGATGGCGGTGGCGTTGGCGGAGACCGGCGAGGTGGTGCAGTCGATGCGCGCCCGCGCGGTGTGCCGGATCGTGCAGGAGGCGCTGACCAACGCGGCGAAGCACGCCCCGGGAGCGGCCGTGACCGTCGAGGTGCGGCACACCGCCGACGAGAGCGAAGTGTCGGTGGCGAACCCGCTGACCGGTGATCGCGAGCCGGTTTCCAGCGGCGGGTACGGCCTCGTCGCCCTCGCCGAGCGGGTGCGGCTGGCGGGCGGCACCTTCCAGGCGGGCCCGGAGCGCGGGCGGTTCCTGCTGTCCGCGCGGATTCCGCAGGTCGCGCAGGCCATCGAGGCCTCGGAATCCGCGGCGCGCCTGGCCCGGGCCGAAGGTCAGGTGCGCAGCAGCCGCAACATCGCGGTCGCGGCGGCAGCGGCGAGCGCCGTCGTGCTGGGGTTGCTGACCGCGGGCATCACGGCGTTCGACACCATCACTTCCGTGCTGCCCTCGGCGGCGTACGACCGGATGCAGGTCGGGCAGTCCCGGTCGTCGATCGAGCACCTGCTGCCGGCGCGGACTCGGATCGACGACCCACCCGACGCCGACCCGCCCCGGCCGCCCGGTGCGAGCTGCGCTTACTACAGCACGCACCACGATCCGTTCGACGAGCGGAGCGGCGACCTGTACCGGCTGTGCTTCCGGCAGGACGTGCTGGTGGGCAAGGACTATCTGCGGCGGTAGGAGGAGACGTGCGACTGGTGCTGGCCGACGACGAGGCCATGGTTCGCGCCGGGGTGCGGGCGATCCTGGCCGCGGACCCGGACATCGAGGTCGTCGGGGAAGCCGCCAACGGGCGGGACGCGGTGGAACTGGTGCGGCGGCACCGGCCGGCGGTGGCGCTGCTGGACATCCGGATGCCGGAGCTCGACGGCCTCGGCGCGGCGGACGAAATCCGCCGCGTGGCACCGGAAACCGCGGTGCTCATCATGACCACGTTCGACGAGGACGCCTACGTCACGCGGGCGTTGCACGGCGGTGCCAGCGGATTCCTGCTCAAGACCGGTGATCCGCGGGAACTGCTGCTGGGCGTGCGGGCGGCGGCCGAAGGCGGCGCGTACCTCTCGCCTCCGGTGGCGCACCGGGTGATCCGGCAGCTGGGCGGGCCGCGGCTGCAGCAGGAGATCGCCGCGCGAGAGCACGTGGACGCGCTCAGCGACCGGGAGCGCGAAGTGCTCGCGCTGGTCGGGGCCGGGTTGTCGAACGCCGAGATCGCCCGGCGGCTGCACGTCGTGGAGGGCACGGTGAAGGCGTACGTGAGCGCCGTCCTGGGCCGGCTGGGCGTGAAGAACCGGGTGCAGGCCGCGATCCTGGCCTACGAAGCGGGCCTGGTGGAGCGCGGCGACACCTGAGCGTGGGGCCGAGTGAACGGCCTGTTCACCTCGTCTACCGAGACGAACAGGCCGTTCACCTCGAAAAGCCGCGCCGAACAGGCGGAGCGAACGGCCCGTTCGCTTCGGGCGTCAGTGGCGCGGCTGATTTCGAAGGTGCTGGCTTCAGCGGCGTTGTGGCGCGGCTTGGCGGGTCTTGGCCAGCGTCGCGGCTAGGGCCATGCCCGCTGCCGCGACGATCGCGCCGAGCAGGAGACCGCCGATCACGTCGTGCGGGTAGTGGACGCCGACGAAGACCCGCAGGAATGCCTCCAGCACCGCTAGGAGCGCGACGATGATCGCGAGCCGGCGCCATGCGACGGCCAGGCCGACCGCGGCCGCCGCGGCAATGGTGCTGTGGTTGCTGGGGAACGACCAGTCGCCCGGCTCCGGGCACTCCGCGATCGTCGCGACGATGTTGCGGACCTCGCGGCACGGCCTTTCCTGCTCGACGAACGTCTTCGTAACCTCGCTGATCGCGTAGGCGAGAACCGTGACAGCAGGGGCCGCGAACGCGAGGACGCGCAGCCGGCGGTCGGCCCGGCGGGTTCGCCAGAGGTTCGCCAGCACCAGGGCGCCGAACACCAGGATCACCGCCTCCGTCGCCACGTCCGCCAACGCCTGCACCCAGCCCGGCGCGTCGTGGGCGAGGCCCGTGACGGCGCGGTACCAGTCGATGCTGATGTCCGGCACGTCCTCGATCTCGTTGGTGGCCAACGACGAACTCATCGATCCTCCGCATCTGCTCGCAACGCGGTCGAAGGTATGGATCGGGGAGTCGCCCGGGCAGTGGTCTTTCGGCAGCGGCCGCCCTTACTTTCGGCAGAATCCCGGCACCGGGGGCCGCTTGCGGATGGTGACCCGGGTTGCGCGACGGTGTGGTCGCGTTCGGCGAGATGGCTGAAAGTCGCTGTCTTCGTCGGCGTTTCGGCGGTGGGCGCGCAGTACTCTGGCGCGGCTGGATCGTCGATCAGGAGGCACCGGTGCGTTCAATGCTCCTCGCCGGCGCGATCATCGCCGCGCTCGCGTCCCCGGCCCACTCCTGCGAACGGGAATCGCTCGACCCGCTGCTGCGGTCGGCCGCCGCGCGCGTCACCACATCGGACAAGGTCGCCGCGGCCAAGTGGGGCACCGGCCAGCCGATCGACGATCCGGTGCGGGAACAGCAGGTGCTCGACGCGGTCGCCCGCAAGTCTGTGGAGCTCGGCATCGACCCGGCGGAGTCGAAGCGGGTCTTCCGGGACCAGATCGAGGCCAGCAAGCTCGTCCAACGGGCCCTGCACGAGAGGTGGGCGGCGAACCCCGGCGAGCGGCCGGTGGAACGTCCGGATCTGGGCGAGATCAGGCCGATCATCGACCGGCTGAACGACGAGATCCTGCTGGAACTGCGCGACACCCGGCAACTGCGCGACGAGCCGTCCTGCGACGGCTACCTGACCAGCGCCTTCCACCACGCCAGCACCGACCTGCGGCTGACCGACCTGCACCGCCGCGGCCTCGTCCGAGCGGTCCCATCGATCTGCACCGGCCCCTGACCCGACGCCCTCCCCCGTCCCGGCGTCTCCCCGTCCCCGGTCCCGAGATCCCCCGTCGTCCCGAGGTCCCTGGTCCCGGCGTCTCCCGGGCTCGGCGCTTCTCCGGTCCCGGCGTCCGGGGATCCCCAGTTTCAATTGAAACTGGGGGTCCCCGGGTCGGCGCCGTCCGGCCTCCTGCGTCGGCTCGGACCGGTGCTCCGACCGCAATTTCAATGGAAATCAGAGGTCCGATTTCCATTGAAATTGCGGTGAGTTGTCCACAGGCGTCGGCGTGTCGGGGTGCGACACGCCGGTGATCCGCAATTTCCATTGAAATCGAAGGTTCGATTTCAATGGAAATTGCGGGACTTCAGCGGAAGTCGGCGATGTGGTCGTCGACCCATTCCCGGAAGGTTCTCGCCGGGCGGCCGGTCACCTGCTCCACGTGCGGGGACACCGGCTCCGGGTCACGGGAGATCCGCTCCCAGTAGTCGAGGGCCCCGTCGGCGAACGAGGCCGGCCAGCCGTTGTCCAGCAGTCGGCGCCGGGCGGCGCCCCGGGAGATCTCCTCCCATCGCAGCCGGCGGCCGATGGCTTCGCCGATCGTCCGCAGCTGCTCGCTCTGGGTCGACACCTCCGGCCCGGTCAGGGCGTACGTCGCCCCGCTGTGGCCTTCGTCGACGAGCACCCGCACCGCGACGTCCGCGATGTCCTTCTCGTGGATCAGCGGCCGGGCCGCCGCGCCGTACGCATCGCGGATCACGCCCTCGGACCGGATCGCGTCGGCCCAGCCCAGCACGTTGCCGGCGAATCCACCGGCGCGCAGGAAGGTCCAGTCCGCCTCGGATGCCTCGATGAGCCGCTCCACCTGGGTGTGGAACACCTCGTCGTCACCCGCGCTGGTGGCCGACAGGTAGACGATGCGCCCGGCCCGCTTCGCGATCGCGTCCACGACCGGCGGCGCGAGCTCCGCCGACAGCAACGGCCAGACCAGGAACACCGACCCGACTCCATCGAGCGGCAGCGAGTCCGGGGTCGTCACGTCGCCTCGGACCACCTCCACCCCGTCCGGTGCCGCAACCTCGTCCGGGTCGCGCGTCGTCATCGCGCGGACCTCAACGCCCTCCGCCAGCAGCCCCGCGACGACATGCCTGCCCACCTTGCCGGTCGCACCCACCACGAGAACCTTGTCGCCGCTCATCCTCAGCACCCCTTCGCTCGACTGGCACGAACGCTAAGAGTTCGACATAACTAGAGGTCAACACCGCATCCGGCGGCTTGACCTCTAGCGTGCTGGAGGTTCGATGCTGGGGACCAGCACTGATCCCGTGACCCTCGGGGGCGAACAATGCCGGTGGAAGTCGGAATCTTCTTGCCCAGCGCGGTGGAGGCAGAGATCCGGGAGGCGGCCTACCACGCCGTGGACGCCGAGCTGGACGCCATCTGGAGCGGCGATCACCTCGCCAACGGAGTTCCGTCGCTCGACGGAATGCTCGCGCTGGCCACGGCGGCTGCCGTGACCGAGTGCATCGACATCGGTTTCGCCGTCTACCTGCCCGCGCTGCGCCCGCACGTGTGCGCCGCCAAGCAGATCGCGACGCTGCAACACCTCACCGGCGGCGACCGCCTGCACCTCGGCATCGGCATCGGCGGCCACGACAGCGGCTACGCCGCCGTGGGCCTCGACGCCGCTACGCGCGGCCGGCGCACCGACGAGTTCCTGCAGCTCCTGCCGTCGCTGCTCGCCGGCGAGCCGACGGCGCTGCCGCACGGCGCGACCGCCCAGCTCGCCCCGGCTGCCGCCGTGCCGCCGCTGTGGATCGGCGGCTCCGCGCCCGCCGCGCTGCGCCGCGCGGCTCGCTTCGGCGACGGCTGGTTCGCCGAGCTGCACACGCCCGAGGAGATCCGGACGAACGCCGAGCGGCTGCGCGAGCTCGCCCAGCAGCACGATCGCCAGGCGCCACACCTGGCGATCGCGATCCAAGGCAGCCTGGTCCAGCGCCCCGACGACCGCGTGCACGACCGCTGCGCCGAGAACCTGGCGAAGTCCTTCGGCATTCCGGTCGACGAGGCCCGCGGCTACGTCGTCGCCGGGACTCCGGAGCAGGTCGCCGAGCAGCTCGCGGCGTATGCGGAGGCGGGTGTGGAGAAGATCGCGTTCGCCGTCGACGGCGACTGGCACGACTCCTGCGATCTGCTGGGCCAAGTCCGGCAGATCCTCACCCCGGGCGGGCGCCCGAAGTGCTCCCGATCGTCGAAGTGACAGTTCTGCCGTGCCATCCGCCTGGAACTGGTGCGGGTAGCGCCGCCCGGACCCGACTCCGGCCGAATGCTGCTGTCCCGAGAAGCCTCCTGCGCGAGGCCACGGCTCTTGCACCGCAGCCGCCGGATCCGACCCTCACCCGAGGGCATTGGTGGCGACGGTGGAGTTTCCGGTGTTGAGGACCGGGATGTGCAGGTAGGCGCTTTGCAGCCGGGTGCGGTCGGGGCCGGTGTCCCCAGCGCCCGACTGGCGGAGATCGGCAAGGCTGAAGCCGAGACCGGCGTCCGCGAAGGCGGCTTCGATGCTGCCCGGCTCGGGCTGTTCGAGCGTCGTGTTCTCGACGGTGAACCCGAACGGCGCCGCCTCGTCGGGTCGTATGTCCGCGGTGTGCCCGTCGGTGCTGGTCAGGCCGAGGGCGAAGTAGTCCTCGCCCAGGGCGCAGCGCCGTGAGGTGGCCGCCGAAGGAGATCGGGGACTTCAGGATGTGGGCGTTGTGGGCCGCCAGCACGACGCGGGTTCCAGGTACGAGCTGCTCCAGGTGCCACAGGAGCGACGCGGCCATGGACTGGTCCTGGGCCGGGTCCGCGCTGGCGTCGCTCCGCCGCGCCTTCGAAGCCACCGTCGCGGCGCAGGATCCGGTCGCGGGGTTCGCCGGCCCGGACTTCATCCACCCTGTCGGCCTGCCTGCACGACCAGCGCGAACAGGCGCTGGCCGAGGCCCTCGCCGGCGGCGGGCAGCGGTCCGACATCACCGGGCTGCTGGGCGCCGTGCACCGCGTCCAGGAGCTCACCCTGGCCGGGAACACCGGCGACGAGATCGCCGAGACAGTCGCGGGGGAAGCCGCCCGCGCCCTCGGCGACTACGCGGTGGCGTGAGGCGAGCCGGTTCGGGTGCTTGCGAGGGGCGACTCGGGCACGCGATCGCGGCCGTTGGTCGCGGCCGCCTCCTCGTCGGCTCGGCGCCAGGCTGCCTTCGCCAGGTCTTCGCGGCCCGCGCGGTGGTGCAGCTCTCCCAGCTCTCGCAGGGCCAGGGCTTGCTGGTAGCGCTCTCCTCGGTCGGTGGCCAGGCTCAGGCCCTGGTCGATCAGCACGCCCGCCCTCGCGAAGTCGCCGACGTCCCGGTGCGCCGCTCCCAGGTCGACCAGCACCTCGCTCTCCGCCGCCGGGCCCCCGACCTTCGCCACTATCTGGCGCGCCGCCTGGAGGTTCGCCGTCGCTTCCGAGTACCGCCCGAGCTCCCGGTACGCCTTGCCCAGGCGGTGGTTCGCGTAGGCGACCTTCGGCGTCAGGCCGTGGTCCGCGGCCAGCTCCAGCGCTCGGTGCAGGTATTCCAGCGCCGCTTCGTGGTCGCCCAGCCGGCGGTGCGCGTCGCCGATGTCCGCGAGCGCGCTGGACTCCCCGTCGATGTTGCCCGCCTGCCTGGACAGTTCGAGCCCGGTCTGCAGGCTCGCCAACGCCTCGCGGAGGAAACCCTTTGCTGCCAGGGCATTTCCGAGATTGCTGCGCAACACTCCCTCGCGGTACGGGTCGCGCCCGGCACACAGCGACGCGCCTTGCCGGAGGTGCTGCAGCGCCTCGTCGAACTCGCCCAACCGGAAGCACACGACCCCGAGCGACTCCAGCGTGCTCGTCTCCTGCGCGCGGTCTCCCGCCCGCCGGTGGAACTCCAGCGCCCGGTACAGGTGTTCGCGCGCTTCCGCCCCGCGGCCCAGCTCCAGGTACGTCGCCGCCAGATCCGCCCTGGTCATCGCCTCGCCTGCGGCATCCTGCGCGGCGATCGCCGCGGCCAGCGCGGCCTCGTGGGTGCGCACCCAGTCGTGGTCGTGCCCGTAGCCGTAGAGGTAGAGGTACTCGCGCAGCGACCGGGTGAGCTGCCAGGCGTGCGTCGGCCAGCCACGCGCCGCCGCTAACCGCACCGCCGCGATCAGGCAGGCGCGCTCGGCGTCGAGCCAGCTCCTGGCCTCCTCCCGGGTGCTCAGGGCCGGGAGGTGCTCTGGCTCGCTTCCCACCAGCGGCACCTCGGGCTGGTGCGGTTGCAGCAGGCGCGTCGCGCCGGCCGTGCTGTGCAGGTAGAAGTCCAGCACCCGGGTGATCGCCGCGGAGCGCTCCGCCTCGGGTTCCTCTTCCCGCACCAGGCCCCGGCCGTATTCGGCGAGCAGGTCGTGCAGGCGGTAGCGGTGCCTGGTGACCACGTTGGCCAGGTGCTCGTCCACCAGGCGGTCCAGCAGGATGCGGGCCTCGGTCGCGGTGATCCCGGCCAGCGCGGCCGCCGCGTCGGCGGTGAACTCGTCGCCCGGGTGCAGGCCGAGCAGCCGGAACAGCCGACGCTCGTCCTGCTCCAATGCCTGGTAGGAGAGGTCGAACACCGTCCGGAGCCGGCGGTTGCCCGCGACCAGCTCGTGCAGCCGGTCGTCGCTCTCCTCCAGGCGCGCGGCCAGGTCCGACACCGTCCACATGCGACGCGACTGCAGCCGCCGCGCGGCCAGCGCCACCGCGAGCGGCAGCCGACCGCACAGCTCCACCAGGCTGCGCGCCGCCGCCGGATCCACCTCGACCCGGGCGCGGCCGACCGCCTTGGCCAGCATGCCCTCGGCCTCCTCGGGCGTGAAGACGTCGAGCGGCATCGTCCGCGCCCCGTCCAGCGCCAGCGTGCAACGGCTGGTCACCAGCACCACGTTCTCCGGGCCGGACGGCAGCAGCGGCGTCACCTGGTCCTCGCTGGACGCGTTGTCCAGCAGCACCAACGCCTTCTTGTCGTAGAGCCGGTCGCGGAACAGCATCATCCGCTCGTCCACCCGGGACGGGATGTGGTCGTCGGGCACGCCGAGCAGCCGCAGGAAGGATGCCAGCACCGCGGCCGGATCGGCGGGCGGCTGGTCGGCGTGGCCGCGCAGGTCCACGTACAGCTGGCAGTCGCTGAACCGGCCGGTCGCCAGCAGCCGGTGCGCGGCGTGCACCGCGAGCCGCGTCTTGCCGACGCCGCCCATGCCTTCGATCAGCACGATCTTCACCGCCGAGCCGCCCGCCTGCGGCAGTTCCTCGTGCAGCGCGCGGAGTTCGGCTTCCCGGCCGGTGAATTCGCCGATGTCCGGTGGGAGTTGGCGGTGCGCGCTGACCGGCGTGAACTCCGGGCGCGACACCTCCTGCCGCAGCACCCGCTGGTACGCCGCGCTCAGTTCCGGGCCTGGATCGGCGCCGAGTTCGCCCGCCAATCTGCGCCGCAGCGCGTCGAAGACGTTGAGCGCGGCGGCCTGCTGGCCGCTGCCGGCGAGGGCGATCATCAGCGCGGCGTGCACTGCTTCGTGCAGCGGATCCGCATCGGCGACCCGTTGCAGGTGCGGGAGGACTTCCTGGTGGTGCCCCAGCTCCGCGGCGACGGCGGCGTATTCCACCAGCACGGCGTGGTATTCCCTGGTCAGGGCGGTGATCAGCGGATGCGCCTGCAGGCTGGCGAGCCCTTCCAGCGGTTCACCGCGCCACAACGCCACCGCGTCGGCGAACAGCCCGCGGGCTTCGGTGGCTTCCCTGGCCTGGCGCGCTCCGGCGACCAGCCGCCGGAACACCATCAGGTCGTGCTGGACCTCCGCGACCGAGAGCTGGTATCCGCCGCGGTCGGCCACCAGCACCGGCGTCTCGTCCGGATCGGCCTGCAACCGGCGCCGCAGCCGGGAAACCCGGGACTGCAGCAGATCCGCCGATCCGGACGTGGATCGCTCGCCCCACACCGCCTCGATCAGCGAATCCCGCGCCACCGGCGCGTTCGGCGACAGCGCGAGCAGGCCGAGCAGCACCCGCTGGGTCTCCGACCCGGGATCCACCGACTCGCCGTTGACCGCGACCTTCAGCGGCCCCAGCACCTCCACCCGCAGGCCGCTGCCGCCCTCGCCGCCTGCTTCGCGGATCAGCTCTTCCAGCTCGATCCGGGACAGCGCGAGGACTTCGGCCAATCGGCGCAGCGTGGTCACCCGCGGTCGAACCACCCTGCCCTGCTCCACATCGCGCAGTCCCGCGGCGCTCAGACCGGCCTGCTCGGCGACCTGGAGCTGCGTAAGACCAGCTCGCTTGCGGAATCCGCGAACCAAGCCCCCCAACTTGCTCCCGGTCGCGCCCACAAGACCACCTCAATCGGAGTTCGTTCGAGCCGTTGGTGATGAAGCGCCGCAGCGGACCGCGGAAGCCGGCGACGGCACGCTTTCACGTGTCCGCACGACAGTTCCGACGCAACGGGACCACTTTTGGTTCCACCGAACCGTTTCCAGCCTCGTCGCAGCGCAACGTCCTCGTGAGTGGCAATGGTCGTTCCAGCGACCATTGCCGCTCACGACGCCGAGTCGCCTTCGGACAGTGCCGCACCGGCCGCCGCGACGATTTCGCCGACACCGTCGCCGCCGATGATGAGCTCGGTGCCGCTGCCCGGGTTCAGGCACAGGACGTGCTGCCGTTGCGGCCAATTGGCGGCGAGGACGAGAAATGGCAATTGCGTGAAGTGCTCGACCTTCGCCGCGGCGCGGGAAAGCATCTCCGCCGAGGTGAACACCGGGATCGCCGAGCCCACCAGCAGCCAGGGGAAGTTCGTGTCGTCGACGTCGTCGGTCAGCGGACGCGACAGCGGCAGCACGACGTCGGCGTCGACCAGCGCCGCCAGGTAGGCGTCGAGGTCCTGCAGTTCGACGGCCGCGGCCAGCGCTTCTTCCAGCTCGTTCGCCGGCGGGACGACGCCGGGTTCCGCGCCGTCGCCGAGCTCCGCCAGGCAGTCGCGCCGGATCTGCGCCTGCACCACCGCTTCCGCGTCCTCGGCGGGCACCAGGAATTCCTCGCCCGCCGCCATTCGGGCCAGCGATTCCGGCGACATGGTTGCGCCGATCGGCAGATCGAAGTTGAGCGCGAAGCAGTAGTCCGGGTGCGGCCAGTTCTGCGCCAGCGCCGCGGCGTCGACTTCCCGGTGGCCCGACGAGAACGGTCCGAGCACGTGGGACAGCGCTTCCGGCGAGGTGAAGACGAAGACGTGCGCCCGCTCCAACGGGATCAGCTCGTCCAGCTCCTGCCGCAGTTCGGTGCCGGGCTCGGGCAGCACCGGCAGGTACAGCGGCGCGGACAGCACGATTTCCGCGAACCGCTTGCTGTCCCCCGCTTCCAGCGCCGCGACCAACTCGTGCTCCACGTCGTTGGCCGGTTGCCATTGCGCGTCCAACCGAAACCGCCCTTCCGGTAGGTCGTTCCACGAACAGTAGTACTTCCGGAGAGCCGTTCTGGGGTACTTTGTCCCCCAACGGTTCCCGGCGAGATTTGCTCGGAGTTATGGCACGCACCCTCTTGGTCTCCCCCGAACAGCGCGGTGCGCTCCCGACGATTCGCGACGCCCTGGAGGCCGCCGACGACGGCGCGGTCATCTCCATCGCGCCCGGCGAGTACGAAGAACCGGTGCACATCCGCCGGCAGCGCGTGACGATCTCCGCCCGTGAGCCCGGCACCGTCACGATCCGCTCGCCGTTCCGCGACCAGCCGACAGTTTCGGTCGTCGACGGCACCGTGGAGCTCAGCGGGCTCGCCGTGTTCGGCGACGTGCAGCCCGCGATCCGGATCTCCGGGGGCAGCGCGCAGATCTTCGACTGCGCCGCCACCGCCGGGTACTCCGCCGCGATCAGCATCGGCGACGGCGCCGACGTGACGTTGCGCGGCAACCGGATCAGCGACTCGCAGTGCGGGCTGATCGTCGAAAACGCCGACGGCGTGGTGGAAAGCTGCGAGATCCAGGACATCGTCGACGATGCCGTGATCGTGCGGCTCGGGGCGCGCGCCGCGCTGCGGCACTGCACCGTGCGCGGCGCCGGCTTCCGCGGCGTCTACATGTACCAGGCGAGCGGCTCCAGCATCGAGCGCTGCGACATCTCGCAGACCGGCGAGGCCGGGATCGCGGTGGCCGACCAGACCTCGCCGAACATCGTCGAATGCTGGGTGCACGACACCCAGGGCGTGGGCATCTCGGTCGGGCGCGGCTGCGGCGGCGTGATCGAGGACTGCCGGGTGGAGAACACCGCGCCGCCCGGCGTGCTGATCGACGAAGGCGCGCGCACCGAGGTCCGGCGCGGCGCCGAGTCGAAGCCGCCGGTGGGTGCCACCGCGACCAGCGGCAACAAGCAGGACCAGGAGAAGATCGACGAGCTGCTCGCCGAACTCGACGGCATGATCGGCCTCACCGGCGTGAAGTCCGAGGTGCGGGCGCTGATCGACGAGATCCAGGTGAACGAGTGGCGGCGCAGCGAGGGCCTGTCGGTCAACGCGGTCAGCAACCACCTCGTGTTCACCGGCGCGCCCGGCACCGGCAAGACCACTGTGGCGCGGACCTACGGGAACCTGTTGAAGGCGCTGGGAATCCTGCCCAACGGGCGGTTCAAGGAGGTCTCCCGCCGCGATCTCGTCGGGCAGTACATCGGGCACACGGCCGAGAAGGCCGCGTCGGCGTTCGACGACGCGCGCGGCGGCGTGCTGTTCATCGACGAGGCCTACACCCTGTCCCGGCCCAGCGGCGGCGGCGCCGACTTCGGGCAGGAGGCGATCGACACGCTGGTCAAGCTGATGGAGGACCACCGCGACGAGGTCGCCGTGATCGTCGCCGGCTACACCTCGGAGATGGGCGAGTTCCTGGCCGCCAACCCCGGCCTGGCGTCCCGGTTCGCCAAGACCCTGGAGTTCGAGAACTACACGCCGGAGGAGCTGGTCTCGATCAGCGGGCACCTCGCGCGCGGCGATGACTACCTGCTCGGCGACGACCTGGACCTGGCGCTGCTGGAGTGGTTCACGCAGGTCGACCGGGACGCGAACTTCGGCAACGCGCGCGAGGCGCGGAAGCTGCTGGAACGGATGCGCAAGTCGCAGTCGACGCGGCTGCGCAACCTCGGCCGCCGCCCCTCCCGGGACGAGCTGCGGACGCTGAGCCTCGACGACCTCCTGGACGCCATCCGCGAGTAAAGCCTGTTTCCAAACTCGTTCTGCGTGGCGGTGCGGGTGGCGGAACCTCAGATGCCGCCTGGACTGTGGGAGCCCCGACTTATGTATGACCAATACGCGGCATCGGGCTGTCCTCGCCAGACGACGACTGAGAACCCGCGGCGGTGCCGGTGTCGTAGGTGGGTTGTGCGCCTGCGGCGCATGCGACACCCGATCGACGTGCAGCTTTGCGACCCGCGGCGCCAGACCGGGGGTCGAACCGCAATTTCCATTGAAATTGAACCTTCGATTTCAATGGAAATTGCGGACCACCCCGACCCCGGCGGCGTTACCTCGTCTCCCGGTAGAGCAGCGTGGCAGCGGCGTGGGACGCCCGGTGGTACGGCGGCAGGTCGTCGCCGGTCCAGAACACCTCCACCTGCGGATGGTCTTCGCCCACCACCGCGAGTTCTTCGTGGGCCTTGAGGACGAGGTCCCATGCCAGTTCGGGCCACTCACCGGTCACGCCGGTCCTCCTCGGCGTTCTGCGGGGCACCTTCGCCCGCGTGGCCGGGGCGAACCGGCGACGCGGCTCGTCGGTCTTCCCTTGCCACGAACGCGTCGAAGTCGCGCGGGACCGCGTTCAAGATGTCACGCTCGTACAAGACCTCGGCCGCCCCGATGGCCTCCCGCCGAACCGCCCCCGCCAGCTCCGGATTCGACACCTGCCGGGTGCCAGACCTGGGCGGGAACACCGCCTCCCGGTCCGCCGCGGACTGTTGATCGGCAGGCTTCTCGGGGGTCGGCGCAGCGGCGTTGAGCTGCCGCAGCGCCATGCCCGCCATGAGGTCGAGCTGCGCACGGCTGTCCGGCATGCGGCGCAGCGGGACCGAGTCCGCCGACTCGGGTGACCTCGCCGCCACCAGCTTCCCGTCCTCGACCCGGAGCGCGACCCGCCGCCCGCCGGGCAGCTGCGCCTCCCATACGTCCGAGGAGTCCGGGTGCCGTTCGACGCCCAGCCTGCTCATCAGCTCCGCCACCGCTTCCGCGAGGACCGGCTCTGCGGGCGATCGCTCGGGCTCTCCCTTCGTCGCTGGTGGGCGCGCGTGGGCGGCCGGATCTTCGGGGTCGGAATGGTAGGCGAACGCGCCGTGCAGGGGGCCGGGCCGGTCGCCGGGCGTTCGCGGCACCGTCGACTTCCAGGACATGACCCCGTCGGCGTCCACTGTGAACTCCGCGTTCGATCCCGGCCGACCGGTGGTCGACGGAGCCATCGGCCTCGGCGGAGCCGGAGGCACCGGCTCGGACGCGGAATTCGGTGTGGAGGCGGGCTTTTTCGGGGTAAAGGATTTCGGGGCGAACGCCGGCTTCGGCGGAGCTGCGGGCTTCGGCGGAGCCGATGGCTTCGGCGGCACCGCAGGCTTCAGCGGATTCGCCGGTTTCGGCGGCACCGATGGCTTAGGCGGAACCATGGGCCTCGGCGGGTATGCAGGCCTTGGCGAATGCGCGGGCTTCGGCGGAGCCACCGGCCTCGGTGGAGCCGCAGGCTTGGGTGGCACCCCAGGCTTCGGTGGAGCCGGCGGCCTCGGTGGGGCCGCAGGCTTGGGCGAAAACGCCGGTTTCGGCGGGAACGGCGGCTTCGGGGGAGCCGACGGTTTCGGTGGGGCCGCAGGCTTGGGCGGAGCCGCAGGCTTCGGTGGGAACGGCGGCTTCGGGGGGAACGGCGGTTTGGGCGGCACCGATGGCTTCGGCGGGGCCGGGGGGCCTGCCGGTGGGGGTGGCGTCGGGGGCGCCGATGGTGGTGGCGGGGTCTGCGGTGGTTGGGGCGGGGTGCCCTGCTGCACCACCTGGCCGTCGCCGGTGATGCGGAACCGGGTGGTCGAGCCGTCCGGTGCCGCGACCGACAGGTCGACCTCGACCGCGGCCCGCTCGTCGAAGGACAGCTCAGCCGCCAGCCCGCGTGCGAGTTCGACCGGGTCCAGCCCCATCCCGTGGGGCATCAGGTCCAGTCCGGTCGGCAGCTCCCAGCGCTGCCCGGTGAGCTCCGACGCGGCCGCCAGGATCTCGTCGACCAGCCGGTACCGGGACGACGCGTCGGCGTCGAAGCGCGCCATCCAGGCCCGTTCCCGCGCGATCGCATCGACACTGCTCCCGGGGTCCTGGACGAGCATGGCGCGCACCTCGTGGAACGCGTCGTGCCAGCGCTGAACCGCGTCGTCGAAGCGATCCCGGCCCGCTGCGGGAAGTTCTTCCCGCGCCTGCGGCACAGCCGTCGCCGCCCGGTCCAGCTCGTCTACCGCGTCCCGCAGTTGCCGCACGCCGTCCTCGACCACCGGGTGCGGCGCGGCGCGGCCGATCTCGTCGAGGAATTCGCGCAGCTCCTCGGCCATCCGCTGGTGGTGCGCCACCAGGGCGGCCGTCTCGTCGCTGACCAGCCGGAGCTTCGCGCCGGGTCCGGCCAGCTCGGGATGCTGTTCGCGCACGTGCGCGGCCAGGGATCGGTGCGGCTGCTGCGGATCGTGGCCCGGGAGTTCCGCCGCCGTCCGCATCGCGGAGTCCAGGTCGAACGCGTTCTGCTCGGCCGCCCGCTGCCGCCCGGCCAGCGCGCGCAGCACGCCCTTGAGCTTGCCTTCCGGCAGCTGCGATTCCTGGGTGAGCTCCCACGCCCGCTGCTCCATGAGGCTGCGCTGCAGCTCGGGCAGCAGCTTCGCGGGGATGTCGACGAGCACGTCCACCGGTTCCGCGTTGACCTCGACCCGGCGGAGCTGATCGCCCGGCAGCCCGGTGTCGGTCAGCTCCTGCACGGCGGCGGTGACCGAGAAGCGGGTCCGCAGCCGGACCAGCACGTGCGGCTCGAAGCTCTCGCCTTCCAGCTGCGTCCAGGAGCCGACCTGCGCGCTCGCGGAGCTGTCGACGGTGCTGCTCGCGTTCACGCCCGGCACGCCCCAACCGGCGGTCAGGTCGCCGGGTCCGACGTCGCTCTCGCTGCTCGGCAGCGAGCCGGAGAGCCCCGCCGATCCCGTTCTGCTCTGCCCGTGCCCCGTCGTGAGGTTCCGCTGCGCCCGCTTCAGGGTGTACGGCCCGTGATCGCCGGGTTCGTAGCGGTGCAGCACCTCGACGTCGAAGTTCCTCAGCTGCACGCCGACCGCGACGCTGTGCTGCGGCGACACCGCGAACTCGTCCACGATCTTCGGCCGCCCGTCGGACAGGTCCGCCCAGAGCGATTTGCCGTGCCCCGGCGTGAACATCTGCTGCACGCCGCGGACGACGTTGTGCGCCTTGCGCAGGCCCAGCGGCCGCGCCCAGTCGGCGCGGAGCACCTGGCGGACGGCGGTTTCGGCTGATGAGAGCAGGTCGGTGAGGCTCCACTCGATGATGCGGCTCTCCGCCTCGGCGGGCAGTCCCGTCAGCCTGCGGAAGCCCGCGCGCTCGTGCGGGCCGAAGGCCGTCGGCTGGGCGCGGTGCATCGCGTACTTGAAGACCAGCGTTCCGTCCGAGGTCCTCGTGTGCACCTGCGGTTCGCCGGTCACCGCGCTCTTCACGGTGCCGAGCACGCCGACCGGAACCTCCTGCAACCGCGCGGTGAACCGGCCCTCGGCGGGTCGCTCGAAGCGGGCCAGGCCGCTCCCGTCGAGCACGCCGGGCTCGTTGACCTCGGCGTGCGAGGTGGACAGGCTGGTGCGCTGGCTGCCGCTGCCGCCGACGCTCCCGGTCTCGCCGACGTCGCCGATCGGCGAGTCCTGCGTCTCGCTGAGGTCCCCGGAAACACCGGCGGTTCCGGTCGCGCTGTGCGTGATCCTGGCGTTGGCCCGGTGGCGGTAGCCGACCGCCGCGACCGCGCCCGGTTCGGTGCCGACGGTGGTGGCCGGGCCGGTCGGGGTCACCTCGTAGGTCAGCGAAAGCCGCATCCACCGGCCGTTCTTGCGGACCAGCCCGGTGAACAGGTCGGTGCCGCCGTCGGCGAGCGCCTGCCGCTGCGTGTTGTTCAGCGCCGCGCCGGGCGCCAGCGCGCCGCGCAGCCGCTCCTCCAGGCCGGTCGTCTCGGCCACGTCCTGGCCGAGCTCGGACAGCAGGTCCAGCGCGTGCTGCAGCGGCCGCCCGTCGCTCGACCGCCAGCCGCTCACCAGGCCGGGGCCGATGCCGCTGCCGGTCACCGGGCGTTCCGGATCCCGGTGGTACTCCGGCGGCCGGAACCGGTTGCCCAGCACCACTTCTTCGTCGGTGTCGCGCAGCAGGCGCGCCAGTTCGGCGAGGGCGTCCGCGTCGCTGGTGTCGGCGGCGGCCCGCGAGTTCGGGTACTCCGCCAGCGCGCGATCCACCAGCCGCCGGTCGATGTCCGCGCCTTCCCGCCCGAGTTCGGCGGCCCGCCGCTGCACGGCGCGGGCGGCGACCCGGCGGTCCAGCGGCAGGTCGCCGTTCTCCCAGGCCGTCAGCATCTCGTCGACCATCGCGGCCGGGACGGCGTCCACGACGAGTTCCAGCCCGATGGCGTAGAACTCCATCACCTGCTGGGCGGTCAGCACGAACTGGAACCTGCCCGGCACGGTCTCGGTGCCGATGGCGGCGGGCAGCACCCGGGCCGCCGCAGCTTCGCCCGCCGCCACCGAGATGTCCAGGTCGGCCTCGAAGGTGAGCGCGTCGAGGTAGGGCGTGATGGCGTTCTCGTCGTCGCCGCCGGAGCGCCCGCGCTGGGCGGTCGTCCCGTCGGCGCGGCCGCCGGAGCCGCCCGCGTTCGAGTCCATGCCCCCCAGCACGCCCGGATCGGCGACCGAGGCCGTGGTCCCGTCCGCGCGGCCCGCGCGGAAGTCGTGCCCCGGCTGGGAGAGCGCCAGCGGGCCCGTGCCGACGCCTTCCAGCCGGTTCAGGACGCGCAGGCCGGTGGGCCGGGCCGTGATCAGCGCCCGGCCCCGCACCTGCCCGTGCGGGTCGCGGGTCCGGATCAGCTGGCCGTCGGAGAGCCATTCGCCCGCGTGCGCGAGCGCCGTCGCGTTGCTGGTGTCCACCCAGGCCGCGGTGGTCGGCATCCGGCTGCGCAACGCCGAGTCCAGGCCGCGGGCGTCGAGGTGCAGCAGGGACTGCATGCCGGTGAACAGCTCCTCGAACTCCGCCTCGTCCCGGATGCGCACCGTGGGTCCGGCCTCGCGCGCGCCGTCCGGGCGCACGTCCGTCGGGGTGTAGACGTCCAGGACCTGATCGGCGATCTCCTTGCGCACCTGGTCGCCCGCCGCGTCGCGGACCGGGGCGCCGGTGGCGTCGACCACGCTCACGGTGAGGGTCAGCGGCACCCGCCACAGCGAGCTGCCGCCCCGGTACTCCAGCCGGGAACCCGCGTTCTGCGAGTAGCTGAACGAGTCGGCCGCGCTGCTGCTGGGGCTGCGGCCCCAGATCATCCGGCCCAGCAGCGCGCTGGCTTCGCGGAGGCGGGTGCGCGCGAACTCCATGCTGGTGCCGATCGAGGAGCTGGTCAGCAGCGCGCTGACCCGCTGCGTCCGGCCGACGCGGCCGATCTCCTCGGCGCGTTCGGCCGCCCACCGCGCCTCGACCTTCACCCAGCGCAGCTCCACCTGCCCGGACCGGCCGCGGGTCTCGACCGGGATGCGGAAGCCGTCCTGCATCGCCTCGGCGAGCCAGGTCTGCGCCTTCTCCTCGGTGAACTCGGCGAGGATCGCGTCCACGTCGCCGTACCGGTCGGCGAGCGCGGCGCGCAGGAACTCCCGTGCCTCCGGCACGCCGGTCAGCTGGACCACGCGGTCGAGCAAGGTGGGGCCGCTGTTCTGCAGCTGGCCGGGGTTGGGCCGGTGCGGCCGATCCGGCCGCGTCAGTCCCTTGTGGACATCCGGCACTTCGCGCGTCGTGGTGAGCGGTCGGCCGTCGGCGGTGGTCTGCGCGCTTCCCCGCGCGTCGCGCACGAGTTCCTGCACGGTCGTGGTCGCGATCGCGCCGCCGGCGTCGTAGCGCAGGTCTTCGCGGCCGACCGGCAGCCCGTTGCGCGCCGCGTCCTGCGCCGCCAGCTGCACCCAACCCCGTCCCGTGACCTGCGCGATCCTCGGCCGGGAGGACTGGTCGACCTCGACCTCCGTGGTCACCTGCACCCGGTAGGTGTGCTTGGGCCGGAAGTCGAAGTCCTCCATGGTCATGAAGTGCCCCGTGCTGGTGTTCGTGCCGGCGGAGGCGCTGCGCCCGAACATGTACCGGACGGCGGCGACCAGCTTCGGGCCGAGCGACGACCCGACCTGGAATCCCCTGGTCAGCCCGGTCGAATCGGCCGCGGTGCGGTAGGCGGCCCCGATCTGGCCGTGGCCCAGCTGGTCACCGGCCGCGTGCGTCGGCGCGGCCGTGTCCCATCGCACCTGGGATCGCAGCGTCACCTGGTGCGACGCTCCCCCGGGCAGGCCGACCTCGAAGCTGAAACCGCCCGGCCGCAAAGCGGTTCCGATGCGTTCCTGCCGCTGCACCTGGTACAGCACCTGCGTGCGGACCGAGCCGTCGTCGCGCAGGTCGGCGGGGAGTTGCGCCAGGACGGCGTCCACCACGCGGCTGGTGTCGTCCAGGCCCGCAAGCCGACCGGCGCGGAGCAGATCGGCCTCGTCGCGCGTCGCGCCTTCGAAGACGACGGTTTCGCCGAGCGGCTGCTGGTGGGCCGCGTTCAGCCACACCTTCACCGGGCGGTCCGCGGCCACCTCGGTGCTGGCGCCTTCCTCGGCCCGGATCCAGAGCTTGACGTCCGTCAGGTCGTACTGGAGGACGTCACCGCGGAACTGGTCCGAGGACGAGACGTGGCCGAGCTGCGCCACCGAGGCGCCGTGCGAGTTGGTGGTGCTCCACCGGCCCTGCGGGTCGGCGTTGAGCGTCTCGCCCGACACCAGGCTCACCGGCACCTTCCCGGACAGCACGATCTGCCGGCCGCCCGAGGCGGCGTTGCCCAGCTCCGGCAGGCTCAGCAGCGTGGTCTGCCGCCTGAGGAGCTCTGCGTCGGTGCCCACCTGGGTGGCCTCGCCGACGGTGATCCCGACGGAGAACAGCTGGCCGTCGAGCGCGAGCGTCCGCCCGTTCTCGTTGAACAGGTCCGGGAACGCGGCCAGCAGCAGGTGGTTCAGCTCGGCCGGGGTCAGCCCGTCGACGCCGTGCTGTGCCAGCCACGCCACGGCCTCCGACATGCCCGGCAGCTCCCGGTCCACCGGCGCGGCGTGCGCGAGCGCGACCTCCGATGGCTTGCCACCCGGGACGCTGGGCGGAGCGCTGGGCGCACCCGGGCCTGCCGCGTTGGCGCCGCGGCCCGGCAGTCCCTCGTGCATCGCGCGCAGCCCCGCCTCGACCTGGGAACGCATCTGATCCGGTGTCCCGGCGGCGGAAACGCGCACCTCGCCGAGGTCCACCTGGCGCAGGGTGCCGGTGCCGTCGTCGAGCCAGGCCGGGGCGCGCACGTGGACCTCGCCCGGCGCCAGGCCCGGGTCGACCGCGAGGTCGGCCGCCACATCGGTGCCGGATTCGCCGTAGTGCACCAGCAGAGTCCCGTCGGGCTTGCCCGCTATCGCGACGGCGTCGGATTCCGCGGTCGCAGGCGTCGTGCTGGACTGGCGGCGGGCGATCTCCTCCTGGAGCAGCCGCTCCGCGTCCTCGCGCGAGCCCGCGTTCCCCGGTTCGACCTGCACTGTGCGGGGCGCTGCCTGCCAGATGTCGCCCTCCGTCGTCGCGTCGCCGCGGACGGGGGCGTGGCCGTGCGCGGCTGCGAACTCGCCGGGCGCGAGGACCGGGCTGGTGGCGAGCAGGTGCGCCATCGACTCCAGCAGGCGCTTCCCGCCGAGGTCCAGCGCCTCGGCCGCGTTCGACGTCGTGGTGGTGGAGATCCGGATCTCGGCCGGCGCGGTCTGGACGTAACCGGCCGGGGTCAGCTCGAAGCTCCCCGGCAGCACGTCGAACGCGCCCGCGGGCACGCCGTCGTCCAGGCCCAGCTCGACCTGGACCACCTGGCCGCCCGGGGCGTGGACGGTGAAGATCCCGGTGTTCTCGTCGAAGGATCCGAGACCGCGCTCGACCAGGCTCGTGAGCTGGTCGGTCGGCCCCTGGCGGGCGAGCTCCGGCGAGCGGACCGGGTCGGCCGGAGCCTCCGGCGGTTCCAGGCGGACCTGCTGCGCCTGCGGGACCGGGCCGGGCTCGCGCAGCGCGGGCGCGGGCTGGGCGGCGGTTTCCGGGGCTGTGGTCTCGCCGGATTCGGTGTTCCCGCTCTGCTCTGCGGTTTCGGGGCTTGCACCGTCTGGTGTGGACAGTTGTCCGGACTCCGCCGGGGCGCCGTTGTCCGGTTGCGTGACCTCGGACGTGGACGTCTCAGGGCTTCCAGGCGCCGAGGTGTCGGGTGAACCGGCCTCCGATGTATCGGTGCCGGAGGTGTTCGTGGTTTCCGACGCGCCAGCGGGGTTTCCGGCCTCCGTTGCACCGGCCGGATCAGCGTTCTCCGTCGTCCCGGCAGAACCAGAGCTCTCGGCGGCCGGAGTACCAGCCTCTGCCTCGCCCGAGCTGCCCGGCAAGTTCCCGGTCTCGGTTGCACCGGCCGGACCCGCGTTCGCCGTCGTCCCAGCCGAACTACCGGTCTCGACGGCCGGAGTGCCAGCCTCTGCCTCGCCCGAGCTGCCCGGCAAGTTCCCGGTCTCGGTCGATCCGGCCGGACCCGCGCTCTCCGCCGTCCCGGCGGGGTTTCCGGTATCCGGCGAACCGGCCGGGTTCGCCGCCTCCGGCGTCGTGGTGCTGCCGCCGGGCTCTCCTGGGCTGGTGGGACGCGTTTCGGTGTCCTGGCTCGCTTCCGGGCTTTCCGCCGTGTTCCCGGAGCTTGGGCGGCCGGTCTCGGCCCCACCCGAATCCGTCCGCCCGGCCTCCGGCGCACCCGCTTCGGTGCTGCCGGGGCCCGGCCTCCCGGCCTCGGTGGTCCCGGTCTCCGGGGTCTTTTCTCCCGATTCCGGTGCGGTTTCCCCGTGCTTCTCGCCGTTCTCCCGGCCGCCGCCGTTCTCGCCGTCCGCTCCGTCGTCGGCGCCGGGCGTGGAGGTGCCCGACCCTCCGTTCCCCGAGCCGCCACCCGAACCCGCCGAGCCGCCCGCAGCTCCGCCACCGGGGCGCGCCCCGCCGGGGCCCTGCCCCGCATTGGACGCACCGGAACCCGACCCACCGCCGGACCCGGCGCCTCCCGCACCTGCCGCCGGGCCGGTGGCATGAGTGCCGCCCATCGAGCCGTTCCCGGTCGGAGCAGCGGCGGGACCATCGCCCGTGAGCGCCGGGGCCTGGCCGCCCGCGGGCGATGCGGCCGTGGCCGGGTCTGCGATGAAGTTCGTCAGGTTCGGGGCTTGGCCGGTGCTGATCACCGACATCAGGTCGAAGGCCTCGGTGACCTCGTGGAAGCTGCGCTCACCGATGTGCTGCTCCCACAGCCCGCCGACCGCGCCGCCCAGCGCCGCCTGCCCGACGCTCTCCGCGGTGATGCCCTCGCCTCCGAAGAGCCGGCCTGCGCCGCCCGGCGAGGTCACCGCCGTGGCACCGACGAGCCCGGCCACGCCGCCGGCCGCGCCGAGCGCCACGAATCCCGAAGTCTTGCTGGCCAGCCCCAGCGGGGCTCCGCCGAGGCTCGCGCCAACGAAGGCCGCCGCGGTGGACCGCGGGTCGTAGGAGTACCGGCCGTCGGTCTCCAGCACGGTCTTGGCCTGGGCGAACACGTCCGCGCCGATGCCGAACTTGAGCGCGCTCTGCAGGCCGTAGCCCACCATCCGCTGCCCCAGGATGTTGCCGGTCGTGAACGCCTTGGTGCCCGTTCTGGTGGCCACCCCGCGTTCGAAGGTCCTGCGCACGGCGTCGTCGACCAGCCGCGCCTGCTCCCGGCTCAGCGCCGACGCGAACGGCACAGGTCGCCCCGCGAGCCTTGCCGCGATCTGCTTCTCGACCGCCTGCCGCATGGCGGCGTTCTTCCGGACGCTCTTCGCCGCTGCCCTGCGCAGGGCCGGCGTGGTCCCGGCGCGGGCGGCGTCCGTCGCCATCTCGCGCATGATCCGACCGGACTGCTGGCGCGCGGCCGAGCGCGCGAGCTGCCTGCCGAGCGCTTTGCCGCCGGCGGTCTGCCCGATCCTGGTCGCCGCGCGACCGGCCGCCGTCGTGCCCAACCTGGCGAACGTCCGGCCGCCGAGCTTCGCCGCCGCGGTCCCGGCGCGCATCCCCAGCTTCCGCAGGGTCTGCTGGATGAAGATCGCGCCGACGCGCTGCAACGCCTTCTCGACGGCCACGCGGGTCGCGTTCCGCGCCACGATGATCGCCGGTGGCACGGTGGCCATGGAGGCACCCCAGGTCGGCACCGCCGCGATCGCCGCCCGGATCGCCTCATAGCACAGGAGCAGCAGGCTGGCCTGGAAAGCGCTCTTGGCCAGCACCACGCTGTTGTTGAACTTGAAGGCTCCCTGCGCGTACGAGCCGGCCGTGGTGACGTAGTCGTTCGCGGCCTGGGAAAGCTTCATCACGGCCATCTTCATCGTGGGTGCCGCGATGCCGCCGTTCCAGCCGGCGGTGACGTCCTCCGCGGCCTGCTGCGCTTCCCGGAGGAATTCGACGGCGCGTTCGGCCTCCGCCACCCACGCCTTACCCAGCTCCGCCGACAGGTTCTCGTCGGCCTCCGGGTAGTCACCGATCAGCAACCGGAAGACCGAGCTCAGCCGCGGGAGCACGATGGGCGAGTGGAACCACGAGCGCAACCATTCGTTGAGCTCGTCGATGTACACGTCCATCTGCTCGCCGAAGTCCACCACGCCCTGAGCGAAGGCGTCGAGCGCATCGGAGGCACCCTCGCCGATGCCGCCGTCACCCAACGCGGACCTCCACGGCCGGACCCGCCATCACGCCTCGACGTTCCGGTGCTGGTCGGCGAAGTAGTCGTCCACCGTGCCGTAGCTGCCCAGCGCCTCCATGCCGTTGTCCGCGATGATCTTCAGCTGGCTCGCCAGGTGCGCGCGGTTCTCGAACACCGCGTCGGAATCCGGGAAGTTCGCCTTCCCCTGCTGTCCGATGCGGTCGCCGCCGAAGGTCCGCGGGTTGTCCATCAGCTCCGCGATCCGCTCCTTGCTCGCGTCCGCCCCGCCCTTGTATGCCTCGCCGTACTGGCCGAGCCGCCGCAGCAGCGCCGCGACCGCCTCCGGGCCGCCGTTGACGTTCAGCGCGTCACTCATCACAGTTCCGCCTCTCCGCGATTCACAGTGGTGGTTGCGTCCCGGTCAATCTCCCGTTTCGCGGCTTCTCGTGGCTGGTTCGCGTCACGGTCCCCTGAGGTGCGGTTGAGCAGAACCGGGGCTGACACCGGGCTACTCATGACTGGTCCGCCTCTCCGCGATTCACAGTTCCGCCTCTCCGCGATTCACAGTGGTGGTTGCGTCCGGGATCAAACCCGCGTTTCGCGGTTTCTTGTGGCTCGGTTGCGTCACGGTCCCCTGAGGTGCGGTTGAGCAGAACCGGGGCTGACACCGGGCTGCTCATGACTTCTCCTCCCGCTCTGCGTAGCGCTCGGCGTCGCTGCGCATGAGATCTGCGAAGTGGTCGTCGAAACCGAGGTCCTCGCGCGACTGCTCGGCGCGGATCTCGGCCAGCTCGGGCGGCATCTGCTCGGCCATGATCTCCTGCACCCGCTCGGTGACCTGGGCGACCGCGTCCCGGCTGGCCTGCAGGATCATCGCGGTCAGCGCGGCGGCGTTGGGCTGCCGGAAGACGCGCGGATCTATCACCAGGTCGACGAGTTGACCGCGCGGGCCGACCACGACCTTCACCATGCGGTCCGGCGACCACGCCACGCCGAGCTGGCTCATCATCCTCCGCTGGGTTTCCGGGATCCGGCGGGCCGTCTGCTGCAGCTGTTCCAGCAGGTCCCGGTAGACCGGATTCACCGACATGGGCTCAAATTCCACGGCAGGACCCCGAATTCATCGCAACGAAAACGTGGACAACTCGCGCGGTACACCGGCTAACATCCCCGGCGTGTACGCGAAACGCTGCTTGCGAACGCTGCTCGCCGCTGCCGTCGGCAGTCTCGGCATCCTGCTGATCGACCCGTCCGCCGCCCATGCACAGCAGTGCGTCGGCGCCGGTCAGCCGAACAGCCCGGTGCCGTGGGCCCAGCAGGTCCTCACCCCGGAACGGCTTTGGCCGCTGACGTCCGGCTCCAAGCAGCGGGTGGCCGTCGTCGGCACCGGCGTGTCGAGTCCGTTGCTGGACGGCACGATCGCGGCGAGCGTCGACCTCAGCCCGCCGTCGCGGACCGGGGCCAGCGGCAAGCCGGACTGCCTCGGCCTGGGCACCGCCGTCGCCGGCGTCATCGGCGCGAAGGAGACCAGCGAGCACGGATTCCACGGCGTGGCACCGAAAACGCAGCTGCTGTCCGCGAAGGTGGTGGGCGATTCGTTCCCGCAGGGCACGCAGCCGAACGACTCCGTGGCGCCGGACGCGCTGGCGGCCGGGATCAACTGGTCCCTGGAGCAGGGCGCGACCATCATCACCGTGGCAGCGGTGTCCTATCAGGACAGTCCGGCGCTGCGGCAGGCGACGAAGCGGGCCCTGGACGCCGACGTCGTGGTGATCGCGGCGGCCGGTCGCGCCGAGCAGAACGATCCGCCCGGAATCGCCCCGTATCCCGCCTCGTACGAGGGAGTTCTCTCGGTCGGGATGATCGGGGAGGACGGCATGGTCGCGGCCGACACGCACGCGCCGCGCGTGGACCTGGTCGCCCCGGGCGCCGAGGTCACGGCCGCCTACCCGGGCGGCGGAGTCGGCCCGGCCACCGGCACCGAACTCGCCGCGGGTTACGTCGCCGGAACCGTAGCGCTGCTTCGGGACTACCGGCCGCAACTGTCCAATGAGGAGGTCGTCCAGCGGCTGCTGGCGACCGCGTCGCCGGCGCCGGAGGGCGTCGGCAGCAGGAACTACGGCCACGGGCTCATCAACCCGTACCAGGCGGCGGTGGCGAACCTGGTCGACGGGCACCCGACCACGCTCGCACCGGCCGATCCCGGTGTCCCGACCGCCGAGGAGCTGGCCCGGGAAGCGGCTTGGCGGCAAAGCGATTCCCTCGCCTACGGCCTGGTCGCGGTGGGCGTGTCGGCGGCGGTCGTGATGACCGCCGTGGTGGTGTTCGGGCCGCGCGGCCGGCGCCGCCGCTGGCGGTCCGGCATCGCCGAAGCCCCGGTCGACCGCCCCGAGGACGAGCTCCCGGAGCCCCCGGCCGACCTCTTCGACGACCGGCCGAAAACCGGAGTCTGACCCCAAGTCCGGTCCCTCCAAGGCAACTCTGAGAATCGCAGTTCCGATGCGCGTTCCAACCTGACCGAACACACTCGTGAGCGGCAATGGCCGCTATCACGACCACAACCACTCACGACACCGCAGCACACAGTCGTGAGCGGCAATGGCTGCTATTGCGGCCATGTGCGCTCACGACGGCTGGCGAGCTCGCTGGTGGCTCGGCTCGTGGGCGGCTCCGGCCGGAACCGCCCACCCCACCACCGCATCCGAGCGCCGTGTCAGGCGTTGAAGAGGTTGGAGGCGCGGATGTCCGTCGCGAGCATGTCGTCGCTGGCCTGCGTGGTCAGCTGACCCGTTCGCACCTGGGCGTCGCCGAGCGCGTTGGCCTGGACGTCCCACTTGGCCTCCGCCTGGTCGAACGCGTCCGCCGCCGCACCGTTCCAGTCCTCTGCGAGGATCGCCTTCGCCTTGGTCTTCAGGTCGTCGAACAGGCTCTTCATCTGGCCCGCGGCGGTGACGGTGTTCCCACCGGTGTCGCTGATCGAGCCGAAGCCGTACTTGATCGTCATCGTGTCGCCCTTCCCTCAGGCAGAAGTTCTGAACCGCACTGGCCTTGCGCTGCCGGACGATTTCCGGTCACAGGCGGGAAAAGTTGCCCATTCCGGTGTCGCCGGTGCCGTCCACTGCGTTGAGCAGTTGCTGGTAGTCCTCGTCCTGCTGGCCGACCATCTGGGTGGTACCGGCCACGCCCTGGGCCAGGTCGACGAGGATCTGCGACAGGTTCTTCCAGATCTGCTCGAATTCCTGCTGCTTGGAGACGGCGGCCGTCGATGCGCCACCCATCCACGCGGCGCCGGCGATGGACATGTAGTCCCCGCTGATCTGCCTGATCAGGCTGCTCGCGTTGTCGTACGTGTCGCCGATCGCGGTCTGCAGCTGCGTCGTCTGTTCCGGTGTTAGCTTGAGATCGGGCAACTCCGGTCACCTCTCCAGGTGGGCAGTGGTTTGCCCACAGGCTATTCCGGTGCGCTGCCAGATCCCGGATAGCCGGAAATCGCGGCCTTCAAGGCGATTTCGCAGGTCACACCCGCGAATGCGGGGCTGCCTGCGGGAGAACTACGGGAGCGCCGACGCGGTCTGCAGCGCCGCCGCCGGGTCCAGCGTCGGGCCGGCCGGGATCCGCTGCACGAGCTCGGCGGGCATCGACACGGCGTCGGCCGGGCTGAACCCGAGCGTCTCCAGCACCGCCTCGGACGGCACCGGGAAGCGCAGGCCCAGGTCGGTGACGATGTGGTACGACCCGGCCGGATCCGTCGCCGACGCCTTGGCCCGGACGACCACGACGCCACCAGCGGGAACCAGCACCCGGTCCGCCAGCTTGGTGCCCTCCGGCGTCTCCGCGCTGGTCGCGATGCCCGCGTCGAGCACCCCCGCGTCGCCGCCCAGCGTGATCTCCGGCGCGGTGGCGGCATCCAGCGTCCGCGCGCACAGCGTGGCCCGGCGTTCGGCCGGCACCGGAGCCAGTTCCGGCACGTCAGCGGGCTTCGCCGACTCCCCGCTGGGCGCGGACAGCGCGGTGGTGACCGGCGCCGAGTTCGCCACCGACGGCGCGATGGCCACCGGCTCCACCGGGTACTGGCCGCGCACGATGCGCACCTGCAGCTCGGTCAGCGGGGCCAGCCCGTCCGAACGCACCAGGTAGTACTGCTCCCGGTCGCCGATGGGGTGGTGCACCAGGTCGCCGACCCGGTGGCCGCTGAGCACTGTGGACGGTGCGCCGAAGTCGTCGATGGTGATCGGGGCGATGTCCTGCCCGGCCGGAAGCCCGTTCAGCCAGGCCGTTCCGGCATCCAGCACCACGGCCTGCGGCCCGAAGATGGCGCGGATGACCTGCTCCGGCTTGACCGTGTCATCGGGGTTGCCGACGATCCGGTACCGGTGGTTGCGCCAGATCAGGTAGTTCATGTGGTCCTTGGCGTCTCGGGCCAGCACCGCCCGCTGCTCCAGCGGCAGCCCGCCCGAGAGGGAGCCGCCGACGAACAGGGTGCTGGTGGTGATCGGCCCGCCTGCTGCGTTGCGCCCCGGGACCGAGCACATCGTCCACCCGTCCTTGAGCGCGAACTGGGCTTCCGGCAGGGAGTCCGGCGCGCCCGGGATGCCGACCACCGCGCGCCGCGGCACGCCGGTCAGGCTCTTGCCCGACACCCGGTGCACCTTGACGTCCTTCTTCCCGGCCAGCAGCTTGGCCGAGGTGAAGTTCAGGGTGGGCTGCAGGGCGCCCTGCCGGTAGACGTAGCTCGCGCCGGTCTCGCGCTCGACGACCACCGATCCCTCGGCCTGCCAGGCGTTGCCGCCAACGCCGGTGAACACGCCGTAGACGCCGAAACCGGCCGCGACCAGCACCGCGATCATCACGCCCGCGAACGCGGCGCCGACGCCGCGGCGCAGCGGCGTCAGCTCGGGATCGGTCTCGCGCACCACCAGCGCGGACACGACCCGCTGCATCATGAACTGGTACGCCTGCAGCTGGTCTCGACGATTAGCCACGGTTCAGCCCCGTCTCCCGAGTTCGAGCACGTCTGAGGCGACGTTCCGGCAGGTCAGGTCCCGTGAGCGGTTCGGGGTGCTATAGCGCCCCAAACCACGCACGGCCTGTGACCGGCGGAAACACCGCGAAGCTCCAGAAACCACCACGGCTTCCCCGGCTCAACCGATGGAAGCCATGAGGCTTTGGACGTAGGTGAAGAAGCCGGTGATGTAAGCCGCGTACGGGATCAGCGCCAGGACCGCCAGGACGTCCGTCCAGTCGGCGATCCGGCCGAGGTGCGGCGACGGGGTCCGCCGCGCGTACACCACGCCCGCCGCCGCGACCAGCAGCGCGACGATCACCAGCCCCAGCAGGGAAAGCGCGAGTCCGAGGGTGCTTCCGAAGCCCGTGATCACGCTGCCGGCGAGTCCGGCCGCCACCGCCAATCCGGCCACCAGCAGCGGGATTCGCTGCCGCGGGATCGGGAACAGCCGCGACCGCAGCAGCAGAGCGGCGGCGGCCAGCGCGAGCATGGTCAGGCGCGCAGCGCCGCCGTGCGCGAGCAGCGGCGGAACGCAGAACGCCGCTGCGACGGCCAGGCCCAGCAGGAGGCCGGTGAGGATCTCGTCGGTGCGGCGCGCCGCGGCGAAGACCGTCGACGTCGGCGCCGCCGGCTTGTCGGCGAGCATGTCGGCCGCGCGCTGTGGGAGTTCCGGCACCGGCAGCCGTCCGAGCCGGATCGCCAGCAGCGGATATCCCGGCAGCAAAGCGATTCCCGCGGTCAGCACCACTGCCGCCGCCGCGTCCGCGCCGAGCCAGCCGCCGAGCGCCGCGCCCAGCGTGCCGAGCAGCCCGACCGCGATCGCGGCCACGAACGCGCGGGCAACGGCTGCGACGCCGACGTAGCCGGAGATGCCGAACACCAGCAGCGACACCGTGCCGACCAGCAGCTGCGCGCTGCCGAACTGCAACAGCCCGACGTGCGCGGGCGCGGTGATCAGCAAGCCGCCCAAAAAGGCATACGGCAAGCCACATCCGGCGAGCAACGCGCCCGCGCGGGCGTCCGGCACCGCGCGCGCGACGACGATGCCGAGCGCCGTCAGGACCACCGCGGCGGCCAGCATGACCAGCCCCGGAGCCAGCCAAGGTCCCTGGAACAGCAACGTGATCAGGTTGCCGCCGAGCAGCAGCGCAGCGGCGACGACCAGACCGCAGCGCCGGGTCGCGACCCGGCCCCAGCTTCGTCCATTCCGCCTAGCGCCGCTGGCAATTGTTTCCACCAGATCGTCGTATTCGATTTCCGGCCATTCGGACTGACCCGGAACCAAATGGAGCACTTCGCCGTCGCGAATTTCCTGCGCACCCAGGGTTTGCCGCGGGTCGAGCCGTTCTCCGGTGGGACGCCGCAACGCCCAACCGCCGTGCCGTTCACCGGCATCCGCCGCGTCGTCCCCGGCGTGGCGCAGGATGTAGGGCAGCAGCTCGGCGACTGCGACATCCTCGGGCAACGCGACGTCGATTCCGCGCTTCGGCGTGGATATCGTGACTTTCGCCAGAGTGATGCCCAATGTGGACGACATGGCGCTCCTCCGGGAGAGGCGTGAACTCGAATTCGCTAGGAGTGTCTCATCGATGATCTGCTCGGCGGTGTCGATAACGTAACCTCGGACGCCACGGCGGTCCGGGATCTCCGTCTAATGTAGGTCCGAACGCACCGCGCCCGGGCCGCCGTCGGCAAAGCGACCCAGCGGAACTTCGCCAGCAGCGTAGCAATTCGGATCGCGGCAGCGGGATGGCGAGATCGCGCCCGCGCCGCAGGCGATCTGGAGGTCTCGGTTTTGGGAACGATCATCGTCCGGCGGCCGTTGCGGCGTCCCGCCCCGGACCTGCCCTCCGGCGAGCTGGTGCTCGACCCGCCGCCGGAGAACCCGCCGCCGCCCGGCCGGAACTGGACGCGGGTGCTGATGGTGCTGCCGATGATGGCGGGCATGGCGGGCATGGCGCTGCTGATCGGCGCCGGGCGCTCGGGTCCGCTGATGTACGTCGCGGGCGGGCTCTACGGCGCCGCGATGCTCGGCATGATCGGCTTCCAGGTGATGAGCCAGGTCGGCCAAGGCGCCAGCAAGCAGGAGATGATCGCCGAGCGCCGCCGGTACATGCGGCGGCTGAGCCAACTGCGGGCGCAGGTGCGCGACACCGTGGAACGCCAGCGGCACGCGATGTTCTACCGGCACCCGAACCCCGACCAGCTGTGGTCCACCGCGCACAGCGCCCGGTTGTGGGAGCGCCGCCCGAACGACTGGGACTACACGGTCGTCCGGATGGGGCTCGGCCCGCAGGAGCTGGCGACCCGCCTGGTGCCGCCGGAAACCCGCCCGGTCGACGAGCTCGAACCGCTGTGCGCGATGGCGCTGCGGAAGTTCGTCACCACCTACTCGACGGTGCCCGACCTGCCGGTCGCGGTGGCGCTGCGCGGTTTCTCGCAGATCTACGTGACCGGCGACCGCGAGGCCAAGCGGGCGTTCGCCCGTGCGGTGGTCGCGCAGCTGGGGACCTTCCACGCGCCCAGCAACGTGCTCACCGCGTTCTGCATCCACCCCGCCGAGCGCGACGCGTGGGACTGGGCGAAGTGGCTGCCGCACGCGCTGCACCCGACCAAGACCGACGCGGTCGGCCAGATCCGGCTGGTGGCGCCGAGCGTCACCGCGCTGGAGGCGATGCTCGACGACGTGCTCGCCAACCGGCCCCGCTTCAACCCGGGTTCGATGCCGATCGAAGGCGCCGCGCACCTGGTGGTCTTCCTCGACGGCGGCGACACCTCCGGCTCCGAGCACCTGATGATCGAGGGCGGCGTCGAGGGCGTCACGCTGATCAACCTGGCCACCGACCCGCCGCGGGTGCTGGACGCGACCACGCTGGTCCTCGACATCGCCGCGGACGGCAGCCTCACCAGCCGCACCATGGACGGCACCGGATCCGTCGGCCGCGCCGACGCGTTCGACCTCGACGGCATGCAGGGCCTGGTGCGCTCCCTGGCGCCGATGCGGCTTTCCGCGCTGTCCACCGGCGATCAGCCGCTGTCCGGCTCGCTGGAGCTCACCGACCTGCTGGGCCTCGGCGACCCGTTCGAGTTCGAGCCGGCGAAGAACTGGACGGCCCGCGCAGGCCGGGACAAGCTGCGGGTGCCGATCGGCATCACCGCCGACGGCCGCCCGATGGAGCTGGACCTCAAGGAGTCCGCCCAGGACGGCATGGGCCCGCACGGCCTGCTGGTGGGCGCCACCGGTTCCGGCAAGTCGGAGCTGCTGCGCACCCTGGTGCTGGCGCTCGCGGTCACCCACGACTCGGAAGTCCTCAACTTCGTGCTCGTCGACTTCAAGGGCGGCGCGACGTTCACCAAGCTCGACCGCCTGCCGCACACCAGCGCGGTGATCACCAACCTCGCCGACGAGCTGCACCTCGTGGACCGGATGCTGGACGCGATCCAGGGCGAGCTGATGCGGCGGCAGGAGCTGCTGCGCAAGGCGGGCGACTACGCCTCCCAGCGCGACTACGAGCGCGCCCGCACCGCCGGGGCGCCGCTGGAACCGCTGCCGTCGCTGCTGGTCATCGTCGACGAGTTCTCCGAACTGCTCACCGCCCGGCCGGACTTCATCGACATGTTCGTCCAGATCGGACGCGTCGGCCGCTCGCTGGGCGTGCACCTGCTGCTGGCATCGCAGCGCCTGGAGGAGGGCAAGCTGCGCGGCCTGGACTCGCACCTGTCCTACCGGATCGGCCTGCGCACGTTCTCGGCGATGGAGAGCCGCGTCGTGCTCGGCGCGCCCGACGCCTACGAGCTGCCGCGCTCGCCCGGCAACGGTTTCCTGCGCTCCGGCACCGAAGAACTGCTCCGGTTCAAGGCCGCCTACGTCTCCGGACTGCACCAGCGCGGCGTGGTCAAGCGCACCGACGACGAGGGCCGGCAGATCGACCCGGTGCAGGACTACTCCACCCGCTACCTGCGCCCCCGGGTCACCGAGGAGCTGCCCGCGGAGACCACCGAGACCGAGCAGGTCGGCGACACCCTGCTCGACGTGCTGGTGGACCGGCTGGAGGGGCAGGGCAAGTCGGCGCACCAGGTGTGGCTGCCGCCGCTGGACGAGCCGCCCACCCTGGACCAGCTGCTCGAACCGCTGGTCGTCGACCCCGCGCGCGGGCTGACCACCGGCAAGGAGGAGCTGCGGGGCAAGCTGCGCGCCGCGGCCGGCGTCATCGACCGGCCCTTCGACCAGCGCCGCGACCTGTGCTGGCTGGACCTCGCGGGCGCGGGCGGCAACGTGGTGGTCGTCGGCGGCCCGCACAGCGGCAAGAGCACCGTGATCCGCGGCATCATCGGCAGCCTCGCGCTCACCCACACGCCGGACGAGGTGCAGTTCGTCTGCCTGGACTTCGGCGGCGGCGGGCTCACCGGCATGCGCGACCTGGCGCACATCGGCAGCGTCGCGACGCGGCGCGAGACCAACCAGGTGCGCCGCAGCATCGCCGAGGCGCTCGCGCTGCTGGCCGAGCGCGAGGCGCGGTTCGCCGAGCACGGCATCGACGGCATGGGCACCTACCGGCGGCTGCTGCGCGAGGGCCGGTTCCCGGAGGACCGCTTCGGCGACCTGTTCCTCGTCGTGGACGGCTGGATGACGCTGCGCAGCGACTTCGAGTCGCTGGAGCCCGCCGTCACGCAGCTGGTGAACCGGGGCCTCGCGTACGGCATCCACGTCATCGGCAGCTGCAACCGGTGGATGGACCTGCGGATGAACATGCGCGACGTGTTCGGCAGCCGCATCGAGCTGAAGCTGGGCGACGCGGTGGACTCCATGCTCGGCAGGCGGGAAGCGGCGAGCGTGCCCGAGCAGTCGCCGGGTCGCGGGCTCGCGCCCGACGCCGGGCAGTTCCTGGCGGCGGTGCCGCGAATCGACGGCCGGTCGACGGCGGAAGAACTCTCCGACGGGGTGCGGCACTTCGTCGACTCGGTCAACGAGGCCTGGCCCGGCGACCGCGCGTCCGGCGTCCGGCTGCTGCCCGCCGAGCTGCCCTACGCGGCGCTGCCCGAGGCCGAGATCGCCTCGCCGCGCGGCATCGCGGTCGGCATCTCCGAGGCCGATCTGCAGCCGGTGCACCTGAACTTCGAGGTGGAGCCGCACCTGATGCTCTTCGGCGACGTGGAGTCGGGCAAGAGCACGTTCCTGCGGACGCTGGCGCGCAGCATCATGACCCGCTATCGCCCGGAGCAGGCGCAGATCGCGGTGGTCGACTTCCGCCGCAGCCTGCTCGGCGTGGTGCCGGACGAATACCAGGTCGGCTACGCCAGCGCGGCGAACGCCACCAAGGAGATGGTGCAGCTGACCATCCAGGCGATGCAGAAGCGGTTGCCGGGCCCGGACATCACGCCCGAGCAGCTGCGAAACCGCAGCTGGTGGCAGGGCCCGGAGCTGTTCATGCTGATCGACGACTACGACCTGGTGGCGCCGAACCCGCACGACAACCCGTTCACGAAGCTGCTGGACTTCATGACGCAGGGCCGCGACATCGGCCTGCACCTGGTGCTGACGCGCCGGGTCGGCGGGGTGGCGCGGGCGGTGTTCGACCCGGTGATCTCCCGGGTCCGCGACCTGGCCTCGCCGGGCATCCTGCTGTCCGGCAACCCGGAGGAAGGCCCGGTGTTCGGCAAGCTCAAGCCGGAACCGCTGCCGCCGGGCCGAGGCTGGCTGGTCACCCGAGCCCGGGGCAACGAACTCGTCCAGTTCGCCAACCTCCCCCCGGAGCACTGATCGGCCTCGTGAGTGGCAATGGCTGTTCTGACGACCATGACCACTCACGAGCCGCACCACCCCAGTCGTGAGTGGCAATGGTCGTTCCAGCGACCATCACCACTCACGACTGACCGGCGGGGGTTGACACCGGGTGGTTTGTTGAGGGGAACGGGGTTCTCCGCCCCATGCGCGACGAAGGGGACGAGATGGCGGTTCCAGATCCGGACGGCCGCGGTGCGGCGAGCTGGCCCACCAACGGCGAAAACCTCAAGGCCGATCCCAGTTCGCTGCGCGGTTACGGCACGAACGTCGCGACCATCGGCAAGAACCTGCAGTCCGACACCATGGGCGGCGCCATGAACATCAACGGCGTCGGCGACGACATCTCCATCAGCACCGGCGGTTTCCCGGAGGGCGAGCAGGCCGATCAGCTGATGGCCCGCAACGCCCAGGAGATGATGCGGTTCCTGCAGGACATCCGGCAGAACCACCTGGCGATCTCGTCGGTGGCGCACATCTGCGCCGACCTGTACGAGGACACCGACGCGGCCAACGGCGTGCGGCTCTCCGGCGTCGAGTGGGCCTTCAACGAGCCCGGTGCGGAACGCCCGCCCGGCGCTCCCCCGTACCTCAAGGAAACGATCGCCGACAACATGGCCGACCAGCCCAAGGGCATCGGCGAGCTCGACGGCGAGAAGCTGACCGGCACGCACCACTTCTCCGGCGGCGTGGTCTACATGTACGAGTCCAAGGACGGCCGGACCCGCAGCGTGGTGCAGACCGAGGACGGCATCACCGAGACCGGCTACGACAAGGACGGCAACGAGAGCTACAGCACGACGTCCAAGCCGAGCGGGGTGATGATCACCAAGACCTATGGCGAGAACGGCAAGGTCGTCAGCACCACCAACCGCAGCGTGGAATCCAGGAAGATCTCCGGCGGCCGCGACGAGGTCACCACCGTCCGCACCAAGCAGACGGGCAAGGAGGAGACCGTCGTCGAAGAGCACAAGGTCACCAAGAAGTACTCGGACGGCACCGAATCCCGGCACTACTACGAGGAAGAGGAGGGCAAGCGCAGCGACGAGCGCTACATCGGACGGCAGCCCAAGCGGGTCACGCCCGAGGACTGGGCCGACGAGGCGCGTCGCACCATGAAGGAGAACCGCCGGATGGCCGGGGGGATGTGATTCGGATGGCCGGACCCGCTGACGACTACTACGGCTACAACCACGACGCGCTGGAGAACTACTCCAACGGCGGCGGCGCCGGGCCGATCGGCCCGGACGAGCTCTACTACAGCGGCGAGACCGACACCGGCAAGAACTACACGCCGGGGCCGGATTCGAAGGGCGCCGGGGACACCACCATCGCGATGATCCGCCGGCAGATCATGGGCGAGCAGCCCGGCACGGCCGACGAGCGCGGCGACCAGTTCGCCAACGTCGCGACGATGCTGTCGCACGTGCAGAGCCAGCTGCGCGGCCAGACCGAATCGCTGAAGGCGGAGTGGGATTCCCCTGCTGCCAAGGACGCGTTCCTGAGCAAGGTCGGGGAAACCCTGGCGTACCTGGAGGTCTGGGAAAGCGCGGCGAGCCGAACGGCGAGCGGCCTGCACGGGCTCGCGGCGGCGATGCGCGAAGCGCAGGAGGACATGCGCGCGCTGTGGGCGGAGTACAAGCAGGACCTCCGCGACATCAACACCAGCTTCCAGCAGGAGGTGTCGATCGAGGGCTACAGCAGCGCCGCGTGGGAAAAGGCGTTGGACAAGTCCCACGAGAAGTACAACCGGAAGGCCCGGGAACTGGCCAGCCGGACGGCCGACAGCTACGCCCCGTACATCACCAAGCTGGCGCTCGGGCGGGCGATGAAGGTCGACCCGCTGAACGCGATCCAGCACCCGGGCGCGCTCGGCCTCAAGCCGCCGAAGCTCCCGGCAGCCCCGGGCGGTCCCGGAGGCCCCGGCGGCATGGCGCCGCCCGACGGAGCTCCCGGCGGACAGAACGGATTTGCGCCTCCCGGCCCGGCACCCGGCGGACCGAACGGCGCGCCTCCGCCCGGCGGCGACGGTCCTAACGCGCCTGTCGGCGCACCGCCGCCCGCCGCAGCGCCGCCCGGCGCGCCGAAGGGATCGGCGCCTCCCGGCCAAGGCCCCGGAACGCCCCCGGGGACAGCACCTCCGAACGGCGGACCAGGCCAAACACCGCCCGGCCGAGCCCCCGGAATGCCGCCGGGCACGGCACCTCCCGGCCAGCCACCGGTCGGAGCACCACCGCCGGGCCGAGCCCCCGGAATGCCGGACGGCGTCACGCCGCCCGGCAAGGCACCGGGCGGCCCGGCACCAGGATCCCCGCCGTCGCTTCCCGGCGGCGGCGCACCCGAAGGCAGCGCACCGCCTGCGCTCGCCCCACCGACCGCGCCGGGCACCGGACCCGTCATCGGCCATTCCTCCCCCGGTGCGCCGATCGGCACCCCGGCGCCCGGCGCACCCGGCGCTCCTGGCACGCCAGGCATGACTGCGCCGGGCGATGCCGCGCCCGGCAGGCCGCCCGGCACGATCAACGGCACGGGCGCGCCGGGAGTCAACGCGCCGAACGCGCCCGGCACCGGCACGCCGCCGGGAACGATGACTCCGCCGCCACCCGGCGGCTCGGGGGCGCAACCGCCGAAGCAGCAGCAGGGCAAGATCCTCGGCCCGCGCATCGGAAACCCCGGCCTGGCAACGCCTTCCGACCCGGAGGCGGGCACCATCCGGCCGCCGGCGGAGCAGACCGCGCCGCCCCCGGGCGCACCCGGTGGCCGATCGGCGACGGGTTCGCCCGGCTCCCGGCCTGGCGGCCGGCCGGCGACGGGTTCGCAGGCGGAGGTTCCCGAAGCGTTCCTGCCGCCGCCGAACGCGGCGCCTTCGGTGCTGGGCGGCGAGCAGCGGAAAACACGCCCGGGCAGCAAGGCGGAGTCGCCGGACCGCCACTCCGGCAGGAGCGACGTTCCGCCGCCGGTGCTGAGCAACCCGCACCGCACCGGGCCGCTGAAGACCTTCACCGAACGCCGAGCCCAGCGGAAGCGCGAACGCGAGAAGAAGCTGAAGCCGCAACCGACTTCGGAGTTCGCGGTCGACCTGCCGCTGAGCACCGCGCCGGTCCTGGAAGCCAGGACCGCACCGGAAGTCGACGTGCAGGCGGAGCTGGGCGCCCAGGTGCCCGCCGCGCTGCGCGACCGGCCATCGGTGCTCGCGGCGCACGAGCCGGAGGACATCGGCGCCGACCGCGCGACCCGGCGCACCCGGCCCGCGGAAGCGCCTGCGGACCAGGACGCCTGGGAGGTGGAAACGCCGGGCGGCCCGGTGGTGAACGGCGAAGCGGAGTACCGCTACCGCCCGGAACCGGAGCCGACCCTCAACGGCAAGGCCTGAGCCTTGCGCTGAATGGATGTTTGGCCATGTGAAAGCCCGTGAGTACTTTGTGCTGCTATAGCAACACAAAGTACTCACGGGACCTGACCAGGCAAAACCCCATACCCTCGGAGCCCCGAGCGGGGTGGCCGGCCGGCGCGAGGGGAGGGGTCGCGCCGACCGGCCCGCAGGACCCGTCCGCCGGCTGCTCACGCTGAGCAGCTTCGACACCTCGCCGCAGCCGCGGAAGCCGACAACGTCGAGATTCTCGTCGTGCCGAGCAGGGCCGCCGAGTGGAACCCAAGCCACGCTGGCAGCTTCATCCACTTCGCGTTCGCCAAGGGCGAGCCGATCGTTTACATCGAGCACTTCAGCTCCCTCACGCTGCTGCACAGCCCGAAGGAAGTGAAGGCGTTTCAGGACGCGATCACTACCCTTCGAGATGTCGCGATGGACCGCTCGGACTCCGCGAAGTTCATCGCCGAACTAGCTGTTGAAGCAGAAGGAGGCCCTGCTCATGACGACTCTGAACGAGGTTCCGCAGAACTGGCGTAAGTCCAGCCGGAGCTCCACCGGCAACGCATGCGTCGAGGTCGGCGAGTTATCCGGCGGCGCCGCTGTCCGGGACAGCAAGGATCGCGACGGCGGGTACTTCGTCACGGACCGCGCGCAGTGGTCGGCGTTCATCAGCGCCGTCAAGGGCGGCCGGTTCGAGCGCTAGGGTCCGCGCCCTTCGGGCTGGGTGTTCACCGTCGTGCCGACGATGGCGCCGATGCCGGCGACGGCGAGTATCAGCAGGATGTTCTCGTCTTTGGCCCGGTACGCGTACGTGACGGCGGTGAGCACGGTGAAGGTCGCAGTGGCGGAGGCGACCATGACCAGGAGTTTGCTCAGGCCGGCGAAGTGCGCGTCCGTCGCCTTCCACACCACCACGATCGTGGCACCTGCCAGGGCGGACAGGACGATGAGTCCGACGCCGAGCAGGGTCCGGGGCGCCGGGAGGTCCGAGAACTCGTCGCGGATCGTGTAGGAGGTCTTGCCCGACTCGGACCTGCCGCGTTCGTACACGCGGTGGAATCCGATGATCCACAGCGTGCCCGTGATCGCGGTTGCCAGGAGCAGTTTGGGCGCAGGGCCCAGCGCTGTGAGCGTGGAGGCGTCGGGGTTCGTTCTGCGGCCCTGGTGGACTTGGATGACGGCTGCGGCCGTCTGGACCAGGGTGGCGGCGATGACGATCCACTTGATGACATCGGAGTCGGGGGACATCTGCGGATGATCTCGCGGTCGAGGCGCCCGGCGCCCGGGATTGCGGGATGACCGGGCCGTGGGAGCCCGGTTACCAACCGAACGGAGCAAGCGCGGGGACAGAATGAGCCCGGTCAGCTTGAACAGGCTGAACACCGCCAGGGTCTGGCCTGCCGCGCGCAGTGGTCGGCGTTCATCAGCGCCGTCAAGGGCGGCCGGTTCGAGCGCTGGGGCTCGGCTTCTGGTCGTGCTTGGCCGGTGAACGTTGTGCCTGGTTAGGTCCGTGAGTGTTTTGGGGTGCTATAGCGCCCCAAAACACTCACGGGGCAAAGCACCCGGACACCGTTCAGTAGCGGCCTGGGGCGCCGAGTTCTTCTTGCTCTCGGTCCGCCGGGTTTACCCACACGTAGTGGTTCTCCGACTTCGTCAGCACCGCCAGCATGTCGTCGTGCACGGCCTGCAGCTGCTCAGTCGTTCGCGACGTGAAGCGGCGAGCCGCTGCGATCGCCGCCGCTTCGTCCGCCGCCAACCGCTGCAGCAGCAGGACATCCGCTTGCAGGGCCGCGTGGGCTCGCTGCGGCGTGAACCGGTGCAGCACCATGACTCGCGTCTGCCACGGCGCGGGTGCCGCCGGGGACGGCGGTGATTCCGCGTCGTACAGCGACAGGACCGGTGCGTCCGCCGAGGCCACGACTCCCGCCGGGGCACCCGGCTCCAGCACCGCGACCCGGTCGGCACGGCCCGTCGCCGCCTGCCCGAGGTCCGACCAGCCCGCCGGTTGGTCGGTGAACACCAGGACCTTCGCGCCGAAGCGCAACGCCCGGTAGGCCAGCAGGCGCGCCGCCCAGGACGCGCCGACCAGCGCGATCGACACCGGTTCCGGCTGGAACAGCGTCATCGTCACCGGGAAGCCCGCCTGGTTCCGCCCCAGCGGGAAGCCGAAGGACGTGCCGGTGAGCTGCAGCAGGTCGAGCTCCGGTTCGGTGGCCTGGTGCCGGCCGATGTCCAGCCTCGGCACCGAACGCTGCTTGCGCGGCCGCCAGCCGCGTGGCTTGCGCACCTCCACCGTCGGCGTGTCGTCCTGGCGCGGGCCGGGTCCGCCGGGTGGCAGCGGCGCGGCGACGGCCTGCGCGGCCGCCACCGACGCGGACGCGGCGGCGGTGTTCGTCAGGACCGCGCCGCCCGCCTGCTGGTTCCACTCCGACGTGCCGAGCGCGGGCGCGAACGCCGCGTCGTCGGCGTCCTGGCCCTTCGGGACCTGGACCGGCCCCGTCGTCTCCGGCGGCTTCGCCACCGAGATCACCGGAACTCGCTTGGCGGCAACGGGTTTCGGCGGCTCCGGCCGCGCGACCGCAGGCGGCGCGACCGCCGACTGCACCGGGTGCTGCCCCTCGTTCACCGCGCCCCTCCTCCGGTCGGCGCCGACGCGTACACCGCGGGCAGCTGCTGTCCGTCCAATCTGGACAACCGGCCGCCGGCGTGCTCGACGAGGCGCGCCACCAGCTCGCAGGTCTGCTCGTACCGCTGCTCGTCGGCGGCCACCCGGACCAGCGCGGACAGATCGGTGCCGCGCTGCCCCGGCTCCAGCGCGATCGAGATGCTGACCTGCGCTTCCGGCACCTCCGCCAGCGCCGACAGCAGCAGCGCGCCGCGCTCCGGGTTCGGCCACGACCGCATCCAGAAGCAGCCGTGCCGCAACCTGGTGGAACGCCAGGAATCCCACTCCTCGCTCGGCTGTACGGGCCGCCGGTCCGCCGGTTCGGCCAGGTCGCAGGAGCGCACCAGCGCGTCGAGCAGCCCGTTGGCGTCGAGCGGGCGCGCGCGCAGTCCCCTGCGCCGCAACAACCTCTCGACCCGCCTGGCCAGTTCGGCGAGCAGCACCGGGACATCCGGATCGCTGTTGCTGTCCACTGCCGACTGGGCGACCACCTGCGCGTCCAGCCGCACCGCGATCCACACCACGTCGTCGCGCCGGTTCGTGCCCGGCAGTGGCGCGCTGTGCAGGACGACCTGCACCACCACGCCCGGCTGCTCGGTCGCGATCCGCGCCAGCGCAGCCATCGGAACCGGCGGCCGCGGCCCCTCGTCGTCGGCGACCTCCAGCACGGCGAACCAACCGGCGCCGTCGCTGCCCATGCCCAGGCGCGAATCCCCTTCGCCCGCAACGTCTTCCACGGTCAGATCGGGTGCCAGCTCGCACAGCGCCGACAGCCGCGCGTCGTCCCGGCGGGCCGCGACGATGCCGCGCCTGCGGCGGAACCGAAGGCGGAGCCAGAGCATCTCGGTCCACCACTGGTCGCCGCGCCGACCGAAGGTGGCCACGGCCGCGGCCAACCCGATCAGGCCGCCCACGATCAACGCCCACAAAGCCTGGAACAAGAAGAAGCACAGGGCGAGCTGCACGACCTCGAAGGCGAGCAGCCGCGTTAGGCTGACCGGACCAATGCGGCCCGGCCTGCGCTGCGGGCGGAACCACTCCTCATCCCGCGAACGGCCGAACGCGCTCGACTTCGGCGGTGCGCTGGTCTGGCTTGTCATCGAAGGCGGATCCCTCCCACGCGGCAAGGCTATCCCGACCACGGCGCCGCGGACAGTACCCGATTCGAGACCAGCCGTACCCGGACCGCACCACACCGCCGCCGGAATCCCGGCTCCGGCCGCACAGCCAGCGATTACGCCGCAGGCGAGCCGCCGATCCGCGCGTCAGCACGCTGCCAGCAGCTTTCGGCACGCTGGGCAGGGCGTGCACCCGTGTCCGGAAGGCTTGGCAGGTGGCGGCCCCGCTGCTCGAATTCGACGACGTTCCCGGAACCGAACGGCCTTCGGCGGCCGTCGATTCGGTGCGCCTCTACCTGGCCGGGATCGGCCGGACCGAACTCCTCGACCGGGCCGGGGAAACCGACCTGGCCGAACGCGCGGCGGCCGGGCTCCGCGCCGAAGAAGCCCTGGAAATCCCGGATCTGCCCGCGGCCCGCCGCATCGAGCTGCGAGCCGCAGCCGACGACGGGCGCGTGGCCAGAGCCGCGCTGGTGGAGGCGAACCTGCGGCTGGTGGTGAGCATCGCCAAGCGCTACACCGGGCGCGGCATGCCGCTGCTGGACCTGATCCAGGAGGGCAACGTCGGGCTGCTGCGCGCCGTCGAGAAGTACGACCACAGCCCGGGTTTCCGGTTCGCGACCTACGCGACCTGGTGGATCCGCAAGGCGATCAGCCAGGCGCTGGCGGACCAGTCCCGCACCATCCGGCTGCCGCTGCACCTCACCGAGCAGCTGACCCGGCTGGCGCGCCTGCGCCGGGAGCTGACGGCGAAGCTGGGCCGGGCGCCGGGACACGACGAACTCGCACAGGCGCTGGACATCCCGGTCCGCCACCTGCTCGAACTGCTCTCGCTCGCACAGGAACCGCTGAGCCTGGACCAACCGACCGGCTCCAACGGCGGCACCCTGGCCGACCTGCTGGCCCTGCCGGACGACGGCGAAGCGGCGGGAATCCAGTTGCTGCGCAACGAGATCGAAGCCGTCCTCGGCACCCTCAGCCCGCGAGAACAGCAGGTCATCCGGCTGCGCTGCGGCCTCGACGACGGGCGCCAGCGAACGCTGGCGGAGATCGGCCACGAGCTCGGCGTGACCCGAGAGCGGATCCGCCAGTTGGAGCACCGAGTCCTGCGGAAGCTCCGCGAACCGGCCCGAGCGGACCGCCTCCTCGCCTACGTCGGCTGACCCGGCCGGGCGGTCCCCACCGGCGGATCGAGGTGAACGGCCTGTTCGCTCCGGTAGACGAGGTGAACAGGCCGTTCACGCCACCCGCCCGGCGTTACCGGTTTCGAGCGAACGGACCGTTCACCTCGATAGACGAGGCGAACAGGCCGTTCACTCCATCCACCCGATCCCCAGGCCCGCACTGCGCGGGTTTGGCGCGAACGGTCCGTTCACCTCGACAGCTGCGGCTCCCCCGCCGCTACTCGCGGCTGTTCGAGGTGAAGCTCATGTCGGCGTAGCGGGTGCCCGCGACCTTCGCCGAAATCGGCTCCAGGAGTTCCAGGTCCGCCGCCGTGAGCGCCACGTCGACGCCGCCGAGGTTCTCGTCGAGCCTGGTGCGGCGCCGGGTGCCCGGGATCGGGACCACCGCCAGGCCGTCCTGCTGCGCGTACAGCCAGGCCAGCGCCACCTGCGCGAGCGTCGCGCCGTGCCGCTGCGCAACCTCCCGCAGCGGCGTCAGGAGCTCGGCGTTGCTGGCGGCGTTCTCCCCGGAGTACTGCGGGAAGTTCCGCCGGAAGTCGCCGTCCGACAGCTCCGCCGTGTTGGCGAACGCCCCGGTGAGGAAGCCGCGGCCGAGCGGCGAGTAGGGCACGAGCGCCACGCCAAGCTCCTTGGCCGCCGGCACCGCGGTGTTCTCGACGTCCCGGTTGAACACCGACCACTCGCTCTGCAGCGCCGCGATCGGGTGCACCACGTGCGCGGCGCGCAGCTCGGCGCCGGTCACCTCGGACAGCCCGAGGTGGCGCACCTTGCCCTCGGCGACCAGTTCCGCCATCGCCCCGACGGTCTCCTCGATCGGCACCGTCACGTCGCGCCGGTGCATGTAGTAGAGGTCGATCACGTCGATGTCCAGCCGCCGCAGGCTCGCCTCGGCCGCCGCGCGGACGTAGGCCGCGTCGCCGCGAAAGCCCCGGTAGTTCGGGTCGTCGGCCTTGCGGACCAGGCCGAACTTGGTGGCCAGCACCACCCGCTCGCGGTTCGCGTTCACGAACGGCGCGAGGAACTCCTCGTTGGCGCCGGAGCCGTAGATGTCGGCGGTGTCGAACAGCGTCACGCCGCGCTCCAGGGCGTGCTCCAGCGTGCGCCGGGCCTCGTCCTGGTCGGTCGGGCCGTAGAACTCGCTCATCCCCATGCAGCCCAGGCCCTGCGCGCCCACCACCGGGCCGGATCCCAGCTGAACCTGCCGCAACGTCATCTCGTTTCCCCTTCGGATCGGCTGCCATCGATGCTGGCCGCCATCGCGGGCGCGCGGCAGGGCGCGTTCCTCCTGGGTGTGGCACACCCAGGCTGGGGACGTGGCAGCATCGATGGGGTGAGCAACGAGCTGGGCAGCTTCCTGAAGGCGTGCCGGGCGCGCCGGAAGCCGAGCGACGTCGGCATCCCGGCCGGACCCGGCGTGCGGCGGACGCCGGGCCTGCGGCGCGAAGAGGTCGCGGCGGTGGCCGGGATCAGCATGGACTACTACACGCGGCTGGAGCAGGGCCGCGAACGGCACCCGAGCGAGGCGGTGCTGGACGCGCTGGCGCGGACGCTGCAGCTCGACGCCACCGAGCGCCACTACCTGAGCAACCTGGCCAGGCACGCGTCGCGCAGCCAGAACCCGGCGCAGCAGGAGGCCGAGCCGGTGCGGCCGACAGTGCTGCGGCTGCTCGACATGGTCGGCGAGGCCCCGGCGTACGTGCTGGGCGGCGGAAACGACATGGTGGCGGCGAATCCGGCGGGCCTCGCGCTGCTCGCGGGCATCGACCAGTGGCCCGCGCAGCGGCGCAACACGACCCGCTACCTGTTCCTGCACCCGGCGGCCCGGACGCTGTTCGTGGGCTGGCACGAGGTGGCGCAGCACTCGGTGGCCGACCTGCGCGCGACCTACGGCGACAACCCGGCAGACCGGCGGCTCACCGCGCTCATCGACGAGCTCACCACCAAGAGCGAGGAATTCCCCGCGATGTGGGCGAGCCACCAGGTGCAGCCGAAGGCGGCGGGCGTGAAGCGCTTCGACCACCCGGCGGTGGGCCGGATGGACCTGGACTACGAGGTCCTGGCGGTGCGCGGCGGCGACCAGCGGCTCGTCATCTACCAGGCCGAACCGGGCACCCCGGACCACGACGCGATGACGCTGCTCAGCATCGTCAGCCGCCGCGAGGAGCCGCACCGAACGCACCACGTCTGATCCGGGCGCTGACGTACTGTCGGCAGGTGCTCCGACCTGACTACCCGATCACGACCGACCGCCTGCTGCTGCGCCCGTTCACCACCGACGACACGGCGGACGTCTGGGCCTATCAGCGCCAACCGGAGGTCGCCCGCTACCTCCTGTGGGAGCCGCGCGACCGCGAGCAGGCGCGGGACGCCGTCGCGCAGATGGCCGGGGAGACCCGGCTCGGCGCCGAAGGCGACTGCCTCACCCTCGCGGTGGTCGCGCAGGAGCTGGACGCGATCGTGGGGCAGGTCGAACTCGTCTGGCGCAGCGAGAAGCACCGGGAGGGCGAGCTCGGCTACATCTTCAACCCCGACCACCAGGGCCGGGGCCTGGCCACCGAGGCCGCCCGCGAAGTCCTGCGGCTGGGCTTCGAAGAACTCGGCCTGCACCGGATCATCGGCCGGTGCAACGCCCTGAACACCGCCTCGGCGCGGCTCATGGAGCGCCTCGGCATGCGCCGCGAGGCGCATTTCGTCCAGAACGTCCACGTCAAGGGCGTCTGGCGCGACGAACTCCGCTACGCGATCCTCCGATCCGAATGGCAGGAACGGGTTTAGGAATCCCCCCAGAATGGCGTGCGGGCACGCGCAAGCCATGATCACCTGGAACGCCGAGCACCGCTTTCGCGCGAAACCGGCGTTCCACGTGAGGCAACGTGGCGATTTCGCGCGAAACCAGCGTTCCGCGTGAGGGCCGCTTGGCGATTTCGCGCGAAATCGCCACCACCGGGCTCCTTCGGGACGAGTGCGCCCGGACGCCGCCTCGGCCATCGCCGGCACTTTCGGGCATCCGGACGACCCGAAAGCGAAGAATTCCCGCTCTGCACGTATCGACCCGGTTTCAGATCGGATTTCGACGGTGCCGAATCGCTCGAACGGTGGAATGGTGGGCCCCGCAGTTGATCAACCGAGGACACGACGATGGCCCGACGCGTCCCGCGGCGGCCGACCGGCTGCGCCCGGGACTCGTGAGTGCTTTGGAGCTTCATAGCAATCCGAATCGCTCACGAGCGCTCGCGGACCACTGGCAGGTTCGGTGATCGACAGCGCACCCCACAGGTCCACTTAGGACACCAGTTCTGGTTTTGCGAGGTAGCGAACTTTGACTGCCAGGAAGCTCCACTGGTGGCGAGCCGCTGTGGTCACGGCGAGCGTCACCGGGCTGCTGACCGGCGCAGCCCACACTGCCCTCGGCGCCGGCCCCGATGCCGCCCCCACGACCCCGGCCGCGCCCGACACCGTCGAGCAGCGCGCCTTCGAATCGGCCGCCGCCGAGTTCGGCATCCCGATGCCGCTGCTGATGGCGACCTCGTTCCAGCTCACCAGGTGGGAGGACCACAACGGTGAGCAGAGCGTGGCCGGCGGCTACGGCCCGATGCACCTGACCGACATCGACCCCGACGAGCTCCGCAGCGAGAACCCGAAGCTGCAGAAGCTCGGGGACCACCCCACGCTGCACACCCTGACCGAGGCCGCGGCGCTGGTGGGCCTCCCGCCGGAGCAGGTGAAGCGCGACCCGGAGCAGAACATCCGGGCCGGTGCCGCGCTGCTGGCCCAGCGTGCCAAGAACCTCGGCGAGGGAAACCTGCCGAACAACATCGGCGGCTGGTACCCGGCGATCGCCGAGCTCAGCGGCAGCCCGCAGGCCAGCGGCGCGCAGTCCTTCGCCGACGACGTCTACGACGTGCTCGGCCAGGGCCGCGCCCGCACCACCTCGACCGGCCAGCGGCTGGCGTTCGCCAAGATCCCCGAGGTGCTGCCGGAACGGGATCTCAGCGGCACCAACCTGAAGAACGTCAAGGACGCCCCGCTCGGCCCGAAGCCGGAATGCCCGACCGAGCTGGACTGCCGCTACATCCCGGCGGCCTACGCCCCGACCGATCCGCAGGATCCGACCGGCGGCTACGGCAACTACGACACGGCCAACCGGCCGAAGGACGTCAAGATCGACTCCATCGTCATCCACGACACGGAGACCTCGTACCAGACGGCGATCTCGGCGTTCCAGAACCCGGCGCACGGCGCGGCGTCGCACTACATCATCCGCTCCTCCGACGGCCAGGTCACGCAGATGGTCCCCACCAAGGACATGGCGTGGCACGCCGGCAACTGGGACCGGAACATGCGCTCGATCGGCATCGAGCACGAGGGCTTCGCCGCCGAGGGCGGCAAGTGGTACACCGAGCAGATGTACCGCTCGTCGGCCGAGCTGGTGAAGTTCCTGGCGGACAAGTACGACATCCCGCTGGACCGCGAGCACATCGTCGGCCACGACGACGTCAGCGCCGACAACCCGGCGAAGGCCGGCGGCGAGCACTACGACCCGGGCCCGTTCTGGGACTGGGCGCACTACATGAAGCTGCTGGACGAGCCGCTGGACGGCGACACCGGCGGCGACGACGTGGTGACCATCTTCCCGCGGTTCGACGCGAACCGGCCGGAGGTCGTCGAGTGCCCGAAGGACGAGCCCTGCCGGACCCTGCCGGCGCAGGGGGCGAACTTCCTGTACCTGCACACCGAGCCGCGCGATGACGCGCCGCTGATCGGCTCGCCGACGGTGCACCCGGACGGCTCGCCGGGCACGACCAAGATCGAGGACTGGTCGGCCAAGGCCAACACGGGCCGGCAGTACGCGGTGGCGGAACGCTCGGGCGACTGGCTGGCCATCTGGTTCGACGGCAAGAAGGCCTGGCTGCGCGACCCGGGCGGCACGAACACGGCACCCGCCGACGACGCCGACCTGGTCACGCCGGTCCGGGACCAGATCCCGACCTACGGCCTGTCGCTGCCGCAGCCGGGCGACTACCCGACCGGCATCGACCCGCGCAAGATCAAGCCGCTGCCGTACACGGTGCCGGCCGGTCAGGTGTACGTCGCGGGCGAGGAGACCAAGGCGCTCGACTACAACGTGGTCTACGACGGGCTGAACGACCCGAACAACCACGAGGTGATCGTCGGCGACGAGGTCTACGTCCCGATCTCGTACAACTACCGCTGGGTCTACGTGAAGGAATCGGACCTCAAGTCGGTCTGACGATCATCGGCGGAGCGCCCTGCCCAGCGGGGCGCTCCGCCGATGACCATCTACCGCTTAGTTCCGGTGGTGTTGGCGCGCGTGTTCCACCTGGTGCTCCTCGCAAACCTTGTCATTCTTGAGGCAGCGGTGGTGATTTTGTTCCTGCGGGGCGAGCTGCGATGCCACCGCAGGCGCCGGGCCGACGGCGAACAACGCGGCCGGGGATAGCGCGGAAACTCCGAATAGCAGCGGCAGCGCCAGCGCGAGGCCGAGCGCTCCGCGCAAGGCAGTACGCATCACCGATGCTCCTTCGTCGACGTTCGGTGAGGCCCCGAAGCGCGCCGAGCCCGGTGGGCATTCGAAGACCCCAGTGCTCACCGACCCGAATCGATGGAATCCGGGTCCGCCAGAAAAGCCTACGCGCGCATACCTGCCGAATGGCGAGCCCAAAGTCCCTCGGTGCTGGTCGCGTGCCCGGTGGACGCCCACTGCGGTTCCCGGGTGATCTCTCCCGCGACATACTGGCGGTATGAGCGTGCGGACCCTGGGACTGATCGGATCGGCGGCAGGCGGCGTGGAGCAGATCCGCCCGGCCCTGATCGAACCGGCCATCTCGCGGGGCTGGCAAGTCGCGGTGACGCTGACGCCCGCGGCCGGGGCGTGGCTGCGGGCGCTCGGCGAAGTCGAGCGGATCGAGCAGGTGACCGGCCTGCCGTGCCGGGTCGAGCCCCGGCTGCCCGGGGCCGGCCGCCCGCACCCGCCCATCGACCGCTACCTGGCCTGCCCGGCGACGGCGAACACGGTCGCCAAGCTCGCCCTGGGCCTAGCCGACAACCAGGCCCTGACCACGCTGGGCGAGGCGATGGGAACCCCCGAGATCCCGGTGGTGGTGTTCCCGAAGATCAACATCACGCAGGTCCGCCACCCTGCGTGGAAGTCGCACGTGGAGACCCTGCGCCAAGCCGACGTGCGGCTCCTGACCGGCGACGACTACTGGCCCCTGCAAGGCCCCAGAAGCGACCAGGCCATGGAGATCCCCTGGCGCAAGATCCTCGACGCGACGCTCGACGACCGGACCTGAGCCCGATCCTCTAGTGTTGCCCGTGCTCTTGCAGGTGGCGTTGGAGCTCGTGCAGGTGCGCGTGCGTCTCGCAGATCACGTCGTCCTCCGCGCAGTTGTGGTGATACCGCGGATGAAGGGCGAGCTGCACCGCCACCGCAGGCGCCTGACTGGCCGCGAACGCAGCCGGGGCGAGGCCGGACACGAGTGGCAGCGCCAGCGCGATGCCGAGCGCTCCACGCAGAACAGTACGCATCACCGATGCTCCTTCGGTTGATGTTCACCGAAACCCGGAGATCTCAGTACTTTCCGAACCGAACGGCTGGAAATCGGCTCTGCCGAACGACCTTACGCGCCCGCGCCCGCCGAATCGCGAGCCCAACGGCCCTAGACACCGGCCGTGTCCCCTGTGGACACCCACCGCGGTTCCCGGGTGATCCCTCTCGCGACGTACTGGCGGTATGAGCGAGCGGACCCTGGGACTGATCGGATCGGCGGCAGGCGGCGTGGAGCAGATCCGCCCGGCCCTGATCGAACCGGCCATCTCGCGCATCACGCAGGCCCACCACCGGCGTGGAAGTCGCACGTGGAGACCCTGCACCAAGCCGACGTGCGGCTCCTGACCGGCGACGACTACTGGCCGCTGCAGGGCCCCCAGAAGCGACCAGGCCCTGGAGATCCCCTGGCTCAAGAACCTCGACGCGGCGCTCGACGACCGGACCTGAGCCCGGTCCTCAGCGTCCGCGCTGCTGGTGCTGCTGCTGGTCTTGCTGTTGTTGGTGCTGCTGCTGGTGCTCCTGGCAGACCCAGTCGTCCTGGTTGCACTCGTCGGTCTGCTGCTGCGCCACCGCATGTGCCGGAACGGCGGCGAACGCGGCCGGGGCGAGCGGGGCGACTCCGAACAGGAGAGGCAGCGCCAGCGCAAGACCGAGCGAACCACGCAGAACAGTACGCATCACCGATGCTCCTTCGGTTGATATTCGGCGAGGCCCGCAAATTCCCGCCGGACCCCGGTATGTTCCGACCGAATCGCTAGAACCCGGCTCCGCCGAAGAACTCTACGCGCGCACAAACGCCGGACCCCGAGGCCAAAGGCCCTCGAAACCGGCCCGCGAACGGTTGAGGCACGCACAAGTGGGGGTGACGCCAGTGGATGACGACTTGACGATCGCGGACGTGGTGGACGGCGCCATCGGCAGGTGGCAGCGGATGCGGAGCGAGTCCGCCAGGCAGGTGGCCGACCGGGACTTCCGGACCTGGCTGTTCGAGAGCCTCCCGGAGCAGGCGGCGAGCGCGGGCCCGTACAACCCGCGCGACCACGCCTACATCGTGTACGAGACCGCGACGGCGCTCTACCGCGTCGGCAACATCGCCGACTCGTTCCTGCTGTTGCGCTGGTACGGCGTGCATTACGCGCACCACCCGGATCCCGAACTGGGCGCGCGGGTGCTCGACATGCTGACCGACCTGTGCGCCTACACCGGGCAAGCCGATGCGGCGGGCAATGCCGCCGCAGCCGGTGTTCTGCGCGACGTGGTGGACGCCGTCCGCGGTCCGGTGGACGTCCGGGTGGAGCGCGCGCTGTGCCGGGCGCTGGCGATCCACGCGCACCTGCGCGGGCATCACCTCGCCGCGGTCAAAAACCTGTCGAGCAAACGCGAGGAGCAAGCGGCGCTGTGGACGGAGATCTTCCGGCGGTACCGGCACAATGCGGATCCCGAACTGCGCGGGAGAGCGGCGCAGGGCTTGTACAACACGGCGCTGGTGTCGCTCCAGGAGGGCGATGAAAGGGCCGCCCGGGAGAAGTTCGACGAGCTCGTGAAGTCGTTCGGCCGGGATCGGGGCGGGAATCCCGACGTGGACGAATGGCTCAGCCGGGCCGAGCACGCCGGCGCGGTGCTGGACGGATTCGCGGTCGGCGAGCCCGAGCTGAACCTCGACTACCTGCGGAAGCAGCGCGATTGGGACCGCAGGAGGCGGCGAAAGGGCTTCGGCCTGCCGTGGCTGCTGTCGGGCGCCCCGCGCAACCACATGGCCGAACTCGTCCGCGCCGCCCGGGAGAAGCACCTGAGCTCGGTCGGCCAGGTCCGCAGCTGGCTGTGCTCCGGCGAACCGTTCGTGCTCCTGCTGCGCAACTTCGGCCTGGCCGAGGAGTCGCGCGCGTCGTCGGCGCTCGCGTCGGTCCTCGAAGACCCCGACGACCCGCAGGGCGACTACGTGCAGACCATCGTGTACCGCGACTGCGGTCCCGCCTTGGCGGAACTGGAACTCGCGGTGCCGATGATCACGGTGGCCAGCACGAAGGCGGGCGAACTGGAGCTGTCCTCGGCGTTCGGCCAGTTCGTCCCCAGGGCCGCCCTGTACCTCCCGGACGCGACGTGGTTCGAGACCGTCGCGAAGCTGATCCCGCTGGCCGCCCAGATCATCGTCTGGGCGGCGGAGCTGACCCCCGCCCTGGCCCAGGAGATCGCCTGCCTGGAGGAAAACGGGCGCACGGACGACGTGCTGATCATCGTGGACGAACCGCCCTCGACGATGCAGAAGGCGTTCCTGCCGCGCAGCGGGAACGAGGTGCTGACGACGAACCACCCGGTGCTAGCGGCGTTCCCGAACGTGGTCGACGCACGAGAGTTCAAGAACCGGGGCGTCGCCGATTCCCCATCCCTCCAACAACTTCTCAACGCGCTGGAGGCGGCCCGCGCGGTCCCGATCGAGCAGCGCATCGAAAGGATCAGGGCCCACCTGGCCTAGGAGGTCGTTTCGGACTGATGCGCGGGCACCCGTGTGCAGTGGCCGTCCGGGGCGACGGTTTCGCGCGAAACCGCCGCTTCACGTGAGGCAGGGTGGCGGTTTCGCGCGAAACCGACGCAGAGCATGCCGGCGGGCAGAAAGTCCTTGGTCCGGACCCGCTCTCCGGGCGCAGTCTGGCGCTGTGCCCGAGGAGGACTTCGAGACGGCGCTTGCGGAGCTCGCGGATTTCCCCCTGGTGGAGGCGATTTTCGGCCGCCGCTCGCGGCGTTTCGCCTTGGGCGACGAGATCCCGGACGGCCCGCTCGCCTACCGCTCCAGGCACGAGCCGGTGCCCCTGACGGACCTGGAGCGGATGCTCGTGCTGAGCGCGATGGGCGGCACGACCGGCTGGCACTACTCGATCACCCGGCACGCCCGGTACGCCCCGCACGTCTCGAACTACGCCGGCGCCGCCGCCGGCCGCACCTTCCCGTCCGCGGCCGGGATCCACACCGCCGAGTTGTTCTTCACCGACGACTCCGGGCTCTACTTCTTCCCGACCCGCGACGCCGGCGCGCTGGTCGACCCGGCCGTCGAGGAGGTCACCCCGGAGCTGGTGGTCGAGCGGCACCGCGAGCGGCTGCGCCGGCTCTCGCCCGGGCGGCTGCACCTGCCGGCGGAGGAGCCCTACCTGGAGGGGCACAACACCTGGTGCGTCAACGTTCCCGGTTCGCTGCTGGTCATCCCGGTGGCGGACATCGCCCAGCACGTCATCGCAATCCTGTGCTTCTTCGCCCAGAACGGCTACGCGATCTACGACGACGTCAACGATCGCGAGCTCCCCGGGCTGGCGGAGTTCGGCGGGCTGGTCGACGTCGAGGAGCCGTTCCCGCTCACCTTCACCGAGCAGTACGCGCTGACCGAGGCGACGGCGGAGCTGGCTTCCGCCTGCTACGCGGGCGTGCTGATGCTGCAGGCGATGGGGCTCGGCGGCTGGATGTTCGACGGGATCGACCGCTTCGCGATGCTCGGCGCCTCCGGCGATCCCGACGTTCCCGGCCTCGGGTTCCGCTACGACGAGGACGAGCGCTGGCCGACCCCGAACCCCACCGGCCGGGAAGGCGTCTTCGAGGCCTGCTGCCCACCGCGGTACCGCGACATGGCGGCGGCGGTCGAGGCGTTCGCCGAACGCAAGTTCGGCCCCGGCGGGCCGTTCCACCGCGACACCCCGGGAGCCTGGACCGACACCCCGGGCTTCCGCGGCAGCGCCCTGGTGCACGACGACGAGTTCAAGGCGTGCGTCGCGCTCCAAGCGCAGTACGTCCTGGACACCTTCGGGAAGTTCCCCGGGACGGTGCCGACGGTGTTCATCATGAACTACGTCCAGGCCCACCACCTGGACCTGGACTTCTACGACCGCTTCTTCAAACCCGGCGCCTACCTGCACACCCACGCCACGCACATGCAGAAGTGGCACGGCGGAGGAGAAACTCCCTGACCACGAATCGAACTGGTGCCGAACGGGCGAGAAGCGTCAGGCCGGGGGGAAGTTCCACAGCTGGGTCAGCGCTCCGGACTGCTGGTCCATGACCGCCCAGTAGTTGCCGCCCATGTTGAACGGAGTCACGACGCGGCCGTCCGACCGGGAGCTGATCAGGTGTCCGCCGCCGACGTAGGGCAGCTCCCACTGCTGGTTGAGACCTTGTGCGCAGCTCTGCTGCACAACTGCCGTCCTACCGTCAGGCGCGTTGTAGTTGCCGACCGTAAGACAGAGGTTCGTGTCGCTGTTCCGAATCTGGTAATAGCCGGCGCCGAGGGCCTCGGGCCTCCACAGCTTGCCGCCTGGAGCCTCCTCGACGGCGTTCGCCCAGATAACGATGTTCTCGGCCTTGTTCGCCCCGTATCCGGTCGGAATCAGCTTCTGACCGGAACTCACGTTGACGATCCGGACAGCGGTTTGACGAGCGTCGCCGGAACCCTGGCGCGCTTCGTCGGCTTGCGCAGCGGAAACGGCCCCGGCAGCGGGGAGCAGGACCGTGGCCACTGCTGCTGAAACGACCTGGAGGATTCGCGAGTACATGAGAGGTCCTTTCCGATCTCATCCGGACACGAGCACTTCCGCCGTTGTCCCGCGACGACGTTCCCGTCACCCTCCGGAAACCGCCGAACGAGCACGGCCAACGGGTGTCCCCCACCCGCGCGGTACCGCCAGGGCTTGCCGCGCACCGTTCTCGAACGCCCCTTGGTCCGGCAGCCGAACAGTTCAGCCCTTGCTGATATATCACTGCTCGCTGTACTGTTCTGCCAATGCTGACGTGTGAGACGCGGGGCGCGGCGCTGGCCCGGCTGGGCAAGGCGCTGGCCGATCCGACTCGTTGCCGGATCCTGATCGCGCTGCTCGACGGCGAGAGCTATCCGGGCGTGCTCGCCGAGCAGCTGGGGCTGAGCCGCTCGAACGTCTCCAACCACCTGGCCTGCCTGCGCGGTTGCGGACTCGTCGTGGCCACCTACGAAGGTCGTCAGGTCCGCTATTCCCTGGCCGACGCCCACTTGGCGCGCGCGCTCGGCGAGCTGGTCCAGGTCGTGCTCGCCGTGGAAACGGATCAGCCGTGCCTCAACGAGGCCCAGCCCGAGGCGGCGCGGTGAGCGAGGATCGCTGCGTCGACGACTGCTGCGCGGCGGACACCGCGGCCGACCCGCAGCGACGAGCGGTGCTGGCTCGACGGGTGCGGTGGCTGGTCGCCGCGACGATCACCTACAACGTCATCGAAGCGATCGTGGCGATCTCGGCCGGAACGGCGGCCTCCTCGACGGCGTTGATCGGCTTCGGCCTGGACTCGGTGATCGAGGTCGCGTCCGCGGCCGCGGTGGCGTGGCAGTTCTCCGGCAGCGACCCCGAAGCCCGGGAACGAGCGGCGCTGAAGGTGATCGCGGTGTCGTTCTTCGCGCTGGCCGCCTACGTCTCGGTCGAGTCGGTGCGAACCCTGCTCGGCGCGGACTCGGCCGACCACTCGACGGTGGGCATCGTGCTGGCCGCGTTGTCCCTGCTGGTGATGCCGTTCCTGTCGGCGGCCCAGCGCCGCGCCGGCCGGGAACTCGGTTCGGCCAGCGCGGTCGCGGACTCCAAGCAAACCCTGCTGTGCACCTACCTGTCGGGTGTCCTGCTGCTGGGACTGCTGCTCAACAGCCTCTTCGGCTGGTCGTGGGCGGACCCCGTCGTCGCCCTGGTGATCGCGGCGGTGGCGGTGAAGGAAGGCCGAGAAGCCTGGCGCGGCCACCACTGCTGCTGAGCACTCAGGCGCCGGCGACCGATGCGTCGTCGTCCCCGGCGCAGCACTGCGCCTCGGCCGCGCCGAACGTCTGGGAGTCGGCTTTGACGACGTAGACCTCCCAGGGTTCGCGGCCGGGCCCGTGGACCCAGACCTTGTCCTGGCGGGCGTAGCAGCAGGTGGTGTCCTCCTCGACGTCGGTGAACAGGCCGAGCGCCTTGAGCCGTTCGGTGGCGTCGTCCACCTGCTCGGTGCTGTCGACCTCGACGCCCAGGTGGTCCATCACCGTGTCCTGACCAGCCTCGCCCTCCAGCAGGACGAGCTTCAGCGGCGGTTCGGCGATGGCGAAGTTGGCGTAGCCGGGCCGCCGCTTGGCCGGCTCGGCGCCGAAGAGCTTCGAGTAGAACGCGATCGATCCTTCGAGGTCACCGACCCGGAGGGCGAGCTGCATGCGTGACATCGCATCCCCTTGCTTAGATGTTCATCTAAATAGACGACCACAGCTTGGGCCGCTGATTCGACATCTGTCAAGATAGATGCATGTCGAAACAAGGCCCCGAGGATGCGACCCAGTGCTGCTCGCCGGTGATGCGGGAGCCGCTGAGCGCGGAGCAGTCGGCCGAACTGGCCCGGGTGTTCAAGGCGATCGGCGAGCCGGTGCGGCTGCGGCTGCTGTCGTTGATCGCGTCGCACGCGGGCGGGGAGGCGTGCGTGTGCGATCTGACCGGGGCGTTCGAGCTGTCCGGGCCGACGATCTCGCACCACCTCAAGGTGCTGCGCGAGGCCGGGGTGATCGAGGGCGAACGGCGCGGGACCTGGATCTACTACCGCGTGCGCCCCGAAACCCTGCGGGCCGTCTCGTCCGTGCTGGTGCCGGCCGACGCCGAGGCGGTCACCGCATGACCCGGGCGGCAGAAGCCCCGGTGGCCGCGCGCTTGTCGACGCTGGACCGGCTGCTGCCGGTGTGGATCGGTGCGGCCATGGTGGCCGGACTGCTGGCCGGGCGGTGGATCCCCGGCCTCGGGCCGGCCTTGGACGCCGTGCAGGTGGACGGCATTTCGCTGCCGATCGCGCTGGGCCTGCTGGTGATGATGTACCCGGTGCTGGCCAAGGTCCGCTACGACCGGCTGGAGACGGTCACCGGCGACAAGCGGCTGATGGTGTCCTCGCTGGTGCTCAACTGGGTCGCGGGCCCGGCGGTGATGTTCGCGCTGGCCTGGGCGTTCCTGCCCGACCTGCCCGAGTACCGCACCGGCCTGATCGTCGTGGGCCTGGCCCGCTGCATCGCCATGGTGATCATCTGGAACGACCTGGCCTGCGGCGACCGGGAGGCCGCTGCCGTCCTGGTGGCGCTGAACTCGGTGTTCCAGGTGATCGCGTTCGCCGGCCTCGGCTGGTTCTACCTGTCGGTGCTGCCGGGCTGGCTCGGCCTGCCGCAGGTCGGACTGGACGTCTCTGCGTGGCAGATCGCCAAATCCGTCCTGATCTTCCTCGGCATCCCGCTGCTGGCCGGGTACGCGACCCGCAAGCTCGGCGAACGCGCCGGCGGCCGGGACTGGTACGAAACCCGGTTCCTGCCGAAGATCGGCCCGGTCGCCCTCTACGGGCTGCTGTTCACCATCGTGATCCTCTTCGCCCTGCAGGGCGACCAGATCGCCGGCCGGCCCTTCGACGTCGCCCGCATCGCCGTGCCGCTGCTGGCGTACTTCGCGATCATCTGGGCAGGTTCCTTCGCGCTGGGCAAGGCGATCGGGCTGAGCTACGAGCGGTCGGTGACGTTGTCGTTCACCGCAGCGGGCAACAACTTCGAACTCGCGATCGCGGTCGCCATCGCCACCTTCGGCGTCACCAGCGGGCAAGCCCTGGCCGGGGTCGTCGGCCCCCTCATCGAGGTGCCCGTGCTGGTCGCCCTGGTCTACGCCGCCCTGGCCGCCCGCCGCTGGTTCACCGACCCCACCCCCGATCACCTGGAGCGATCGTGACCCGCACCCCCGAAGTCCTGTTCGTCTGCGTGCACAACGCCGGACGATCCCAGATGGCGGCAGCCCTCCTGCAGCACCACGCCCGGGGCGAGGTGGCCGTGCGCTCGGCAGGATCCGCCCCCGCGGAGACGATCAACCCGGCCGTCCTGACCGTCATGGGCGAGCTCGGCATCGACCTGTCGAACGAGATCCCCACGAAGCTGACCACAGACGCTGTCGAGGCCGCGGACGTGGTGATCACCATGGGCTGCGGCGACGCCTGCCCGGTGTTCCCCGGAAAGCGCTATCTGGACTGGGAACTCACGGACCCGGCGGGGAAAGGCGTCGACGATGTCCGCACCATCCGGGACGAGATCGACCGCCGAGTCCGCCACCTCCTGACCGAACTCTGAGCCCGACCTTCGGCGTTTTCCGTTGGTGGCCAACGACTTCAGCAGCCCCTTCGAGTCCAGGTCCGCCGATTCTTCCTTGCCTGCCGGTGTTTCCCGCCAAGCGCAGACGCGGAGTCGTGCCGTTCCATGATCAGCGGTGTCGGTCGCTCGTGGCATGCTCGCGCCTCAACGCTCCGACGAGAGAAAGCAACTACATGACCCTGCTGGACGACCACGGATCGGCCCTTCCGCTTCCCCCCGATCCGCTGAGCCCGGTGCCCGACCAGGTCGAGCGCGGGCTGGCGGCGTACCGGGCGGGCGATTCCCAGGAAGCGCGGACCCTGCTGACCGACATCGCCGACGCGGGACGCACCGCCGTGTCCGGGCATGCGGCCATGGCGCTGGCAGGCATCGAACTCGGCGAGAACGGCCTCGGCGACTCCTGCCGGCGGCGGCTGGAGCAGGTCGCTGCGGGAGAAGACCCGTGGCTGGGCCCCTTGGCGGCCGTGATGCTCACCCCGGACTTCGCGGACTCCGGCCGAGTGCTCCTCGGGAGCCTCGCCGCTCAACTGACCGGTGCGCTGGAGGCGGCCCGGAACGGCTTCGAGCAGGCCGCCGACGTCCACGAGGGCACGGATGCCGGGGACGTCGCCAACATCCTCCTCGGCAACCTCCTGCTCCAGAGCGGTGACCAGGCCGCGGCCCTCAAGCCGCTGCGGAACGCGCGACAGATGTGCGACGGCCTGTTCGCCGGCTACGCGGGTCACCTCGAAGGCCATGTGCTCATCGGGCAGGGCGAGAAGGAACGCGCGAGCCAGGTGCTCAGCTACGCGCACGGGGAGTCCCACCCGGCCAGGGGCGGCGGCGAGGGACTGCACCCGTGGGTCGCCGTCCGGTTCGGCGAACTGCTGGCGGGCGACCCGTGGCTGGACCTCGTCTACGACCAGATGGAGAACAGCGGGGTGAGCGAAGGCGAAGTGATCCGGGAGCCCTTCGAGTCCGCCCTGTACCACAAGGAGGTCAGCCGTCCCGCACTCGCCGACATCGGATTGCACCTGTTCCCAGGGGATTTCGAACCGGTGCACGCAGCCCTGGACCGCCTGAAGGCCTGGAGCGACGAGCGGTACGAGCGAGCCCGGAGGCTGGTGCTCGCGCTCTACACCCACGTCGAGGACGGCCGGGACGAGGAAAGGAACCTGGGCCTGAAGGAGCTGCGGGAGAGGCTGAGCCTCCCCAAGCCCCGCTGAGGGCGCTACGGGCGAAAAGCCCTGCCAGCAAAGAACCCCAGGTTCGCGACCTGGGGTTCTTTGCTGCCACCCGAAGGGCGGGATGCGGGGCCCGGTCCAGGACAGGCCCCCGCATCGGTCGCTACAGCCCGCAGGAGCCGCGGTCGAGCTGGAAGAACCTGGCGTTCGCCCAGCGGCACAGCCACATCCCGACCATGACGCCGGCGATCGTGACGAGAGCGGGCAGGTAACCGCTGGCGACCTGGATGATCGGGATCGCCGGGCAGCCACCCGAGATCGCCCAGCCGGTGCCGAACAGCACCGCGCCGGGGATCACGCCGCCGTGGATTCGCCCCGGCGAGCGGCGGACACCCACCACGGCGAAGATCACCACGATGATCGCCACGGCCCCGGCGAAGGCGTACAGCATGCGGGGATCCTGGAAGGTGAACATGCGGTTCAGCTCGGTGTAGTCGCCGAACCCGATGTTGGTGACGACGAAGCCGAGCGCCAGCCCGGTAATGATGTTGGCGACGAGCACCGCGCCCCTGGTACGCATCAGATCACCTTCCACAGCAGGAACGAAACGACGACGGCGGTGCCGAAGAAGACGGCAGTCGCAACGAGGCTGACCGGGCGCAACCGCCCGCAGCCGCTGAGTCCGTGGCCGGAGCTGCAGCCACCGGCCAAGCGGGTGCCGAAGCCGACGAGGATGCCTCCGACGAACAGCACGCCGATCATGACGTTCGAATCGGCGGTGACGAGCTGGCGGAAACCCTCGCCCATGTCGAAGCGGACCTCGAACCGGCCGGCGACGACGGCGGCCACCCAGCCGCCGACGAAGATCGACAGGAGCAGGGCGGCCTGGGTGACCAGAGGCGCCGAGCGCACGCTCCGCGTCGTGGCCTGCTCGGGCGCCGCGGATCCGGCGTCCTGGCCGTGCGGCTGCGCGCCACCGCGCATCACGTCCGGCGAGGTGGGTGCTTCGGATCGGGTCCCGAACTCCGCGGCGGTCGCCGCGGCGAACGCTTCCTCCAGGGCGCGGTCGTCGGCGAACTGGGCCTCCTGCCGTTCGATGCGGCGTTCGGCGCGCCAGTGCAGGACGCGATCCCACGCCGAGGACACCCCGAAGGACCGATCCGTGATCAGCGTGTAGTTGATGGTGACCAGGGCGAGCCCGATCGCGCCCGCCCACCAGGGCCAGTAGTTGCTCATGCGGGGCCTCTCATCCACTCGGCGAGCCGGGTCCACCAGCGGCGTTTCGAGCCCTGCGCTCGCGTGGGCCGCGCTACCTGGTCCGAGGTCGGTGGGGTTCTTGGGACTTGCGGGGCCCGCGAGGGGGCCGGCGGGGGTTGTGTGGGCTGTGACTGTGGGGGGCGGGGGGACTGAGAGCGGAATGACGACTCGCGAGGCCTGGTCAGGTCCGGTCTCGGCGCCGGTTCGAACCAGGCCACGGTTTCCGGCGACTCGGAGATGAGCGGCGCGGGCGGGGTCGGTTCGGCCGTGGCGGACCGCTCGGCGGCCTTCCTGATGTGCCCCACGTCGGCACCGTTCGGGAGCAGCGAGATCGGCACGAGCTGGCCCCGGGACGCCAACTTGTACCGGGCGCAATCGTGCCACCTGTCATTGCTGTCGCAATAGGATTCGCGCCAGCCGCTCAAGCTTGCCTTCAACAACGGGAAGAGGGGGCATGATTGGGCGTGGGAGCAGCCCATATTACTCCGATCTGACCTGCTCATACCGCCTGGTCGGGGTAGGTGATATGGCGCGATCATGTCGTTCTTCTATTTGCACAACCCGACCAGCGATCGCAGGGCGTAGCGAAGTGCAACACACCGTAACGCGATCCCCCTCCGGATTATTAATACGACTTATCCCCCGGCTCGTTACTCCCGTTACACGTCCGGCAAAAAGGCGAATCTCAATCAAAAAAGCACGATGACCAGCTGCTTTCCAACATGTTCACGATTAAATAACAAAACATCGATGAATATGGTTACTGCACCGTGATACGAGCGTTCTCAAATCGATGCCAGGCGATGTGGAATTCGTCCTACTTAATATCGCGCGGTTATGCCGCCTCCCGCAGTTGCACGCGGAGGGGCGAAACCTGGTGAAAGTCACTACCGTCGCCTGCTGACTCACGTGCCACACGAGCCCCTTTGCTGGTCAAATGGTGCGGGCCGGACGAAGTCGCGGATTATTCGCCAGTCGCCGAGGGCGCGGCCGAGGAACCCCGTTCGTGACTCACGGCCGTCGATGACGCAGGACGCGTACCTTTGCTACCTGCGCAGAGCACGAAAGAACGCCCACCGGAGACATGGACGTTCGACGTTGTTCGTGCACCGAAAAACCCAAGAGATCGAGCGAGTGGCTGGTGCGAAGCCACACCGACGCCATCCCGACGGCCTGCCCCGGCTAGCCACGTTGCTGGTTCGTCCGCACCCTGCAAGGAGAACGAACGTTGTCGTCCGCATCGGGCCTGGTCGCAGGCATGGAACGCCATCAGGTCGCCGGCTACGTGGGCGCGCTCGCGGCCGGGGCTGTCGTGGGCTGGGCCGCCCCCGATGCGGGGCCGGGCCTGGAGCAGGCCATCAACCCGGTGCTCGCCGCTCTGCTGTACGTGACGTTCTTGCAGGTACCGGCCGCCGAGCTGGGGCGCTCCCTGCGGGCAGGCCGGTTCCTGGGAGCCGCGCTGGTGGTGAACTTCGTGGTGGTACCGCTGGTCGTCGCGGCCATGTTCACCTTCCTGCCCGCCAACCAGGCCGTGCGGTTGGGAGTGCTGCTGGTCCTGCTGACGCCGTGCATGGACTACGTCATCGTCTTCAGCGGACTGGCAGGCGGCAGCAGCCAACGACTGCTCGCAGCCACACCACTGCTGCTCCTCGCGCAAATGGTGCTGCTGCCCGGCTTCCTCTTCCTGTTCCTGGGCTCGGACCTCTCCGATGTCGTCGAGGCCGGTCCCTTCATCGAGGCGTTCGTCGTGCTGATCGTCATCCCGCTGACGCTGGCCTGGCTCACCCAAGCCTGGGCGGCTCGCGGGAAGACCGGGCGACGATTGGCCGACGCGGTGAGCACCCTGATGGTGCCGCTCATGGCCGCGACCCTGCTGGCGGTGGTGGCCTCCCAGCTGCCGAAGCTCAGCGACGGCCTCGCCGCGGTGGCCCGCGTCGTGCCCTGCTACGTGCTCTTCCTGGTCGTCATGGCCTTCGCCGGGCGCGCCGTTGCCCACCTGTTCCGCCTGGACGTCCCGGACGGCCGCGCGATCGTGTTCACCGGCGCCACCCGCAACTCGCTGGTGGTCCTCCCCCTGGCCCTGGCCCTGCCCGACGCGCTGGCCATCGCGGCGGTCGTGGTCGTCACCCAAACCCTGGTCGAGGTCGTCGGCATGGTGATCTACGTCCGAGCAGTGCCCCGGCTCCTACCCACCCGCTGATTCCCGGGCCGGACGACGCCGATCGAGCGAGGTGACGTACGAGCAGCTCGCGGTGACCGTTCATGCCGGGCCGAGCAGGTCCCACCGGTTGCCCGAGATGTCCAGGAAGACGGCGACCCGCCCATAAGGTTCGGCGCGTGGCGCGGTCACGAATTCGACCCCGGCCCCGACCATGCGGTCGAACGCGGCGTCGAAGTCGTCCACCCGCAAGAACAGACCCACCCTGCCCGCGAACTGGTTCCCCACCGCGGCAGCCTGCTGCACACCGTCCGCGCGAGCGAGCAGGATGCCGGTTTCCCCGCCTGGCGGCCGAACGACGACCCACCGCTTCGGACGTCCGTCATTCGTCGACGACGGCGTGTCCTCGACGAGTTCGAAGCCCAGTGCTTCGACGAAGAACTCGATGGCCCGGTCGTAGTCCTCGACGACCAGCGCCGCCAGCTCCACCCGCATCCTCGCGATCCTAGGCCGATCACGAATCCGAACTTCCCGACAGGACGTCGGCCACGTTGCCCGGGTACAAGCGCGATCAGCTCTGGCAGACTGGCCCGTATCCACCCCTGAGCGCACATCCGGTTGCAGAGGGTAACGGCGGCTCGGGCAGCTACCGCAGGAAGGATCGGGCCAGTGCAGGAACTCGGCTCTAGCGCATTCGACCTCTCGTTCCGTGGCCGGCGAGTGGTTCGAGACCGGGCGTTGGTGATGGCGATCGTCAACCGCACGCCCGACTCCTTCTACGACCGGGGTGCCACGTTCGAGGAGGACGCGGCCAAGGCGGCTGTCGATCGCGCCGTTGCGGAAGGCGCCGATGTGATCGATATCGGCGGTGTGACCGCGAGTCCCGGCGCGGAGGTCGATGCCGAGGAGGAGATCCGGCGGGTGCTGCCCACCGTCGAGTGGATCCGGGCAACGCATCCCGATGTCTTGATCAGCGTTGACACCTGGCGGCACGAGGTCGCCGACGCGGTTTGCCGCGCCGGCGCCGACATCATCAACGACGCGTGGGGCGCCGCCGACCCGCAGATCCTCGACGTGGCGGCGGCCTACGAGGCCGGCTACGTGTGCACCCATTCCAACCGCGTCCCCCGGGCGGAGCCGGTTCGCTCGGACTACGAGGATGTCGTCACCGCGGTTCTGGACGAGACGGTGCGGCTGGCCGAGCTCGCCGAATCCAAGGGCGTCCCGCGCGGTGGCATCCTCGTCGACGGCACCGGATACGGGAAGAACACACCCGACCACCTGGCCCTGGTGGCGCGGGTGCAGGAGATCGTGGAAACGGGCTGGCCGGTGCTGATGGCACTGTCGAACAAGACCTTCGTTCGCGAAAGCCTCGACCTCGACGTCGCCGATCGGGAGGAGCTCCTCACGGGCACGTTGGCGGCCACCGCGATCGCGGCCCGCGTCGGGGCGGCGATGTTCCGCGTGCACCAGGTTCTGCCGACTCGGCGCACGCTGGAGATGGTCGCCTGCATCAACGGCACGCGGACCCCGGCGCGAGAGCAGGAATGGATCTCGTGATGAAGCAGATCTGGCCAGAGCACGCCGACCTCGACGATCAGCAGCTCGAACGCCTCTACACGTATCCAGCGGGCCACCGATGGCTTGTCGTCAACTACGTCTCCAGCGCTGACGGAGCCGTTGAAGTGGGCGGCCGCGCGCGCCGGCTCTCCAGCCCAGCCGATCAGCAGGTGCTCAAGCTCGGGAGCGACCTCGCGGACGTCCTGCTCGTCGGTGCCACGACCGCGATGGTCGAGGAGTTCCGCGGCGTGCACCCGGACGAACCCACGCTCGAACTGCGTCGTCGTCACGGGCTCCGGGATGTCCCGCCGACGGCCGTGGTCACGACCGGCAAGTCCCTGCCCGCCGATGCGCCGGTGATCACCGAGGCGGCTACCCCGACCCTGGTGATCACCTGCGCCACCGCGCCGGTGAAGAAGCAGAAAGCCTGGGAGGAGGCCGGCGCCGAACTGCTGATCGCCGGGGAGGACACCGTCGACCTCGCCGCCGCGACCGAGGCGCTGGCCGAACGCGGCCTGAACCGGATCGACTGCGAAGGCGGCCCGCACCTCTTCGGCGGACTGCTCGCCGCTGGTGTGGTCGACGAGCTGCGGTTGACGATCTCGCCGCTGCTGGTCAGCGGCACGCACGGGCGGATCGCCACTGGGCTGCCGCTCGACCCCATCGACATGGAGCTGGCATCCGTCCTGACCGAAGACGGCGCGATGCTGGTGCGCTACCTGGTGCGGAACCGTCCGGCGAAGCCCTGAACCGGCGCGGCCGCCTTCCGGTTTCCCTGATCATCGACGTTTGCCGTTGGCTGCCAGCACCTTTGGATACCTGCACGAACGCAGGGGCGGATTTCGCGTTGCCTGCGGGCGTTTGCTTGCTGGCTTTCCCTGCTCCCCGATGACAGGACGTCGGCTTCAGCACGGCGGTGTCGAGGACCGGCATGTCGACGACAAGCGACGATGCCCTGCGGGCCGAGCCCGGTGTTTCCGCCGGGAGCGGAACCGCTGCCCTCGGGCGCGGGGCCGGTGTCAGGATGACGGTATGGCGGACATCCTCCCCTTCCACCAGAAGCGCACCCCCCTGCCGGATCGTGAGCCGGAACCGCTGTGGCGTGAGGTGCTGGGCCGGAGCCTGCGCACGACCAGGGAGGAGCAGGGTGGCCGCCTCGTCGACATCGCGGAGCGGGCCGGCATCTCGCCGCAGTACCTGTCCGAGATCGAACGCGGCCGCAAGGAGCCCTCCAGCGAGATGATCGCCGCGGTCACGGGTGCGCTGGGCGTCGACCTGGCCGACCTGCTCGCCGGCATCGCGGGCGACGTCCGGCAGCGCCGCAGCGCGGGCCCCGCGGTCAGGCGCCGCCCCGCGGGACCCGTGCTCATGGCCGCCTGAGACGCGGTCTCAGGTCCGGTGATCGAGGACGCGGTCCGCGAGCCCGTAGTCGACGGCGCCCGCCGCGTCCAACACGCGGTCCCGGTCGGTGTCGTGCCGCAGGTCCGCGACACCGCGACCGGTGTGCGCCGAGAGGATCTCCTCCATCTGGGTGCGCACCCGCACCACCTCGTCCGCCTGGATGATGAGGTCCGGGATGGCGCCGCGGCCCTGCGCCGCGGGCTGGTGCAGCACCACCCGGGTGTGGGGCAGCACGGATCGGTGCCCGGCCTCGCCCGCGGCCAGCAGCACCGCACCGGCCGCAACCGCCTGGCCCACGCACGTCGTCGCCACCGGCGCCTTGATGTAGCGCATCGTGTCGTACAGCGCGAGCATCGCGGACGGGTCACCGCCCTCGCAGTTGATGTACAGGTTGATCTCCCGTTCCGGGTTGTCCGCCTCCAGGTGCAGCAACTGGGCGATCAGCGCGTTCGCCACGCCCGAGTCGATCGCGGTGCCGAGGTAGACGATCCGCTCCGACAGCAGGTGCGAGTAGACATCCATGATCCGCTCGCCGCCCACGCTGCGCGTGATGACGTTGGGGATGGTGTAGGTGCTCATTCGCCGGCTCCCGTCGCCGCGCCGAGCCCCAGTTTGTGCGTGCGCACGGGCACGAGCTGGTCGAGGCTGTCGACGATGTGGTCGATGAAGCCGTACTCGCGCGCTTGCTCGGTGGTGAACCAGCGGTCGTGCAGCGAGTCGGTGAAGATCCGTTCGATCGGCTGGCCGGTGTCCTCCGCGATGATCCCGAGCACCGTGTCCCGGGTGTGCCGCAGGTCGTCCGCCTGCACCTCCACCTCGACCGCCGATCCGCTGATCCCGGACGAGCCCTGGTGCATCAGGATCCGGGCGTGCGGGAGGGCGAAGCGCTTGCCCGGTGTGCCCGAGGACAGCAGGAACTGACCCGCACTGCACGCCAGTCCCAGCGCGAGCGTGGCCACGTCGCACGGCACGAGCCGCATCACGTCACGGATGGCCAGCATCGCGGAGACCGAGCCGCCCGGCGAGTGGATCCACAACGAGATGTCCTTCCCGGGATCCTCGCTCGCGAGGGACAGCAGTTGGGTGGCGAGCACGGTCCCGTTGTCGTCGTCGAGCGGGCCGTCGAGGACCAGTACCCGCTGGCTGAAGAACCGTTCTCGGAGTCGGTGGTCGAACAGTGGCTGCTTCTCGTGGTCCGTCATGCCCCGACAATGCCGCCACCCCGGCGCAGTTCCCGGGTTTCTCTGCTGTGAGCAGATCAGCCCTCAGCAGCCCGGCACCGAACTATCCACTGTGGACTTGGAGACGCCCCGAGCGGTGCGGGCGTGCAAGCTCCCCCAGAACCAGCCTGTACGGACTCATCGGCGCAGGCGCCTGCGGATCGCCGCGGCCACCATGAGGATCGGCACGATCGGCGGAAGGAGAGCCAATGGCCAGAACGCGCCCACCAAAGCAGGCAGCACCAACAGCAGCGATCCGAAGCCGAGGGTGAAGCCGAGGTCACCATCCTGATCGTCGTGGGGACGCCGGACAAACACGGCGACCAGACCTACTACGGCCATGACCACCAGCACCCGCAGACCCCACAGGCCGATCTGTGCCGTGCCCGGCGCTAGAACGGCCACGGGAAGGAAGACCACGAGGTACACCCATGGACCGACGACGCACACGCGCGCTGCGACGAGAGCTCGCCCATCAGAGCGCCCCTTGGCACTGGGCGGCTTGCGCCACCACACGATCATCGGCATCTCGACCCTCCCCTGGTCCTGCGCCGCGGAACGCCCTCATGGCAGGGGGCAGCATAATGCCGACCGCGCCTGTCAGTTTCCACGCGACAGTTTTCCAGGGACAAAGCAAGGGCGAAGCCCACGAACACGAAACCCCAGGCCTTCGACCTGGGGTTTCGGCGGGCCGCCAGGGAATCGAACCTTGAGCCCGCGATTCTCGATTCCGTGATCACCAGTGTTTGCCTTCGTCTGCCAACATCTTTGGTTACCTGCGCGATCTCCGACTACCGATTTCGCCTTGCCTGCCGTTGTTTGCGGTCGCTAGCGGGTGATTTTTGGCAATTGGTCGGCAACCTCTCCCCGCTGCCGTTGAACCCCGAAGACCACTTAGGGAGCCCAGCGTGAGTGTGGCTGGAGTTCAGCGCTACCCCGGACGTCCGGGCGTCACCGCCGGAGCTTCGTGCCGGGAGCAGTCCTGCGCGTCCGTACCTTCCTCGTCCCGGGCGACTACCCACCGCATGGAGATCGTGGTCCCCTGCACTGCGCAGAGGTGCGCACCGGACGCGTCGTAGCCCCCGGAAGACCCGCAGCACCTCACCCGTGGATCAATCGGCTCTGGTTTCCCGGACGCCGAGGCGGACGATCCGCGCGACGGTGAACACACCAACCCCGGCGAACAGCACGCCCCACGGGAAATTGGTCATGAAGGCCCGGGGCGCGCTGGAATGCGAGTCCGGGACGATCAGCGCCACCAAGTCCGCCTCGGCCCACGACTGGATCGCCGCTGCGGCCACGCCGCCGATCACCAACCACCAAGCTAACCGGCGGAGCGAGGCCACCACGGGCTCGCTGAAGACGCGATCCCGCCCGGCGATCCGGGACAACCTGAGGATCATCCACAAAGTGCCGAGGTAGAGCACCGCATTCGGGAGGCGGGAGAGCAGGCCCAGCGCGATCGCCGCACCGGTGGGAGCGGTTGTGCACACCTGGGCAAGCTCGCTGTGCAGGTGCACCACGTTCGGCACCGGGCTGGCGTCGCTGCTGATCGGGATCTGGTACTCCGACGTGATCGAGCAGACCTCACCCTTGCTCACGCCCAGGAAGCTGAAGTTCGTGCTGAACAGGGCCGCAATCCCGAAGACCGCAAGCACGATCGCCCCGTAGTAGAACAACACAGTCGCAACGCGGGTGATGGGTTGCAGCGCATCCCGCTGATCGGATTGATCTGCCATGAGCGCGCACCCTAGGGCAACAAGATCATCACGTTGGCCGATTCGCGGAAATCCCGCTGCTGAGCCGGGAAGACGATTGGGGCGCTCCAGCCGTCGGCGACCGCTTACAGATGCCTGTGCGCTTCAGCCAGCGGACCCGCTCCATAGCGATCGTCCTGAACCCGCGGATTCTGAGGCCACACCTGCGGTTGTTTTGCGAGGGTAACGCGTGGCGGACTCGGCCATCCAGTCGGATACCGCAGACCGCCCTCGAACACGGGACCTTCTGATGGCGTTTCCGTGATCCCCGACGTTTCTCGTCGTTTACGGATACTTCCCTCTACCTGCGAAAACGAACCGCCCGACCTTCCCGTGAGAGCCGGTCACCTGTGGTCCTTCGCGGTCGATTCTTGGCGATGAGTCGGCAATCCGGAACTACCGGTGCAGCTCGCCATCTGCGGCCTCACCGACACGAAGCCATCCTTTCGGGCAGCTGGCGAGAATCACCTGACTTGGCTCACGTTCGGGCCGGAATCGGCAACGCGGTTCGTTGGCCTGTGGTGTTGTCGGCGCGATGGGCGAGATTTGCGCACTAAAATCAGGGGCCTAAGAGCGTGTCTCGTTTGGAGCTTGGTCCGAAACAGCGGTCTCCCCTAACCACCCAACCCAGCCACCCGCCCGGATCAGGCGGGACCGGCGCGGAAAACGTCCAGTTCGACGAGATACCCGTTGAAGTGCAGCCCGGACATTTCGGCCTCCCAGCCATCAGCACGGTCCACCTCGGTCAGAACCGCCGAACCGGGCACCGGGTAGGGGTGGCTATCGCCTCCGTGGGCAGCCGCATATCGGCAGTAAGCACGCCTGATGCCCAGCACCCTCGCGCGTACTGGCGAGACTTCCTCAGGCACCTCGTTGTGATGGCTCTCCACGTGCGAGACGCTCTGGGCCAGTTCGGGTCCCAGTGCCGCCGCCAGCCATTCGCGGTCTGGATCGTCGCGCAGCGTCCAATCCACGCGCTCGCCCACCGCGAACGGCTCGCCGCAGCACTGTATTTCCCACTCGCTCACCCACACCAGCGCGTTCATGCCACCAGTCTCTCGGATGTGCGGGCGGGCCGGAGCGTCTTCCGGCGAGCCCGACGCTCGCGCCTGATCATTTTGGCAGCTGGCGATAGTCAAGGGGCGAAGTTCCGAAGGACGTGGATCTGCGGGGCTAGGGGTCCCCGCGCATGCACGCCCTTGACCTCGGCTGCTGCCCGGAGACACTTCTTGGTTCGGGTGAGATCACGTTGTGGTGTTCCGTGACGGGACCACAAGCCGGTGAGCACCTCACGGCCGGCGGATTCGTGCTCGACGGGAGTGGTCAGGTGACCAACTCGGCGACGCGCCCAGCATGTTCGCTGAAGCTTGCCCAGGTGCCCGGCTCGATGAGGCCGGCCGAATCGGGTGGCGGCCTTCTCCGCCACTGGCGGTTCCTGCGGGGCCGCCCTTGACGAGGCAGGGTTGACGGCCCGGCTGATCGCAAACCAGCTCGGGCACTCGCGGCCGCCGATGACTCAGGATGTGTACATGGGCCGAGACGCAGTCAGCGCTCGATGCGGCCGGCGACGAGGCCGACGAGTAGTTATGTGTGGGAAAGGTGTGGCTCGGCATCCACAAAAGCGAAACCCCAGGCCGTGTGACCTGGGGTTTTGGTGGGTCGCCAGGGGATCGAACCCTGAACCCGCGGATTAAAAGTCCGCTGCTCTGCCAGTTGAGCTAACGACCCGCGTGCCCAAGGTTACAAGGTCCGGGCGATCTTGTGCGGTACCGGTCGCAGCTTCTTCGCCGATGAAGGTCACATCCGCACCCGCCTTGCCCTGCGGTGAGGGGTTCCCCCACCCCCTCCGGCCCGTGGCCGCCGCAGCGCCCGAGGCTGTCTACGTTCGGCGCCGGGGCGCTTCACCCGTTGCCGCCCGGCTTCGGGAGCAGCGTGATCCTGTGATTACATCACTGCAGGTCAGCGAGTTTTGAAAACTTCTTTCGGCTCATTGACAACCCCGGCGGGCGGTACACGTCTTTCGGGGCAAAGGGGAACGAAACAGCTTTTCGAAGGGGACACCAATGCAGCTCAACCGCACTCGGACGCTCGGCGCGATCTCCGGACTCGTCGGGGGCGCCCTCCTGCTCGCCGGATGCGGCCAGCCGGCTGCAGCGCCGCAGACCACGCAGGGCACCACCGACGGGTCCGCGGCGGCCGCCGGGATCGCCCCCGGCGAGTTCCACCCCGACCAGTCCGCCGGTGACGGCAAGTCGACGAGCGACTCCAAGCCCTCCGCCGGCATGACCGCCGGTGGCCAGGCGCCCGGCAGCGGTCAGCGCACCACCGGTGCCAAGTGCACCTCCAGTGACTTCAAGGTCGACCTGAACGTCCAGCCCGACCGCCCCGGCGTCCTGCTGATGGCCGTCACCAACAAGTCGCAGAAGGTCTGCGACCTGAACGGCTGGGCGACGGTCACGCCGCTCGACATGACCAACAGCACCATCGACGTGCCGACCCAGCAGGTCGAGATCCCGGGCGGCCCGACGGACTTCAGCCTCGACCCGGGCGAGACCGGCTTCGCCGGCGTGCTCATCGAACTCGGCGACAAGGGCGACTCGAACACCTTCACCGCCACCGGATTCCAGGTCGGCGTGCCGGGCGCCGGCGACGCGGTGAACGCCACCGTCTTCGGCACCGACGGCACCAACACCGGGAACGGCGGGCTCTACGCGGAGTTCCCGATCAAGTCGATGAAGGTCGGCACGCTGCAGCCCGCCGCCCAGGGCGTCACCGTCTTCGACTGATCCTGGCGGGTTCGCCGGTCGGCGGCAGGGGAATAGGGGCCTCCCAGGGGGCGTTCCACAGGCGCCGTTGACGCTGACGTTAGGAGCGCTTCAATGCCGCTGACCGGCGAATATGAACCCAGCCCGACGGAGTGGGTGCGCAACCAGGTCGAGGAGTACGAAGGCTCGGGCGGCACCAGGGGAACCACTCTGCGCGGGCTGCCGGTGATCGTCCTGACCACCAAGGGCAACAAGTCCGGGAAGCTCCGCAAGACCCCGCTGATGCGCGTGGAGCACGACGGCTCCTACGCCGCCGTCGCCTCGCTCGGCGGGGCGCCGAAGCACCCGGTCTGGTACTACAACGTGCTCTCGAACCCCACTGTCGAACTGCAGGACGGGCCGATGCGCCGGGACTACGTGGCGCGGGAGGTCACCGGGGACGAGAAGGCGCTGTGGTGGTCGCGCGCGGTCGCCGCCTATCCGGACTACGCGGACTACCAGGAGAAGACCTCGCGCGAGATTCCGGTGTTCGTGCTGGAACCGGCTGCTTAGCATGGTTGGGGCGCGACGGCTGATGCCGTCGCGCCCCGACTGTCTACCGCGACCCTCGTCTGTGTGCGTCGGCGGCATTTCGCACGTCCACCACTGCGATGCCGGGCGCATGCTCGTCCACAAAGGACAGTAAGTCGTCCGGACTTTTCCGCCGTGGCAACCGCTTCCAGTTTCTCCGCGCGCAGAAGTCGCGATCTGGTGGTGGCGTAGCCGCGTCAGGCCGGGGTGCAGGTGGCTCGGACCTGGGTCGATGCGATGTGGGCGCCTTCGCCGTCCGCGCCGCCCGCGTAGTCCTCGCCCCGGTCGTGCAGCTTCACCGAGATCTTGCCCTGGGTGATCTGGTACGACCCGAGGTCCACCCACTTGCCGAGGTTGGTGACCTGGTTGATGTCCTTCACGCCGATCACGTTCGCCGCGCCCTGCTCGAACGAATTGAAGATCGAGTAGTGCGCCTTGGTCGCGCCGACGTTGCGGCGGTCGCCGTCGTTGGGGATGTAGACCGACAGCGCGCAGGTGCCGGTCGTCACCTTGCCCGACACGTCGAAGGTCCACTTCGCGGAGTTGCTGGGGCCGGAGGCGTCCAGGTCTCCGGACATCGGCATCGCATCGAAGGTGCCGCGGCAGCGGCCGTCGGCGGCACCGCCGTTGCGGATGTACCAGCCCTCGCTGCCGTTCGAGTGGTAGCCGACCGCCTGGTACTTCTCCGTCGCGGTGTTCGAGCAGCCCGCCCCGGCGATGAGCGTGCCGCTCCCGCCGCTCGGCCCGCTCACCGTCGACTGATCCGGCGGGGGCAGCGGGTTCTTCCCCGTCTCGGCGGGCTCCTCGCCCCGTGCCGGGGGGACGTCGTTCCCGGCCGTCAGCTCGGGCTGCGCGGGCGGTGCCGGCACCGGTTCCGGCATGGCTTCATGCCCCGGCAACGCCTCCACCGCGTCGATCGGAACGCCGTCCGCGGCCATCCCCGGGGTGTCGTCGTCGCCCGAGAACAGCACCGCGAGCACGAACGGCACGGAGACGAGGATGACCGCCGCGGCGGCCAGGGAGATCAGCGAAACCTTCGACGGCAGGCCGACGTCCTTGGCCGGCTGGGGCGGAACGTCCGCGGCGGGCGCCGGTTCCGGCCGCGCCGCGCCGGAAAGCGAGGCCAGCGGGACCTTTTCGTAGGACGGCTCGTCGGGTTTCGCCGATTCGATCGGAGTGCCCTCCGCCGGCACGTAGAGCCGCAGTTCCGGCGGCAACGAATCCAGAGAGCGGTCCTCGGGCGACCCAGCGCCCCCGTTCCGATCAGTATCCGACGCCACACTTACTCCAGAAATCGGGGAAGGCGACGTTCCCGAAAGGGACACCGCGTTTCAGCCCGTAGCTTATACTTTGCCCAGATCTGGGGGGAACCTGCCGCTGATGCACCTTTACCAGATGTAAACACCTGGTCGACAGCAACAGAAACGAAGGTCATGCACGACCTCATCTTCGTCGCGCTCGTATCGCTGTGGTGCTCGGTGGCCGTGGGCCTGCTCGGCGCCTGGATCCTGTGGTTCCTGCGGCGGGGGTCGCTCGTCGTGATGATGATGATGCTCGCGGTCATCACCACCATCTCCATCGGCTTCACCTTCGTGGTGCTCGCATTCCTCGACCTGTTCACCGTGCGCGGCATGACCGCTGTGCTGCTGGCGTGCATCCCGACGGCCGCGGTGTCGGTGATGCTGTGCCTGCTGCTCGGCAGGCGGATCCTGCACGGCAGCCGGAACCTCGCGCGCGCCACCCGCACCATGGGCGAGGACGGCCGGTTCGCGGCGCCCGCCCAGTCCGGCTCGGCGGAGCTGGCCGTGCTGACCCAGGAACTCGCCGCGACCAGCGCCGCGCTCACCGCCTCGCGGGAGCAGGAGCAGCTGCTGGAGGCGTCGCGGCGGCAGCTCATCGCGTGGGTGTCGCACGACCTGCGCACGCCGCTGGCGGGCCTGCGGGCGATGACCGAGGCGCTGCAGGACGGCATGGCCCGCGACCAGGACCGCTACCTGGGCCTGATCCTGCAGGAGACGCAGCGGCTGGACCACCTGGTCGGCGACCTGTTCGACCTGTCCCGCATCCAGTCCAACTCGCTGACCCTGTCGCTGACGCCGGTGTCGCTCGCGGACCTGATCAGCGACGCGGTGACCGCGATCGAGCCGCAGGCCCGCAGCCGCGGCGTGCGGCTGGTGCCGGGCGGCATCGAGCCGGTCGCGGTGCGGGTGGACATCCGCCAGATCAACCGGGTGCTGGGGAACCTGCTGAGCAACGCCGTCCGGCACACCCACCCCGGCGGCGCGGTCACGGTGTGCGCGCACGCGGCGGAGGGCCGGGCGGTGCTGTCCATTTCGGACGCCTGCGGCGGAATTCCGGAGGCGGACCTGCACAAGGTCTTCGAACCGGGCTGGCGGGGGACCCCGTCCCGCCCGGCGGGCAAGGACGTCGGTGGCGGGCTGGGGCTGGCGATCGTGCGCGGCATCATCGAGGCGCACCACGGCGGCGTCGCCGTCCAGAACGTCGAGGGCGGCTGCCAGTTCACCGCGTGCCTGCCGCTGGCCGGTTGAGGCTCGGCCTTGGCACGCCGGGTCTCCGGCGCAGTTTCAATTGAAACTGCGAACCTTCGGCGTGTCGGAGCCCGACACGCCGGGTCCTGTGGACAACTTCCGCAATTTCAATGGAAATCAGAGCTCTGATTTCCATTGAAATTGCGGAGGACCGAACCTCGGGTGGTGCCGTGGGTGGGGTGGCCGGGGTGTTGTCGGGCGAGGCATCGGTTGGGGATCAGGCGGCTGCTAGAAGGGGTTCCCGTCGGACGACGCCCAGTTCGATCGCCTTTCGGGTCAGCTCCGCCTTGTTGCGGACCTCCAGCTTCGCCCGGATCCGCTTGACGTACGTGTCGACCGTCGCCCCGGACAGGCCCATCCGCCGGGCCGCCTGGGAGTGCGTGTAGCCGTCGGCGATCCAGCGCAGCACCTCCTGCTCGCGCCGGGTGAGCACCTGCTGCGCGGGCTCCGCCGGGGCGCCGCCTCCGATCAGGGCCGCCCGGGAACCCGACGCGACGTACACCGCGCCGCGCGCCACCACGCCGAGCGCGTCGTAGAACTCCTGGTCGTCGCAGCCGTCGCCGATGAAGCCCAGCGCACCGGCCCGCAGCAGCTCCGGGACCTGCGCGGCGGCCTGCTCCGGCAGCACCACGAGCACCCGGTAGGAGCGGCTCAGCCGCGAAACGCAGTGCACCAGGGCGTCCGCCGGCAGCGTTCCGCCGTAGGCGAGGACCGCGACGTCGGAGGTGCCGGACAGCCGCTCGGGGGCCTGGCCGAGCAGCCGGGAGATCTTCTCCTGCAACTCGGGGCGGTCGGCGAACACGGTCACGTCGGACAGCACACGAACCAGCAACGTTCTTCACTCCCGGTGTCGCCGGTTCGCGCCGCGGCACAGACCTCTTCGGCTGTTCGTCGCGATTCGGCGGAATTTGGTGGGGCTAGGGAATTTCCGACTAGCCCGCGGCCTCTCTGACACCAGGAACGCTACCTGCGGAATGGCCGGGATCGAAGAGATCCCAACGGTCTGTAAACGTCAGTCGGACCTTGTAAGAATCTGTAAGGGTCGCGCGCCCGCGGTAATCGATCGCGCACTTTCCGCAATGCGCGACTGCACCGCACACTCTGGGCGCGGGAGTGAGTGTGCGGTGCAGCGCGGTTCCCGGCCCGCGGGAGGGGCCGGGAGATCGGGTCACCAGCGGCGGTGCGCGCCGGTGCCGAGCGGCCGGATGGCCGGCAGCACGGCGGTCTGCGCCGCGGCGACGTCCGCGACGTGCGGGCGGGGCGTCGTGCGCATGGGCACGGTTTCCCGGGCCGGCCGGGGCAGGACCGGGAGCAGCTGGGTGTCGCCGTTCAGCCGCGCGCCTGCGCGGCCGTCGAGCAGGTCGATGCGGGTCAGGTCGCCGTTGTGCGACTCGATCACGTCCCGCAGGGTGCGCCGGTCGGCCCGGGAGACTGGCAGCTGCCGACGCTCGGCGAACGCCGCGAGCGCCTGGGCGGCCGCGAGTTCGTCTCCGTTGTCCAGGTGGTTGGCAACCGCAGCGCTGAGGTTGTCCGACATTTCCGGTGCGAGGTGCAGGAACACCTCGTCGAGCTCGTCGAAGCCGTCCATCTCGGAGGGCATGATCACGCCCTGATCCCAAACGAACACGGTTTCCTCCTGAATTCGCCGACTTTCGTCAGGCGCTGCAGTCGATCTTCATCTGCGCAGCGGCGTGGTGCGCGTAGGTGGGGCCCTTGTCGGTCCAGTCCTTGCCGCGGGAGTGCAGCTTGATGGTCAGCCGTCCGCCGGTGACCGCGAACCGTCCACCGTCGACCCAGCTGCCCTGCCGGTTGGTCTGGAAGACCCGGAAATCGCCGGACGGGCCCTTGGTCTCGTCGCCCTGGTAGACGGTGTAGTAGCTCGGATCACCGCCGACGTGCTGCAGGTCGCCGCGAGGCACGAACACCGACACCTGGCAGCTGCCCTGCTTGACGTCACCAGTAGTGAACCGCCAGACCGCGGAGTTGTCACCGTCCCGGTTCGGGTCACCCGACATCGGCAGGGAGGAGTACGAACCGTCGCAACCGTCGGCCGCGTGGGCGCCGCCGCTGTTGAGCCAGCCCTGGTTGCCGTTGGCGTAGTAGCCGGGACGGCTGAAGCTGCCGCTCCCGCAGCCGGGCCCGGCGAAGCCGGAGAAGACGACCGGGTGGGCAGCGGTGCGCGCGGGGTCGGCCGGAACAGCGGGCTGCATCTCGCCGCGCGGGATCTCCCCAGCTGGCGGAGGAGGCACCGGCGCGCCGTCGTTCGGGCTGCCCGGCGGCGGGGGGCCTTGGACCAGGTTGCCGTCCGGGATGCCCGGCGGCGGGACCGGCTGCTCCTGCGCCATGCCCGGGACGAAACCGGACTGCGCCTGGGCGTCGTCCTCGTAGGCCGCCGGATTCGGCAGGGCGCGCGAGGGGGTGTCGTCGTTCTGGAGGAGCCCCGCGATCAGCACCGGGACGGAGAGCAGCACCAGACCGGCCACGGCCGCGGCGGCCACCACCGGCTTGGACACGCGGTTCCCGGGGCGCGACGGGACGTCGGCGGTCTTGGCGGCGGCGACGGGCTTGGCCTTGGTGACCGTCGCCGTGGCAGCTGCGGTCGCAGTCCCGGCCTCGACCGCCGTGGCCCTGCCGGTGCCGGCGTCGGCGACCGGCTCGGCCAGGGCGGACTCCTTGATGGCGGGCATCATCTCGGTGTCCGCATTGGACTTCCGCAGCTCGCGATCGGCGAGGTAGGCGACGCCGGTCTCGCTCGCGCCGTAGTACTTGTCCCCCTCCCAGGGGTGGTCGCCCTCGGTGGACTGATCTTTGCTGCCGCTCGGGCTCATCTCTCGCTTCCCATCGGTCGAGTCTCTGCCAGCCGCTCCCGCCGGGTCGGGGTTGTGCGGTTCGCGCTGCGGAGCCGTCTCACCCGGAGCGCCGGCCGCGCCCGGGCCCCGGGCATTGAGCCTGGTCAAGATCGCGCTGCTCGACAAGTAACCGAATAAGGGACAGGGGCGTCGGGGAAGCGCACTTGCACGTTCAGATAGCGCAAGGGTTCCGGGCGGGCGGTGGCGCGGAACCGGCCGGATCGGTTGATCTCGGCGCATGGCCCTTTCCCCTTTGGACGGTCCGACCGGCGGCTACCGCAACGCCCCCCACCTCGGCCCCGGGAGCCGGGTACGGCTCGGCCGCGCCGCCGGAGTGGACACCGGCCGGCGGTGTGCTTTCGGTCGACCAAACCGAGTTGCGGCGCGCCGTCGCGTTGTTCCGGGAAGCGGCGGCGGCTGCCGGAAGCGCGGCGGGCCGGTCGGCGCGACCTCCCTCCCCCTCGCGCCGGCCGGCCACCCCGCCTCCTGGTGGCCAGAAAGCCGTGAGTGTTTTGGGGCGCTATGGCACCCCAAAACACTCACGGGACGCACGGCGCACGGTGCGGGCTACTCCAGGTCCGATCCCTTCGCCACGACGACTCCGTAGATGTCGCCGATCGTCGCCAAAGCGCTGGAATGGAGCTGCTCCGCCGGCACGTCCCCGTTCGCGGACGGCAGCGGCCGCGTGGCGCACGCGTCCGCGACGACCGTGGGCGCGTAGCCGCGCAGGAACGCGCCTTCGCTCGTGAAGGTGACGCACATGTGCGTCATGAACCCGACGATGATCACGTTCTCGCGACCCGCGGCCGCGAGCTTCTGCTCCAGATCGGTGCCGTGGAAGGAGTTCGGCGCGTGCTTCACCACGACGGGCTCACCGTCGACCGGTGCCACGCTGGGATGGATCTGGCCGATCTCGGCGCGGATGTCGTACGGCGTGCCCTCGCCGCTGTCGTGAACGACGTGGATCACCGGCGTCCCGGCCTCACGCGCCCTCGCCAGCAGCACCGCAGCGACGTCCAAGGCTTCGCTCCAGCCCTGCAGCTCCATCACGCCACGGGTGTAGGTGTTCTGGTAGTCGACCAGGATCAGCGTGGCGTCGGCGAGGGTCGCCGGCGTTTCGCCGAAGCCGTTGAGCTGGCGAAGCGTCGTGGAAGCCATGGGAAAAGCCCTCCTCAGGCGGGGTTTCGGGATCGCTCGGCGCCCTGGCGGCGCCTACGTGATCGACGCTACGATCGCCCCGTGGTGTCTGCAATGACGCCCGACTTGCAGATCTGGACATCGCGTTGGGGGAGAGCCCGTGCCCGCGCTGAAGCGGCTGATCGTCATCGTCGTCTTCGACGGCGTCGACCTGCTGGACATCACCGGCCCGCCGGAGGTGTTCGCCCTGCTGCAGCGGGAAGTCGACACCGACACCGGCTACCGCGTGCTCCTGGTCGCCGAAACCACGGACCCGGTCACCACCGCGGCGGGCGTGCGCGTCCTGCCGGACGCCACGTTCGACGAGGTCAGCGGCCAGCGCATCGACACCCTCCTGGTTCCCGGCTCGGTGCGCATCGACGCCGACCAGCGCGTGACCGCCCTGACGGACCCGCGGGTCACCGCCCGCGTCAGGCAGCTCGCTGGCACATCGCGCCGCATCGCCTCCGTGTGCGTCGGCGCCCACATCCTGGCCGCCGCGGGCCTGCTCGACGGGAAGCGCGCCACCACGCACTGGTCGACCGCCCACCAGCTGGCCGCCGACCACCCCGCCGTCACCGTGGACGCCGACCCGATCTTCATCCGCGACGGCGCCGTGTGGACCGGCGCGGGCATCAGCTCCTGCCTCGACCTGTCCCTGGCGCTGGTCGCCGAGGACTTCGGCGAGCCCGTCGCGCTTCGCGTGGCCCGCCACCTCGTGATGTACCTGAAGCGCCCCAGCGGGCAGAGCCAGTTCTCCGTGCCCCTCGAACCGGTCTCCACCACGCGCCGGATCGAGGACCTGCGGCACTACATCACCGGCAACCTGACCAGGCCCATCGGCCTCGCCGAGCTCGCCGAACACGCCCAGGTCTCCGAACGCCAGCTGGCCCGCATCTTCAAGGCGGAACTCGGCATGACACCGACCGCCTACATCGAATCCGCCCGCGTCGAACTCGCCCGCAACCGGCTGGAAACGACCGACGCCACCCTGGACCGCATCGCCACCACCTGCGGGTTCGGCACCGTCGACACCCTCATCCGCGCCTTCCGCCGCCAACTGGCGACCACCCCGAGCGAGTACCGGAGCGGTTTCCAGTACGCCCCGCGGCGGGAGGGCCGCGCTTAGGATCCAGCCATCACATGCGTGTCGATGTTCGGGAGTTGGGCGTGCGCATCGGGGAACTTTCGGAGCGGACCGGCACTTCGCGGCGGTTGATCCGGTACTACGAGGAGCAGGGGCTGATCGTCGCCGACCGCTCCCCCAACGGCTACCGCGAATTCGCGGAGTACAACGTGGACCGGGTGATGCAGATCCGCGGGCTGCTCGACGCGGGGCTGCCGACCCGGATCATCAAGCAGATCCTGCCGTGCCTGGACAAACCCCGGGTCATCTACTTCCCCGACGCGACGCCGGAGATGATCGCGACCCTGGAGCACGAGCGGGACCGCATGACGGACCGGATCAGGTGCCTGACCAGAAACCGGGACGCGGTAAGGGAATACCTCGACGCGGTCCTCGAGTACAACCGCACCGGCGCGGCACCGGAAGCGACCGGCTAGCTCAGGCGTCGGCCGGCTGCTCCGCGTTCTCCATGCGGACCATCGCCACCCACTCGCGACGGGTCGGGGTCCGCGCCTCCGGACCCGATTCGGCGATGTGCGCCCGCAGCCCCGGCGGCAGGGCGATGCCGTGCTTCTCCAGGTAGTACGTGGTCAGATCCGACCAGATCCAGCTGCCGTCGGTGCGCAGCGTCACCGGGACGACCGGCTCCTCGCTGTCGGTCAGCAGGTCGGGGACCAGGTCGTCCTCCTCGGTCAGCGGCTCGCCCGAGTTCAGGTAGGCCACCTGCGACTCGCGCTCCGGCCCGGCCGGCTCGCGCTCCTCGTTCTCCTCGTCGAAGCGGGCGAGTTCGATGGTCGGCTCCGGGCCGACGCCGAAGATCTCCCGGCCCGCCACCAGCGCCGGCGCGTGGTAGTAGGGGTCCAGCGGGCTGTCCGAGCGGAACACCTCGACCTGCGGGCCGGCCAGCCCCGCGTCCCACAGCCGCTCCGCCAGCTCCGCGGCGATGACCTGCGGCTTCATCCCGCCCTCGGTCTCCACCAGGTGCATCGCGCGGGCCGCTTCCTCCGGGCCGCCCTCGGGCACCCGCCACGCCTGCCACGCGGTGTGCGTGCCCGGCTGCGACTCCAGGTACTCGCGGACCACGGCGGCGTAGGTCTCGGAGAGCGGGTCGTCGGCGCCGTGGAAGTCCCACGCCACCACCGAGACGTCGAAGGCTTCGTCGAGCGCGCCGATCGCTTCGGCGACGGCCGCGTCGACGCCGTCGAGCAGGACCTCGCGGGTGTCCGCGGGCAGGGGTTCGTTCCACTCCCGGAAGACCTGGGCGATCAGCCGCACCGCGTGGGACCACTGGCCGGCCACCAGCCAGCGTCGCGCCTGCCACACCACCTCATCGGGCAGCATCGGCGCGAAGCGCAACAGCAGCTCGTGCCGCGCCGCGTCCTGCTCGTCCTGCGTCATCTCCGAACCCCAAACTCCAGTTGCCGCACTGCGCACCGCCAGCTTCCCCGGTCTCCGGCACCGGTTCAAGTAACCGATACCGGGACGGTCCGCGCGCTTGAACGCGCCGGCGGCAGCCGTCCACCGCCTACGACGAACGGTCCCCGCCGCCACCACGGGCGTCCGGGTTGTCCGCGAGCTGACGGGTCCCCGGTTCGACACCTTCGAAGAGGACGTCCACCGGGAATCCGGAACCGTCGGCGAATTCCCGCAGGCCGGCGGCGAATTCCCGGGCGGCCTGATCGCCGTCGCTCGCGTAGACCCGGCCGACCATCTGGACGTAGTCCTCGAACGCCCCGCCGGTCGAGGTGTGGAGCCCGGCCTGGACCGCGATCATCCGAGCCGCCGCCGCGGTGCCGCTGTTCTCGCGCGTCGGCGGGCCAGGCTGGTCGGTGCCCGACGAGCCGTCCGGCCTGGCCATCGTCCCGGATCCGGAATCCATGTAGAACTGAACGTCTCGGGCCACCGTGTTCTTCGAGACGTCGTACGCGGATGCCCTTGCGATGGCCACATAGGTCTGTCCCTGCGCGAACAACTGCCGCCACCGCTGCAGCTCCGCGAGGCGCTCCGGCGTGCCCCGCCCCGGCAGGGGTTTCCGGCCTGCCGCAGTTCCGGCCGTCTCCTGGTGGGAACCGGACAGGTCAACGTCCACGAAGTCCAGGCCCGCCAGCAGGTCGACGGGACTGCCATCGATCTCGCTCACCGACTCGTTCAACGGCGAGAACGCCGCATCGTGAGTCGTCCGCGCCTGCTTGGCGGGCGGGGCGTCCTGCTCCTCGGACGCCGGTCGCTTGGTTCCGCCCCCGCTGACGTGCCCGGAACTGGTCGATGCCTGGTCTTCCTGGGACGACTGCGGTGCGCCGGACGAGTCCCGCCCCCGGCCGAGCAGGCGGCCGCGCGGCGGGTAGAAGTCGGCGAAGTGCTCCGCCAAGCCGCGGGCGAACGCCAGGGCCTCCGTCGGGCCGTCCTCGCGCAGCACCTTGGCGATCATCGCCAGGTGCCGCCGCTCCAGGAGCCGGTCCGCCTCGGTCACGTCGAGGCTGAGCCGGTGCACGCCCGCCTGGTCGGCGATCCCCCGCACCTCGTCGGACGGCTGCGCATCGGGATTCCACTTGCCCGTGGCCGCCCATTCCTCCAGCGCGTCGAACCGAACTTCCCAGCCGGGGCGCCGGTCGGCCCCGGCCGTCGTGTCGAGCCCGCGCAGATCCAGGCGCAGCTCCTTGATGATCCGCGCGAATCCCTTGGTGTCGGAGTCGACCAGAGCGCCCGCGAGGCGCTCGCGGAAGGCCTGCAGCCGGGACTCGTCCACCGAAGGACTCCCACCATCGGCCTTGACTTCGGCCCTGAACGCCCGGACCTCCAGTCGCACCAGCGACTTCGCCACGGCCGCAGCATCCTTCTCCCGCTGCGACGGCCGCTTCTCCGCCGAAGACCCGTCGTCCTGGCGCGATTCCGGATCGGCATCCCGGCCGGAGGGCGTCGGCTGCTTCTTCCCGGAGTCCGGCGCCGACGAGGACTCGCCCGGGCCGTGCACGTTCGACTCCGGCCGGGCACCGCCGAGCAGGCGGACGTTGTCGTCGGGATCCGCCGGGATGTAGATCGCGTTGTCGTTGGCCGGAACGTTCTCCGACGCAAGGACGTGCTGCTGCACCGGCCCGGCGACCAGATCACCGATGCCGTCGTCGTCCAACCCACCAGCATCGGCCTGATCCGCCCAGCCGGCGAAGAACTCTTCGGGATCGATCTCCTGGATCTGGTGGTCATCGGCAGGTCGGCCCCCGGACGCATCGCCGCTCGCCGCTGCGGCCGACGACTCGGCACCGGGCAGATCGACGTCCACCAGGTCCAGCTGCGCGATCCAGTCGCCGGAGCCGTCCCCGCCGAGATCGTCCACGCGATCCGTCAGCGGCGAGAACGCCCCGGCATCGAGCTCGCGGAACCGCTTCGCGGACTCGCCGGATTCGTCATCGGTGGCACTCCGCTTGGCGGCACCAGCACTGGCCTGTGCTTGCTGACCGGTGTTCTGGCTCGTCGACGGCTGCCCTCCGGCACGCTGCGCATCGCGTGCCCGATCCTCGGCCACCACCTGCCTGATGTCGGCCTCGGAGAAACCGCTGAGCCTCGAGATCTCCGCGTACGAGATGTGCCGTTTCTGGGATCGCCGGGCCAGCTCGGCCCTCCGCTCCGGGTCCGCCAGCAATTCCAGCCGCTGCACCGGCGACAGATCCCGCATCAACGCCCAGTACCACGACGCACCGCCGACCAGGTTCCCATGGCTGTCCCGCTTGGCCCTTTCCTGCGGGCTCGAAGCCTCTTCGATCAACGTCCTGATCTGGTCCTCGGAAAGACCGGTCGACGCCACGATCTCCTGGTAGGTGTCCTTCCCCTTCACCTTCCGCCGGTGAAGTCGGCGAGCCAGCTCTGCCCGCTCATCGGGGTTGTCCAGCACGCTTTGCCGGCCCTCCGGGGACAAGCCCCGGAAGCGTCGCCAGTACCGCATCCCGTCGAGGATCGAAGCGCCCAGCGATCTGCCCGTCTGGTTCGACGTCCCGGCGTTGTCCGGTCCCTGCGCCCGGTTCGGGAGCCCGCCGAACAGGCGGCCGCGCTGCGAGTAGAAGCCGGAGTACTCCGCCAAGCCGCGGGCGAACGCCTTCGCGCCGTGCTCGCCTTCCTGCTGCAGCACGTGCTGGATCATCGCCAGGTGTTCGCGGAACCGCTGCTCCTGCTGCCGGTGCCGCCGGCCCGCCTCGCCCTCGGTGCTGATGTTCAGCGCCGGCTGGACACCCGCCTCCCGAGCGATCGCCAGCACCTCACCGGACGGAACCGCGTAGGGATTCCACTTGCCCTTCGCCAGCCACGCCAGCTGCTCCTGGAACCGCCGCTCCCACAAAGCCGCGGCGCTCAGCGGAGCGAACTCCGGGCTGTGCAGGAACGCCTGCTGCTTGGCGCCCTCGACGAATGCCGGCAGCGGTGCCGGCACGACGTCGCGGACGCCCGCTGTGAACTCCTCCTCGTTCTTGCCCAGGTACTCGAAGCCGTGGACGTTCTCGTAGCCGACCCCACCGGGGAGCGCGACCTCCAGTTCGTGCGGCTTCGCCGCGCTCGGCCCGAGCGTGCCGTTCACCCAGATCCCGCCGGGCACGAAGATGCGGTACCGCCAGCCCTTGCCGGACATGCTGATGTTGGACCGCAACGACGTGCTGACGTAGATCGACGCCTTGTTGTCGGCGACGTAGGACAGGAGGTTCGCGTTCTCCCCGCTCTTCGGCCAGAATCCGCCGGCCGACCGGATCTCGCTCGGCGGCCGCATGTCCGCGCGGTACACGTAGAGCGGCCCCTGCAGGTAGACCAGCTGCGCGGGGACCGCGTCCCGCAACGGCACCGACCGGTCGAGGGCGGCCGCGAGGGGGTCACCGGCGGGGGCGTACCGGCTGAGCCGGTGCGGCACGACCGCGTGCCATTCGCCGATCCGGGTCGTTGCGTAGGCGTTCGCCCCGGGCTCCTTCGACAGGTACCAGTGGTAACTCCCGTCAAGCAGCTTCGCATGGACCTCCAACCGGTCTTCGCCGCCGATCGGGGTGAGTTCGACATGGCCGCCGAGGTCGGCGGTTCGCCGCCACAGCCCGTCCGGACTGACCTGGACGACCTGGTCACCGCGCGTCTCCGGGACTCCCCACCGCTCGACCTCGGCGTGCTCTGGGATCTGGGTCAGCTTGACGTAGCGGGCCTTCTTCTGCGTCAGCTGGATGGCGTCCCCGCCGGGGAGGTCGTCCGGGTCCGCGAGGACGTCTTCCTGCACGACGTTCCCGGTGGCCTCGTCGAATCGGATGATCTTGCCGTACCTGGAATCGGCACCGCGCCGGTGGTGGAATTCGAGCAGCAGGGCGCCGCCCTCATCCCGGCTCCACGTCCCGAGGTGGGCCGCGCCGAGGCGGTCGACCAGCAGCACGCGGTCGCCGGTCCGGTCGAGCCGGAAGTGGCCGACCGGATCCGTCGAGTTCTCGTGCCGGAACTCGGTGCGCTCCCCCCACACGGGGGTGTGCGCCACCGCGGACGCCAGGTTCTCCCCGGCGCGCGCCGCGGCCGAGGACTCGGCCACCTCCCGGGTACCGGTGCGTTCCGGCTGCCGCGTGCCGCCCGACGCATCGCTCATCGTGGACGATTCGTCGATCTCGCCGAGAACGACGGCGGACTCCACTGTGGATTCGTGCGGCGGTCCCCCGGTTTGCGTGGCCGTCGCGGCATCCTGCGACGTGGTGTTCTCCGGCAGGGCGTAGGAGAAGTTCCCAGGCCACAACCGTGCTGCGCGCAGCAGGTCCTCCGGCGGAATCGGCTGCCAGCCGTCCTGTTCGCTGCGAGTGCGGAGCCCATCGACCAGTTCTTGCAGTTCGCCGGTCACCTGGCCCTCGAAGTGGCCGGTGGTCGCGAGCGCCGCGAAGTTCCGCAGCGCGGTTTCGACGGTTTCCGGGCCGGCCTGGAGCGCCTGGAACTCGCGGAAGAAGATCCGGGTCAACTCGCCGGTGAGGCCGCCGAAGGCATTGCCCAGGCCGCGCGAGAGATCGCTGAGCAGGAGGTGCTGGCCCATGCTGTCCAGCCGCAGCCCCAAGCCCCGGGTGTAGTTCACCGCACCCTCGAACGCCCTCGGCTCGCGCAGGCCGAGCCTGTCGAGCCCGCCGCGCATCCACTTCACCCAGTCGTCGTCCATGCGGCGGCGCAGCTCCGCCGAGAACAGCACCGCCAGGTCGCCCGGCCGTGCGTTGAAGACCAGGGAGGCGTGGAGCAGAGCACCCGGAACGAGGTGGAAATCATTCGCGACCTGCGGGACCTCGGTGGGGATCCAGCCGAATCGCAGGGCGAAATCGACGAGCATGCCCGGGTGGAGCCCCAACCCGAGCAGGTCCTGCAGCAGCGGCACATCGCGGGAGGCGTCGAACCACGCCTGATCGGCCAGGATCTGCAGGCCCTGCTGCTCCAGCCACTGCAGGGCAGCGTCGGCCGGGGACTGCTCCGCCTGCTGCGCGGCGCCCTCTTCGGCCAACGTGCCCGCGGCGGCGTCCGGGGTCGTCGGTGCCACGCCGACTCCCTGCAGGACCACCTGCTCGTCGCTGACCGACACCACCTGGAAGGTGGTGCCCGCCGGGATGCCGACTCGCCCGTCCAGCAGCGAGTGCGCCGACTGCAGGTTCGTCTCGGATGGGGACCGGAACACGACCTTGGCGGTGCCCTCGCCGGGGGTGGCCGAGCCGAAGGCGGCGGTCGGCAGCCGGAACTCGCCGCCGGGCCGCAGGTCGCCCAGCCAGCCCGCCCAGCGGATCTCACCGTGCACCTCGTTGCCGTGGAACGGCGGGAACTCGCGCACGCCCTGGTTCACCAACGCCTCGACGAGCATCGCCCGAGTGCGCTGCCGCTGGAGATCGCCGGTGAAAGCCGGGTACGCCTCGTGGATCTTGCCCGAAGCGGCGTGGTTCGCCGCGACCAGCGCGGCGTCCAGCGCGCCGCCGCTGCCGAAGTCGGCGACCGCGTCATAAACGTCGTAGAAGGCGTCTTCGAGCTCTTGGGAGCCCGTCCACATCCGCTGGTAGTTGATGGCATCCAGGTTCTGCGGCTCGAAGAAGTCCGTGACGCGCGCCTCGGCAAGCGCGGTGCCGCGCCACTCGTTCGCCCAGGCGATGTCCTCCACCAGCCGATCCCGCAGCTCGGCCAGGTCACCGCTCAGCCGGGTGTAGAGGGCGACGCGGTCGTTGAAGCCGCCGGCCTCCAGGTACTGGTGCAGGTCACCGGCGAGCTGGTGCAGCGCGATGAGGTCGGCGGCGCTGATCGAGTCGTCCGCCGCGAACGCCCGGACCAGGTCGAGCAGCAGCCCCTCGTCGAAACCACCATCGGCGCGCAGTTCTTCGAGGTGCTCCAGCGAGATGCCGAGCTCGAACGCGACCTGCTCGTCCAGGTCCCGGACGGCGTCGCGGATGGCCTCGACCAACGCGTCCTCGGTGGCCGGGTCCGGCGTGCTGCCCTCCGCCAGCATCTGCCCCGACCAGGCGCCGCGCCGCCGCAGGAGGTTGGTCAGCGTGATCATGCTGGTCAGGCTCTGGTCCGGCATCGAGCCGCCGGCCGCGCCCCGGTAATCGGGGTTCACCACGTGCAGGTCCGGCCGGCCCTGGAACCGGGCGGAACGCAGGTGTTCGCCGCCGACCGCCAAGAACGCGATCTCCAGCTCGTGCGCCTTGTTGGTCGCCGGGCCCAGCGTGGCGTTGACGTCGATCCCGCTGTGCGGCGTCACGATCTCGGTCTGCCAGCGCGTGGTGTTCCGGGAGAAGTCCGCCGCGCGCGAGGTCGAGACGTACATCGACTTGTAGTTGTTGTTCACGTACTGGGCGAGGTCCTGGTTCCGCCCCTCCGCCAGGTCGTCGGGTCCGCTGTCGAGACCGCCGGCGGGCAACCAGTTCTCCGGGTTCTGCGAGCGGAAGCCGCCCGGGAAGTACTGCTCCGGGCTGCGCCCGTCCACCCGGTACAGGACTTGGCCGTCCGTCCGCCACATCGGCGGCGGGAAGATCCGGCCCGTGTGCCCCTGGTTCGCGGCATCGCCGGGCGGCTGCGGACTCGCGGCGGGCGCGACCGGGTGGTGGCTGCCGACGTGGGCCGTCAGGAGGGCCGTCTCGGTGCCGCCGAACCAGTCGGCCAGGTCGTTCCGGTAGAACTTGTACTCCGCCAGCAGGGCCGAGTCCTGGACCTGCCCGAACTCGGTGCGGAACTGGGACGGCCGGTGCAGCCGCCCGGTCATCTGCTCGCCGTGGTTCCCCCCTTCGACCAGCTCGATCGTGATCCGGCCCTGCTCCCCACCGGCCGTGCGGCGCCAGCGCCCGTCCGCGGACAGCTGCGTGACCGTGCCGTCGTCGGCGACGCTCGGCGCACCCCAGCGCTCCGAGACCTGGCTCGGCGAGATGTTCTCCGGCGCCGGGATGTGTTCCAGGTGGATCGCGGCCACCTGGAACGCGTGGACGCGGCCGGTCGCGTCGATGTCCACGTGCTCGTCCGCGGCGAAGAACAGCCTGGTGATGCCGCCGGGGCGGGGCGCCTGCTCGGTCACCAGGTGCGCGGCGCCCAGCACGTCGATCAGCAGGGTGTGCCCGTTGCCGGACAGCAGGATCTCGACGTCGAGCGGCTCGCCGTCGTCGGCGCGGCTCAGCCCGCCCTGCCAGCCGTCCGAGGTCTCCTCGGTCGCCTCGTCCACTGTGGATTCTTGCGGCGTTTCCGGCTGCTCGGCGGACGTCGAATCGGCGTGGGTCCGGGTCGCCTCCCCGTCGTCCGGCGACCGGTTCAGCTCCGCCATGAACTGCTCGACCAGCGAGTTGACCGACGCGGACTCGTCGACCGGCTCCTCGTTGCCGGTTTCGTCTTGCTGCGCCGCGAATTCCTCGTCGGAGTTCGCCGAGTGGAGGTCGCCGGCGTCGCCCGGCTCGTCGGAGCTGTCCTGCTGGTAGGTGCTGTCCGAGGAGATGCTGCTCTCCGACGACGTCTCGGCACCGGAGACCGCGACTTCCTCCAGCACGATCGGCTCGACGCTCGTCACGCGGAAGGCGCTGCCCGTCGGCGCCACCGGGTACCCGATGAGGCCGGTCTCGTGGAAGTGCAGCCATCCGGAGGAGTGCGGCCGGATGGTCGCCTCGATCAGGTTCGGGTCCGCGATGCCGGGGGCGACCCACCGCGTCAGCGGCTCGTTCAGCACCAGCACGTCGCCCGGCTCCGGCGACGCGTCCAACCCCACCGGGACCCGCATGCCGAGAACCGGGCCGTTGTACTGCGGGGAGCGGCGGATACCTGCGTCGACCACCGCCGCCACGACCAGGGCCGCCGGGTCGCCGCCGTGGTGCCGCGCCCAGAAGTCCGGGACGACGTCCTCGATCAGGCCGTCGGCGTACATCGCGGCCGCGACCAGCTCAGTGACCTCCCCGTCGGTCGCGTCGGGGTGGTCCACCCGCGCGGATCGCGCGTACGCCTCGAACCGCGTCGGGTGCGCGCGCGCCTGGAAGAACGCCCGGTCCAGGTCACCGGCCTGGATGCGGTTCGCGGCCGTCGGCTGGTGCCACTCCTGCATCCACTGCTGGAGCCGCGCCAGCTGCTCGGTCGCCGCCGGCTTGGGCTGCGAGTGGAGCTCGGACAGCAGCGGGCCGGCGAAGACGTGCAGGTCCAGCAGCTCGGGCAGCGCGTCTCCGCCCAGCCTGAGGTGGTCGGCCAGGGTCAGCAGCTCGTAGGGGTTCGCGTCCGCCTCGACCGCCTTCGCGCGGAGCTCGCCGAGGTCGTCCAGGCCGCTTTCGTACCAGGCGCGCAGGGTTTCGGGGATGTCCTCCCGCCCCTGGAGCCCGGCGGCCAGCTCGGACAGCGGAATCCGGTTCGCCACCTGGCATTCCAGCAGCAGTCGGCGGGATTCCGGCCCGAGCCCGTGCCGGTCCGCGAGGTCGACCAGGCGACCGGCGTCGAAGCCCGGGACGGTCCGCTGGACCAGCGTGAGCCGGTCGGGGGTCACGTTCAGCTGGCGGGCCCGCCACGCCTCGATGTGACGCGGGTCGGCGCCGTCGAGGGAACGACCGCGCGCCTCCAGGTACCGACCGAAGTCGGCCAGCTCCTGGGGCCGGACGCCATAGCGGGCCGCGTTGATCACCGCGGCCAGGCCGTTCCGCAGGGTGGAACCCCAGCCGCGCGGGGTGCCCGACCGGCCGACGCCGTCCAGGCCGGGCAGCTCGACGCCCTGGTCGCGCAGCCTGGCGGCGAAGCCCCGCAGCCAGTCCGCGTCGCGGGTCAGCAGGACGTCCGCCGCCGTGGCGGGGTTTTCGTGGCCCGCCAGGCTGTGCATTTCGCGCAGTTCGGCGCCGAACGCGTCGAGCACTGCGGGCTGCACCCCGAGCGCGCGGGCGACCCCGAGCAGGAATCCGGCCTCCTGCGGCGGGATGCCGTTTCGCGCCGCGATGTCTGGCAGTTCGGTGGGCACCCGGTGGAGCAGCCGCGCCGAGTACGACCGCAGCACCGGGTCTCCCGCCGGGAGCCCGAGGTCTGCCGCGAGCTGCGCCAGCCGCATGAACGCGTCGTTGCCGAGGGTCTCCCGCGTCGAGTCGTACTGCTGGCCGGTCATCTGGTCCAGGAGCGCGTGGGCCTGGCCGTCGAACGGCTGCCAGCCGTGGACGGCGACGAGTTCGTCCCAGGCCAGCAGGCCGTCGCCGAGCGGCTGGGACCGGAAGTCGGCGAACCCGTTGATGCCCGCGCCCTGGATGAACCACATGGTGTTGAGCACCGACAGCGGGTCGCGGCGTGCGCCGCCCGCTTCGCCTTGGGCGATGTGGTCGACCATGTTGAACAGCCAGTTCCGGTCCACCTCGGAGGTCTGGCCCAGGAGCGCCGCGATGTCCCGGAGCTGGGCCGCGAACGTCGCGACCCGGTCGGCGTCTCCGGCCAGCGCGTCCAGCGCCGGGAAGAACGGCCGCAGGAGTTCGGGGCTGATCAGTCCCAGCTCCTGCGCGGCGGTGTCTCTCGCCGCGAGTGCCTCCGGAGTTCCGTTCTCGGACGTCACGTGCTCGGTCGAGTACGGCGACGGGTCGTCGGACCCGGTGTCGTGCTCGGTCGAGTAGGGCGGCAGCGCGCCGTGCTGCGGGTCGTTCTCCGAGTAGGCCGGGAACGCGCTCGCCCAGGGCTGCTCCGGCTCGCCGACTCGGCTGTCCTCATTGGACTGTTCGGCGGACTGGCCGGTTCCCGTCGCCTGGTCGGGCGAGGCATCCTGCCGCCACTGCCGCACCAGGTCGGCCAGCCGGTCGTCGGCCAGCGCGAACAGGGTGCCCTGCGCGCCGCGCTCACCGGCGAAGGCCGCGAAGGCCGGGTAGTCCACGAACTCGATGCTGTGGCGTTCCAGCATCGAGGCGAACTGCCGGAACTGCCCTTCGAACTCGCCCGGTTCGATCGCGTACCTCGGCAGCCCGGCGTTGAACAGTCCCAGGGTGATCTGCTGGATGTTCTGCCCCTGCCGCAGCGCAGGCACGACGAGCAGGGCCTCGTGCGGGCCGATCATCAGGTCCTGGGCCGCCCTCGCGAGCGCGGCCGGTGCCATCTGCGCGGTCGCCGCGGCCTCGGCCAGGCCGGTCGGGATGCGGCCGAGATCGTTGAACCAGCGCAGGAGGTGGCGCATCTCCCGGGAATCCGGGGCGACCCCGACCGCGCGCATCACCTGCAGCGCGTCTTCGGCGCGGAACCACGGCGCCGCCAGCTGGCCGTGCAGGCTGCTGTGCAGGCCCTTCGCGATGAGCGTCCCGTCCACCGCGTCGGCCAGGCGCAGACGCGGCGACCGCTCGTCGCCCGCGCCGGTCCCCGGCGACAGGATCGAGCCGATCCGCGCCGTCACCAGCAGGCTCGGGTGGACGCCGGCGCGGGTGGCGACCTGCAGCACGGCCTGCTGCGACGCGCCGAGCTGCTCCGAGACGGCCGACACCGCCTGCGCGACGTCCGCGTGGTCGCGGGAAGTCGCGTAGCGGCCCAGGGACAGCCGGTCTTCGGCATCGAGCTCCAGCGAGTGGGCCAGCGCTGCGAAACCGATCGCCTGCTGCGAGGAGATCTCGGCATCGGGGCCGAGGCCCAGCAGCCAGCGCGCGACGAGCTCGCGCGTCGAGTCCGTCCCGGCGGAGGCGAGGTCCTGGGGTGTGCGGCCGGCGTCGGCGAGGTACTCGGTGAACCGCGCCAGCGCGGCGCCGTCCAGGGTCGCGAGGCCGGTGAACCAGGACTGGTGCTCGGCGTCGAGACCGTACTCCCGCAACAACCGGATCTTGGGGCCGTCGGTGCCGTAGTCGGGCAGCGCCGAGAAGTCGGTGCCGGTCTCGACCTCGGCCAGCTGCGGCTGGTACTGCCCGCCGGGCGCGCTCGCCCCTGGAACGGGCTTCGGCTCCTGCGACACCGACGCGTCTTGATCGCCGCCGTCGACCCCCGAAGTCGCGTTTTCGTCCACTGCAGACGATGTGGCGACGGGATTCAGGGCCGCTTCCATGGCGCCGACCAGGTCCTGGTTCGCACTGCCGGCGCCCTGCTCCTCCCCGGTGGTGTTCTCGTTCGCAACCGTGTTCTTCGGGGCGTTCTGGACCGGCGAGTCCTGCTGCCCGGACGGCGTGGGTGTGATCCAGTTGCCCCCGCCGAGGCTGCGCGGCGCATCCCGGTTGACCAGCCGGCTGACGTCGAAACCGTCCCGCAGCATCTGCTCCAGGTGGACCGACCGGAACCGGCCCGGCGCGACCGGTACCTCGGGCGTGTTCAGCAGCCAGCTCGCGATCAGCGACCGCAGTCGGTGGCCCCGGGGGCGAAGGAGGATTTCGAGCCCGTCGAACAAGCCCGGCCCGCCGCGCAGCAGGTGCCCCCAGCGGCCCAAGCGCTCACCGGCACGCGCCCCGGCCACGGTCAGGCCGTGCTCGCCCAGGTACGACCGGAACGATTCCAGATCGCTCCGGCCCAGCCGCTCCTCCCGGCCGAGCAGCCTCAGCCGGTCGCGGAAGATCTCCAGGTCTGCCGGCCGGAGCCCGAAGTCGGCGAGCAGCTTCGCGCGGGCCGCGGCCAACTCGGCCCCGCCGTCGGCGGGGTCGAGCAGGTCGAGGCCCGCGTCTTCGGCGCCGGTCACCGGGGCGGTGACGACCGTGCTGGAGCCCGAATCGCCCCGGGGAACCACGCCGGGATCCAAGACCGGCTCCACCAGGTCCGCCGACTCGTCCTGACCGGAGGAGACGTTCTCGTCGTAGCCCGGAAGCTCTTCGAAGGCCGGCGGCAGCAGATCGGCGGGCATCTCCGGCCGGTAGTTCCGCAGGACGAGCTCTCGGGCTTCGCGCGCCGAGTCGGTCTTGCCGAGGTGACCGCGCTCCTCCAGCAGCGCCTCGACGCTGCCCTGCCGATTCCACCGGTCGGCGTTCATCATCAGGCTGCGGACGGTCCCGTCGGACCGCACGTACGCGTCCAGGTACCGCGCGGGAACCCCGAGATCCTCGGCCGTCACCAGAATCCGGCAGGCACCGACGTCGCCCCACCGGTTGAGGTGGTAGCTCGCCCACGCCGCCGGGCTGGTCAGGCCGTGCTCGGTCAGCCGGCTGCGGATCTCGGCGAATTCCGCTTCGATCAGCGCCGCGCCGGCGCTGTGGTCCGTCGGCTGGACATCGATCTCGCTGCGCAGGTAGGTCGCCAGGTGCAGCGGCTCCACGCCGAACTCGGCAGCGGCCCGCAGCAGCCCGTGAACATCGAACAGCTCGTTGCGGGCGACCGTCGGGAGTTCATCGGGCACGCGGCCGAGAGCACGGGCCAACCGCCCCAGCGCCTCGGCGTCCAGGCCGTGCACCACGACCAGGTCGTGCAGTCTCGCGATGTCCTGGTCGCGGAACCACGACTCCTCCCGGAGCTGCGGGAAGGTCTCCCGCCCCCAGTCGCGCTGCTGCGCCCCCTTCCTGGTCAGTTCCTTCCACCAGGAATCCAACCGATCGCTCCGCCCGTGCGACCACGTGGGCGGATGGGTTTCCAGGTACTCGCTGAAGCTGGCCATCTCGCCGATGCCGACCGCCGGGAGCCCGCGGAAGGAGTTCAGGTCGCTCAGCGCGAGGCCGGTGGTGACCATCCAGCTCGCGACGGTGTTGACGGCGACGGCTTCCGGCCGCCGCCCGAGGAACTCCCCGAGCCAGGGCAACCGCAGGCCGGGCAGATCGCCGAAGCCGTGCTGTCCCCGGATCGCCAACACGGTGGTCGGCCACACGTGCCACTCGCCCGCCCTGGACCAGACGGTTCCCTGGAGTTGGGTCCTCGTCCCGGGATCTGCGACGAGGGCCCGCAGGTTCCTGCGCTCGTCCGCGGTCAGGTTCTCCTGGACCGCGTACCGCGTCATGCGGTCGAGCACCATCGACCCGAATTCGCCCGGCTCGGCACCGAGCCACCAACTCGCGATCAGCGACCGCATGCGGTTGCCGCGCGAGCGCCCCAGGGTTTCGCCCAGGTCGGCCCCGCCCCGCCCCACGTGACCCAGGCGGCCGAAGCGCTCGCCGGCCCGCGCCCCGCCGACCGTCAGGCCGTGGTCCTCCAGGTACTTGGCGAAACTCTCCAGGTCCGCCTTGCCGAGCCGGTCGACCCGTCCGCGGAAGGACGCGAGATCCGCCGGCCGCATCTTGAGGTCCAGGAGCAGATCTCTGACATCAGCGGGAAGCGGCCCGACCGTGCCGTCCTCGCGAACGTGCACGAGCAGGTCCGGCTCTTCGTGGGCGGAGTCTTCTTGATGCCCTTGCCCGGAAGCGGCGCCGGTCGGGTGCTCGACGCCGAGTTCGGCGGCCCAGGCTTCCACCGGATCGGCGCCCGCCCGGATCCGCTCGTTCACGGCCTCCTGCACGCCCGGGCGCTCGGCCCGCTCCACCAGCAGCGTCGATTCGTCCGACCTGATCCGGAAACGACGCGTCAGTTCCCTGCGCACTTCGTCGAAGCGCCACTCCACCGGCCGCTTGACGTCCGTCTGCCGATGGTCGAGGTCGGCCCCGATGTCGTGCTGGTTCTCCGGAGCACGGGCCCGGGCGCCAGCCGAGGTCTCGGGCTCGTCGAGGCCGTGGTCGCTCATCGCGGCGTCCAGCTCGTGGGCCCACGTCTCGACCGGGGCGGCACCGTTGTCGATGAGGCTCACAGCCGCGAAGTCCTGTCCGGGCAACGGATCCGACTCTTCCGAGCCCGGCGCCCGCCGCAGGTTCCCGCTCTCCTCGTCCGAGAGCTCTGCATCGCTGTGCGAACGCTTGACCGGCGGAGCCGTCGGCGTTTCAGCGCCGCTCTGCGACATGAGCGTCTCGTCGGCCCCGACGTGCGACGGGTCGCCCTCCGGGGGTCGCGACCAGAGGACCTGCGTCACGGGAGGGCTGCCGATTTCCCCCCAGGTGTACTCGACGACCTCCTCGATGTCGCCGGGCGGGATCTTCTCGATGAAGGCGACCTCGCGTTCGGCCTTGAAGACGTGGACCGGAATTTCCCGTGCGCCGAACGTCTTCACGACGTCGATGCCGGGCTGCGAGGCACGCACCTTGTAGCGGTACCTGCGGTTCTTGTACGCGTAGTCCGGATTGGTCGTCGTCGCCACGAACTGCTTGCCGCCGAACGATTTGACGTGGTTCAGCAGCGAACTGCCTGCCGTCGGGTCCACGGCGGTGAAGCCATGGGTCAGCGGCGACTCCCACGAAACGTCATCGGGGTCGATGTACCGCAGGTCGTCCTCGTCCAGCCACCGGTAGACGACCCGGCCCGGTTCGGTCAGCACGAACCCGTGCTCGACGTCCTCCTCGTCCAGCAGCTGGTCCGTCTCGTCGCCGAACGGTGGCTTGGTCAGCTGGCCCGGCTGGTCCTGGTGGGCGACCCGGAGCTGTTCGGTCCAGATCTCGGCCCACTCCTCGACCGGGTCGAAATCGGTGTCGATGAAGCGTTCCACGCGGGCCCGCAGGACCGGGTTCGCGGCCAGCTTCTCCAGTTCCTCGGCGGGAAGCCCGAGCTCCTTCGAAACCTGCTCGCGCACCTCGACGAAGGTCGGCGGAAGCTCCGGCTCATCGGGCTGCTCCTCCTGCGGCGCCCGCCTCAGGTCGGCGACGTCGTCCTGGTCCTCGCCCGTGTTCTCGGGAACGTGCTGGTAATTCAGGCCGTCGAAGTCCTCGACGTCAGGCCCGCTCAGCCGGTCGTCGCGGGTGAACCGCTCCATCCGCAGCAGGTCCTTCGCGGAAGCGGTCCCCGGGGGCAGACCCAGCCGCCAGCTCGCGACGAGCGCACGCATCCCGTAGCGCTCCGGGTCCTTCAGGATGGCGAGCTTCTGCCGGAAGTCCAGCCCGTCCTGCCCCAGCTGCCCGAGGCCGCCGAACCGCCGCGCGCCGCGCGCGGAGAGGTGGTGCTCGGTCAGGTAGTCCTGGAACGCGACCAGTTCCTCGTGGCGCAGCTGCTGGAAGCCCTGTTCGCTGAAGACTTCGAGGTCCGCCAGCACCAGCCCGTACTCGGCGAGCGCGATGCGGCGATCGGGCACCGACAGCAGCGGGCGCAGCAGGTCGAGGTCGTGCACGTCGTCGTCGTGCACCGGCACGTCCCCGGGCTTCCACCAGCCCAGGTCTTCGGCTTCCTGCCTGGTGATCGTCACCGTCATGCCACCCCGCCGGTAGGCGGAGTCCTGGAACGCCCGCGGGTCGTGGGCGCGCAGCTTCGACTTGGCGGTGACGGTGTACTCGACGTCCAGGTCGAACACCAGGCGGTCCTGCGGGCCGAACTCGGTGCGGCCCTGCAGCTCGTTCGCGTTCGTCTCGTCCGTGCTGGCCCCCTCCTTCCCGGCCAGCGACGCATCCGCGTAGAAGAAGGCGGGATCCGGCGCGGTCGCCGCGCCCGCGCCCGGGGCCTGCCAGGCGAGCCGGGACTTCACGTCGGACTCGGCCTGCGACGTGATCTGACCGTGGAACCGCTCGTTGCGGGCCGTCCGGATCTCGACGCCCTTGTACCTGGGGTTGAAGACCCGCTGGTTCACCTGGGTGTCGACGTCGGTGGCGAAGGTCTTCTCCCCGAGCCGCATCCTGTGCCGGTGGCCACGCCCCATGGCCGCCGCCAGACCGCCGGCGAGCTTCAGCTGCGCCTTGGCCTCGTCGATCTCGAGCTCGAACGTCGTCACGTCCCGGACGTTCGTCCGCTCGCCGTCCAGCAATCCTCGAACGACCGCTTGGACGCCGCGGACCTTGCCGACGATCTCCGCGGCCCGCAGGTGGCCCCCCACGGTCTCTTCGAGGTTCGCGATGCCCGCCAGGGCGTCCCCGGCGTTCCGGATGCCCCTCGTCAGGCCCTTGACCTCGCGGCTGGTGCGCAGCGCGTGCTCGGCGCTCTTGATGTCCTCCAACGCCTGCTCGGCGTCCCGGATGGCCTGTCGTGCCCTGTCAACGGTTTTCTGGATGTCGCGCAGGGTCGCCTCGGCGTTCTGGATGTCCTGCAGCGCCTTCTCGACCTGCGCATGAGATTCGGCGTCCTGGATGTCCTGGATGCTCCACCCGGTGTCCAGGACGTGCTGCAGGGCCGTTCCAGCGTCCTGGACGGACTGCGCGAAAGCCTCGGCGCCCCCATCGCGTCCCAGCCGCTCCGCTGCCTCGCGGATGTTCCGCACGGCCGCCTCGACGCCCTGGACGGCCTGCGCGAATTCGTCCCGCCCCGCGACGTCCTGGACGTTCCGCAGCCCCTCCGCCGCGTTGTGGATGCTCTGCACAACGGCTGCGGCATCCTGGATGTTCTGCAGCGGAGTCTCGGCATCCCGCATACCCCGCAGCGCCTGCGCGGCGCCCCGGATGCCCGTCGTCAGGCTCTTTGCTCCCCGGTAGCTCCGCAGCGCGTTCTCGGCGTCCTTGATGCTCTGCTCGGCCGTGAGCGCGTGCTCGATGACCTGCGCGAGGCTCCGGCCGTCTCCCAGCCCCACCACACCGTCGCGGATGCCCTGCACAACCGCCTCGACGTCCTGGACGGCCTGCTTGTTCGTGTCGGCCGACCGGATGTCCCGCAGGGCCGTCTCGACGTTCCCGATGCCGCCGAGCGCCTTCCCCGCCTTGCGGATGCCGTCGAGGGCTCCCTTCAGGTCGCGGCCATCGTTGAGCAACGCCTTCGCGTTCGTGCTCATCAGCTGGTAGGACAGCCAGTTCCGCAGCTGCATCCGGCGCGGGCTGGCGGGCCCGAAGGCCCGCTTCGCCTGGCTGTCGTAGCCCAGGCCGGACTTCGGCGCGCGCGAGATCACCTTCTCCACGAACTCGAGCACGTCGCCGAGCCGCTGGTTGGTCACCAACGCCGTCTTCGCCTTGTGCAGCTGGCCGGTGACGTCCCGCTCGCCGTCGAGCCGGCGACCGGTCAGCAGCGGCTGGGTGGTGCTCGACTCGATGTCCAGCAGGGGCTTGGGCATCTGGAGCGTGGCGAAGCCCGTCTTGGTGGCGTTCTCGCCCAGCGGGATGGACCGGTGCTCGGGGTTGCGGTAGGTGCTCGAAATGCCGGCGTTGGTCACGGTGTTGAGCAGCGCCGCGTGTTCGGTGTAGGAGAACAGCTTCGCCTCGAAGACCAGGTCGACGCCGACGCGGACGTTCTGTCCCCGGTTCTCGCTCCGGTCGCCGTGCTGGTAGGAGTCGCCGGTCGCCACCTCGACCGACCGGTTCGGGAAGCCGATCGACAGCGAGGCCGCGGGGCCGGCCGGACTGGCCGCGGTGTGGTTCGTGGTGATCAGCGGGTTGAAGAGGACCCCGGCGCCGAGGCTCTTGCCCGATGCGTACTGGGATTCGTTGCCGTAGACGGCCTGGTGCTCGAAGAAGCTGCGCCCGTCCTTCAGCTCCGTGACCGTGGCGTTCTTGTCCCAGCTGTCGGGGAGCTTCGCCTCGAAGCGCAGCTCGACGTAGTGCGTGTGCCCCTTCCAGTCCTTGTACTCCTGGAAGATCGACACCCCGCCCTTGAGGATTTCGAGCTGCGTCGCGCGCATGTCGAGGGCCGACAGCTCCTGCACCGTGTTCGAGTTCAGCGCGACCCAGTGCTTGCCCTCCTGCCACGCATCCGGCACCAGCTTCTTGCGGTGCTCGGCGAAGATGTCCAGCGCCCACTGGGAAAGCGGCACATCACCGGCCGACATCTCGAACAGGCCGACGCTGGCGTCCACGGAGTTGCCGACGTCGTCCAGCGCGGGCACCGGACGTTTCGTCGTGACCGCCGCCTCGGCCTTCTCGATCACCGCGTTGGCCGCCTCCTCGGTCATCACTGCGAGGGCCCCGTCGCGCTCCAGGTAGCGCCGGGTCTCCGCGCCGCCGCCGATCTTGTAGGGGTTGAAGGCCTTCCAGTGCGACGGCCTGCCCCAGCGGTACTGCTGGGCCTCGGCCCGGTGCTGGTCCAGCTTGTCGAGCTTGACCAGCACGTACTTGACGTCCTTGCCGGTCTGGAAGGTGACCTTGCTGCTCCCCGCGATGGCCTCGCTCGAACCGCCGCTGGACTGCCAGCTCAGCGCCCCCTCCACGTCGAGCCCCAGCGCGCCGATCTGCAGGCTGCCGCCGCGGTCGAGATCCGTCGACTCGCCGTAGGACACGCTCCGGCCCAGCTTCGAGATGGCGGAGATCGAGAGGTTCCGGGGATCGACGTAGTCGACGATCCTCGGCCGGTGGAACGTGGTGCGCAGGTTCTCCTGGTGCACGCGGTCCTGCAGGTGGCCTCGCCGGGTGCCCATGGCGATCACCTGGGGGCGGAGGTGGCTCGCCATCGACGCGTTGCCGACCAGGTCCGGATCGGGCGCGACGTGGAACTTCGGCCGGCTGGTCCACGGGAGCTTGAGCAGGTACGGCGTCCACCACGCCTTGGTCTTCTCGGCCGCGTCCCGCTGCATGCCGGGCGAGTTGTCGCTGACCCGCTCGAAGTGCGCATCCCCGCCGTGGGTCAGGACCACCATGTTCTCGACCGGCACCGCCGAGCCGAGGTCCGGGGCGAAGGACTCGATGCTGATGCCTTCGGGCACGCGCACGGTGGGACCGGGCCGGAACTCCGCCGCGTTCTTCCCCATGAAGTCCGGCACCCGGTAGTCCGCCAGGGCGTGGACGGTGTGGTTGCGCAGCTCGTGCGGCTTTCCTCCGCGGGTCACCTGCACCGCGACGTCGAAGTCGAATTCCCGCCGGATCTCGATCGCCGGGCCCTTGTAGCTGACCTTGACCTCGTCGGTGGCGGTGGTGCTCGAACCGGAGGTCGTGGTCCGCGAGGCGGAGAGCTGTGCGGCGACGTTGCCGTTGAACCACGTGGCCTTGAGCGGGCCTGCCGTGAAGGTCTTGAACCGGTTCCGGATCTTCAGCGAGAGGCTGCCGTAGATCGTGTCCTTGAGCTTGTTGCCCAGGGCGATCTCCGTGCCCCGGTTGCCGGAGAGCTCGGCGTGGTCGAGGTGCTTGGCGGTCCGCACGCCCTTCGGCGTGCCGGTGACCGCCACGTCGAAGCGGTAGTCGCCGATGCTGAACTCGACCGTGTAGGCGTGCTTCTTGCCCGCCTTTCGGCGCTGCTCGTCCTCCTGCAGCTGCGAGAGGATCTTCTGCCGCTCCGCCGCGGTGAGCCGGACGCCCTTGGCCAGCTTCTTCTCGAAGTCCTGGAGCGCCTCGTCCACCGGCTTGTCGCTGCGCACCGGCAACTTCCGGCCGCCGGCCTCCACCTCGGTGTCGATCCGGTAGCGGCGGATCGCGAACTCGTTCTCCGGCTTCGCCGCGCCGTCCCGGGCCGCCGCCAGCTCCTGGCGGATCCTGGCGCGGTCGGCATCGGAGAGCTCGATGATCCGCTTGGAAACGCGGTAGTCGAGCTCGCTCAACGCCTCCGCCGCGGAATACCGGCTGTTCGCGCGGAGCTTCTCCCCGCCGATCTCGACCAGGACGTCGACGGCGTCGAAGGCGTTGCGGCCGTTCTCCGCGCGGATCTGGAAGTTCTCCTCCAGCTGTTGCCGGATGCCCGCGGCTTCCTCGTCGGTGAGCTTGACGCGCGGCCGCTTGCCGAGCTTCTCGCGGAGATGCTGCACCGCGTCGTCGGACGCCGGATCCGCGACGTACGCCGCGTTTTCATCGAACGCGAGGTCGGGCTCCCTGCCGAGCTGTTCCAGGAAGGTCTCGACCGCCGAGTCGACCGACTGATCGGACAGGTACACCTCGTAGGTGCGGCCCCGGAAGCGGACCTCGGTGGCGACCGAGGTGGTGCCGATCTTGTTCAGGTTGTCGACGAGCTTCACCGGGTCGAAGTCCGTGACGGCGTCGTCCAGCTGGTCCAGCAGCTCGTCGCGCCGCTGCGGGGTCAGCTTCCCGTCGCGGTAGTCCTGCAGGATCAGGCCGGCGGCGATGGCCCGGACTTCCTCGCCGATGCCCTCGGCGCCGTCGAAGCGGGTGAGGTCGCTCAGCGTGCTGTTCTTGGCGACCGCGGCGTAGTCCTGGACCTCGTTGGCCAGTTCGGTCTGGTCTTGCTCGAGAAGCCCAGCCTTCTGCTGCTCGGTCGGCTCGGCACCGGAAGCGGGCAGCGACGTCTCGTGCGGCAGGGTGGCCAGCGCGGCCAGCATCTTCTCCTCGAACGCCGCGACCTTCTCCTTCGGAATCAGCACGAAAGCCGCGGTTTCTCCGGCCCCGGCCACCTTCTCGCCCAGCGCCTTGCCGTCCCGGCTGATCGTCAGGTCGAAGTGCTCCGCGAAATCCACCCGGTACAGGACGTGCCTCGCCGGGGCGTGGTCCTTCTGCTTCAGGAAGTTCTTGAACTTGCCGAACAACGACGTGCCGTGGCCGGCCCCGATCTTCAGTGACGCCTGGCCACCGGTCTGGACGTCCAAGCCGTCGAAGTTGGCCACGGTGTGCAGGTAGCGCACGTCGAGACCGATCGCGGAGGCGGACGTGGAATTGCTCGCGCTGATCCTGATCTCACCGCGGCGGCGGGTGGTCCCGCCGGTCACGTCGACCTCCATCAACGGCCCGAAGCCCGTCATCCTCGGGTCGGAGGTGAACGTCGCCGCGTAGTTGTGGGCGGCCGTGGCGGTGTGGTTGCGGATCCACCGGGCCCCCTTGTCGATCGCGTCCGGCAGCTTCTCCGACACCGGCGCGGACTTGTCCCGCGGAACCGCCTGGTCCCAGGTCACCGTGGTCTTCTTGGTCACGCCCCGGACGTAGCCGTCCGACCGGCCGTCCGGCGAGAGGGTCCGCATGAAGTTCTCGGTCATCAGGTCGAGACCGTCGTACTTCGACAGCTCCTGCAGCACCGCTTCCTGGGCCTTCGCGGTCCCGACCCAGGTGATGACGTGCTCGATGTCGTTCTGCGTCGATGCCGGCATCCGCACCGGCCGGCGTCCCGGGGCCAGGCGGTGGTATTCGCCGCCCGCGACCTTGGTGCCCAGGGCCTCCTCCGGGTAGCCGAGGGTGAACCTCTCCGGCAGCTGCTGGGTCATCTCGGCCAGCTTCACGCCGTTCTCCGTGATGCTGGCGTGCATTTCGAAGCCGACCTCGAACTGGTCGGCGACCGCGCGCACGAACTCGGTCTTGTACAGCGTGCTCGACGAGGTGGCCCGGCCGGTGTTGATGGACGAGTCCCGGCCCTGCTCCAGGAACGGGAGCACGTAGACCAGGCCGGACTTGTCCGCGACCGTCCCGATCCAGCCGGCGAGCAGGTTGATCTTCGACTTGTGCGACACCGTTGCGGTGCTGCCGCTGCCCGGCCCGCTTTCGAACTGGGAACCCTGCTTCGGGCCACCTGCCGCGTCGCCGCCCGCGGCCGTCGGCCGGGTCACCGGGCCGGTTCGCGTCAGCTGCAACATGATGTGGCGGTTCACGCCGAGCCGCACCGGGAGTCCGGCGCGGAGCATCCGGAGCAGGCCGTTCTCGCCGAAGGCGCCGGCCTGCTGGCGCAGGTACACCTCCAGATTGGTGCGGTCGGATCGGCTCAACGCCTGGCCGAGCTCGTTGTTCGCCTCGTGCACGCCTAGGTCGTGCCCGGTGACCGAGTCGAGGACCGTCTTGATGAGCAGATCCCGCGCCGAGAGCCCGTCGCCGTCCGCCGAGTGGGGCTGCTGGCTGCCGACGACGAGGTCGCCGACCTTCAGCAGCTGCTCCATCGGATGGGTGGCCCCGTCGTCGGTCACCAGCCCGATCGGATAGGCCCCGCCATCGTTCAGGTCGACGACACCCGAACCCGTCTCGCTGGTGTTCGCAACACCCGAGCCGGTCTGGCCCGAGCCGGAATCGTCCAAATTGGACTCGTTCGAGCCCGACTCGCTCGGCTTCGTCCCGCTCAGGTCGTCCCCGGACGCCTGGTCCTCCTGCGCGGACTCGTCCCGCAGGTGATCGCCGACCTGCTCGACGAGCTGCGTCAGCTCCGGGCTCAGGTCCTGCGGGCCGCGAGCGGTTCCGGTCTGCGGTGGCCGGTCGAGCTGCTCGACGAGCTCGCCGAAGCGCCCCAGTTCTTCCGCACTGGCCGGACGTTCGGCCGAATCCAGCAGCGCGAGGATGTTCCCGACGACATCCGGGTGCGATTCCTGGTGCTCCGCACGAAGAAGGCTCGCGAACTCGTCGAGTTCCTGCCCCCGAGTCCCCTCGCCCGGCCGCGAAGAACCCGGCTGCGACGTGGTCGCCGACTCCGGCCCGTTCACCAGTAGGTCCTTGACCTCGTCGAGGAGCCCGAGCAGTTGGTCGTCCTCGTCCGAACGCAGCTGTGCGCGGGTGTCCGGTTCGGTCAACGTCCCGTAGTAGTGCGCGGAGCCCTCGTCCCCGGTGCGCACCAGGACGATGGACCCCGAGTCGGGAGTGGTGACGCCCTGAACCGAATGGATCGCGTTCCGCGCGGGGTCGACCACCCAGATGTTCAGGTCCTGGGTTTCGGACACCAACTGCGGGATGAGATCGCCGAGCCCGGGGCCGTAGTACCCGTCCGCGAGGACCGATCTGACCGCCTCTTCGCGGGAGAGCCGGGTGTAGTCCGCGATTTGCTGGGACCAGGTCTCGCGAAGGCGCTGGGCCACGAGCTCGCGCATCTCCGCGACCGGCATGCTGATGCGCCCGCCGCTGCTGACCCTGATCGCCTCGAAGAGGCAGTTGCCGTCCCCGGGCACGCTGATCGGCGTGTAGCCGCGCAACTCGGCCTGGTACCCGCGCAACTCGGACGGCACCTGCGTGCCGGCGGTCTGCCTCGGCGCGGGCGCATTCGTCGGCAGGTAGAGCTGGTGGACGAGTTGCTCGAAACGCTGCGCACGGCGTTGCCCTTCCGTCGCGCTCTCCAGGGTCTCCGGCGCGGAGAGCGCATTGATGACGTGCTGGACCTCGACCGATCGATCACCGAAGTCCAGGCTCAGCAGTAGTTCGGTGAACTGCTGGATGACATCGGCAGAGCCGTGCTCGGACTGCTGCTGCGGCGGCTCGCTGGTCAGGTGGTTCCGGACGCGGTCGGCGAGGTCTACCAGCTCGGGGCTCAAGCCCCGGGATTCGTTCCCGGCCGCGGGCTGCCGGAGCTGGTCGGTGAGGTCGGCGAAGCGCTGCTGCTGCGATTCGCTCAACGGCCGGGAGGCCAGGCTCAGGAGCTCGGCGAGGTCCGCGACGACCTGCGGGTGCGTCTGCCCGTGCTGTTCCCGGAGCAGGTTCTCGAACTGCTCGATCGCCTGCTGCCAATGCGCCGCGGCCGCCGACTGCGGGGATTCCTCGGTCGGCTTCTCCGGCGTGGACGAGACGTCGATCGAGCCCAGCAGGTCCAGCTCTGCCTGGAGCGCGGCTTCCCGCCCGGCCTTCTCCGCCGCCAGTTCGGCCTTGGTCCTGCGGCTCCCGGCCTGCGGGTCGATCGCCTCGGCCTTCTTCGGGTGGAGGTCGAACTGGGCCGCGTTGTAGTACTGCACCCCGGCCCGGTACGCCTTGGTGTCGTTGAGGTTCTGCTTGATCGTGACCTCGAAGTCGAATTCGACGTGCGAGGTGTAGCGGTTGCGGCGCGTGTCCGCCAGATCCTTGCTGCGCTCGTTGCCCTCGACCTTGGTGAGGTGCTGCGCGCCGCCCCTCCCGGTGTTCCGCGAGGTCGTACCGCCGCCGACCGTGGCCATGATGGGCTGCGACGCGACCGGCGCCGCGGCGGCCGTCTGGTACCCGGTGTCCGAGCTGTTCGTGACGTCTTCGGTGATCTCCTCGACGTGCTTCTGCTGCCAGGCCGGCACGTCCCAGGCCAGCAGGAACTCCGGGGCGAACAGCCGGACCTTCGTCCGCACCGAGATTTCCTGGTTGAGCGGGCCGGGCACGGTGAACTCGAAGCGGTAGCCGTCGTCGGCCAGGAAGGGCTCGGCCGTGGGGCCGTCCGGCCTCTCCTTGGGGCGCGCCACCATCGCCGGCGACAGCAAGGCCTCCAGGTTCCGGTGGTCAGGCGTGCCCTTGGCGAGCCAGTCCCGCAGCGCGGCGCCGGAATCCTGCAGCCCGGAATTGACATCCTGCCCGTCGACATGGACGGACGTCTCGACGATGACGTCCACGAGCTTGTCGACCACGTCACCGGGCAGGATCTTGGCCAGCTCGAACGACCCCGCGCGGAGCACGTCCGGGGGCAGTTCCCGCAGCAGCTGGCCCTCGTCGACGATGTCCACCAGCAGGCCCTGCTTCGTCGGACTCTTCCCCGCGGAGTGGCTGCCCACCAAGGCGTCCGGCAGTTCGAGGAGGGCCTGCCCGCGGAAGGTGGGCGGGGCGTCGCCGAGAACGAGCTTGATCTTCTCCGGGGCGGGTCGGCCGTTCTCAGCGGACTCGCTCTGCTCCACCGGCACGACGAGCTTGTCCAGCACGGCCTTGACCGCCTCGTCGAGCGCGTCGGCCTGCTTCGTCGGCGACGAGGAGGTGTCCACGATGGACTTCGCGTGGTCCACCAGGGACTTCGCACTGCCGCCCGCCTTGGCCAGGGCGGACGCGATCTTCTCGACGACGACGTCGGCCTTGACCTTCTGCGCGGCGGATCCGGCGGCATCGTCCAGGATGGTCCTGATCTGCTCCGCGACGGCCCCGGCCCGGGCCTTGGCCTTCGCCGGCGACGACTTCGGCTCCGCGGCGAAGTCGACCTCCTGCGAAGTGGGCGTCGCCTTGACGGCCACGGCCGCCAACGTCATCGGGAGCTTGACCTCGAAGATCTCGGCGGTCAGCTCGACGTCCTGGCGGAACTGCGCCGCCTCGCCGGGGCGCGAGCGCCGCTGCTCGGTGATCTGCTCCGCGACGGAGACCTCGGTGCCCTCGGTCTTGTCCACGCCGAACGTCGCGCCCGGACGCATGGTCCCCTGGGTGCCGAACGGGGCCGGCGGGCCGACGAACGCGGTCGCGGTCGTCTTCAACGACCGGTTCACCTGCTCTTCGCCGATGGTGGTGTTGCCGGAGATCTCCGAAGACCCGCCCACCGGCGGTGTCGCGTGGACCACCTGGACGGGATCGCCGACCGGCTTGGCGTTGAGCTTCAGGACGTAGTGGGTCCTGCCGTCCGGGATGGTCACGGACCAGCCGCCGTCGAGGATCTGCCGAACCGTCCCCAGGTCGCGCAGCGCATCGAGCTTCTGGACCGCGCTCGTCGCCGGCGGCGGAGTGCCCGACTCCGGGTCCCAGCCCAGCACGAGGCCCGGATTCGCCTTCGCGACCACCCGGTAGGCCCAGTCGGCCAGGTCATCGCCCTTGCGCTGCAGCAGCGGATCGATGCCCCGAGCACCGGCGGACACGTCCACGCCGCCCTCGGGGGTGAACCTGATGGCCTTGACGTCCTTGCCCAGCCCGTCACCGAGGTCGTTGAGGGCCGGCTCGGGGGCCGGGTCCTCGAAGGTGAGCGGCGTCGTCTCGAAATCATCGGGCAGCGGCAGCCCGTGCGCCTGCCGGAAGTCCTCCGGAACCGCCATGATCGCCCAGCGGGGCAGCAGTCCTTGCCGCACGCCCCGGCGCAGGCCGGCCAGCTCGGTGTTGGGCTTGCCGAACATGTGCAGCGAGTCGTCGAGGCGGTTGTGCATCAGCACGTCCACCACGTAGAGGTGGACGTCGCCCTTCAGCGCCGCCGCGGTCAGCTTGTTGACGGCGGCCGAGGTGTCGCGCTCGGTGCCCTCGGCCTGGTAGCCGTGCTCGAAGCTGAGCTCGGCGATGCCGAGTTGGGCCATCAAGGTGCCGCCGAGGGACATGCCGCTGCTCTTGCCGTGGTGCACGGCGATCTGGCCGGTGGTCGCCGGCTTCCAGGATCCCTTCGGGATGATCCCGACGTGCTCGACGATGTGGGCCCGCAGGTCGGAGCTGAAGATGCCCTCGCGCTTGATCGGCGCGCCCTGCGGCCCGTCGCTGATCCGCTGCGGTCCCAGGAACATCCCCTGGACCAGGGTTTCGTACTCCTTGCGCGAGAGCTGGGCCACGTCCTTCGAGAGGACGTCGAACGGGTTCGACGTCTTCTTCTCGTTGGACTCCTCGTGCAGCTTGACGTACTCGCCGTTGAAGATGGCCAGGGTGTCGCGCATGTAGTAGACGAGCCCGGCACCTGGCGGGATCTGCTTGCCCAGCCGGTGCCCGGGATTCTGCTCGTCGAGCAGTCCTTCACGGCTCTGCAGGTCGCGCAGTGCTTCCTGCAGCAGCGGCTCGCGCGCACCGGGGTCGAGCTTCCCGGAGAGCTCGACCAGGTTCTCGGGCACCAGGTAGCCGGCGGCGCCGTCGGCGGTCAACTTGCCGAGGTCGCCGTGCTTCACCGGCCGGAACAGCTCGGCCAGGCTGCTCGGTCGCTTCGCGTGGTACTTGGACCAGCGCTCGCCCCAGTCCCGGTGCTTCTCCTCGCGGATGTCGGCGGTGAACCTGACCGCCCGCTCGATGCGGAGGGCCTTGCCGGTCTGGTTGACCTTGTCCTCGTGACCGGCGGCTCGCAGGTTGCCGCTGTGCGCGCTGGTCTCCTGCCGGTACTTCCCGCCGACCGCGGCGCCCAGGTAGATGTTCTTCGCGAATCCGTCCCGGCCCATCCGCACCCGGCCGAGCAGGTTCAGGGCCGCGGCCCAGCCGAAGCCGTGCTTCATGCGGACGCGCTGGCTGGCCCCGGCCGAGCGGGTGCCGGTGATGACCGCCTCGTCGACCTTCTGCTCGGAGACCACGTCGCCGAGCAGGGCGCCGACGTCGACCACGAACTTCCGGTCGCCGGCGTCGATCGTCACCTGGTGGGGGCGCGACTGCGAACGATCGGTGCCGTGGGCGTAGTCGCCGAACTCCTCGACGAGCCGGCTCGGGGAGAGCTCGCTGAGCTGCAGGTCGATCGCCTGCACCTCGACCGCCGTCAGCTTCCTGCCGTCCTGTTCCAGCGCGGCGAGGATCGTCCGCCGGACCTCGTCGTGGATGTCCTCCACGCCCTTGATGTGGGTGAGGTCGGAGACCAGCCCGCCGTTGTCCAGGACGGTGCGCAGCTGGTCCGCACGTTCCCGCGACGGCTTCGGCGGTGTTTGTTCCGGGACCGGTTCGGTGCCGCGACCGAGGATCTCGTCGAGCTCGGCCACCAGGGCCGGGAGGTTCTCCTCGGTGACGTAGACGTAGGACGCGCCCCGCTCCTGGCCGACGGACTTCAGCTCGGCGCCGAGGAGCTTCTTCGCGTCGGAGGTGTTGCCGTGCTCGTGCGTCGCGAGGCTGGTGTGGTTGTTCAGTTCGAGCCGGATCTCGACGAGATCGGCCGCGTGCGACGACTTCTGCTTGCTCGCCGCCGGTTTCTTGTCGGTGGCGGTGAACTTGCCGGACTTGCCGAAGGTGATCTGCCCGTCGAGGCCCAGCTGCGCCGGGCCCCTGCTGCCGCCGAAGAGCGAGGCGAGATCGCGCAGCCACCGGAACCTGAGCCCGGCCTCGGCGGCGTCGCCGAAGACGTACTCGGCCATGCGCTCGACCGACAGCCGGTGGTCGACCCCGATCTGGGCCCTGGTCTTGCCGGTGATCGTGAAATCGACCAGCTCGCTCCGCGCGTGCCACGCCACGGAGTCGGGCCGGAGGTCGGGATTGATCGCGAACCGGGGCGGCAGCTGATCTGCCCTGACGCTCGCGTGCTTGACCTCCAGACCGTGCAGGAGCGCTTCGACCGACCCGTCCTTCATCAGCGACGAATTGGCGGTGGTGTTGATCAGCTTGAGCAGCGCGCTGTTCTGCTTGACGAACTCCGGCAGCGCGTCCACCAGCTTGTGCTGGAAACCGCGGCCGAGGTGGGAGTCCCCCACCGCCGCGATGAGGTTCGCCGCCTTCTGGGTGAGGTAAGCCGGTTCCCGGCCCACCGGCTGCACGGTCTCCGAACCGGCGGGGTCGAGGTCGCCCCGCGCCGCCTCGATCTCCGCCTTGATCTTCGCCGCTGCCAAGCCGTCGCGGAGATCGTCGGCCGGGGCGAGGAAGTCGACCTTCCCGAAGTCCGCCTTGTCGCCCGGAGCCGGGCTGTGGCCGTCGAACGCCCAGACCAGATCGAACCCGGCCTCGAACGCCTTGTTCGCCGAGGACAGCTTCACGGTCTTCACGAACGACTGGTTGAGCCGTTGACCGATCCTCTTGAAGGTCTCGTTGATCCACGTGACCTGGGGCGCCACGCTCAGGAAGCCCGAGACCATGGCGGGGACCGCGCCGATGCTGACCGAGACCTGCGTCTTGACGCCGGTCTCCCTGCTCGACTCCGTCCGCTCCGACCGCTCGACGACGTTCTTCTGCTCGGTCTTGCCCTTCCCGGTGGTCTCCAGGATGGACTCGGGCCGCACGTCGAGGTTCAGGTCCAGCAGGCGGTGGCCGGGGGTCGTCCGGCCGGTGGGGAGCACGAAGGTCATGCCCTGCGCGAGCAGCTTCAGGGCCCCGAATTCGCCGGCGTGGAGGGCGATGGCGGCCAGGTCTTCCTTCAGCCTGCCCCGCGGCGCCGCCATGGCATCGCCCTGCAGCTGCGGGATCAAACCGATGACGTGGCCGGCGAAATCTTCCACGGCCTGCTCGCGGGACACCGGCCTGGGGTCCGCGTCCGAGCGCTGTTCCCGGGGGCCGGGGACCACTCCGTTGATCTGCTGCAGCCGGTAGACGTCCGGGAACTTCCCGTCCAGGTACAGCTTGAGGGGCACATTGCCCTGGGGGTGCTTCGGCGGCTCCTCGTCGGTGGACGTGGATGCGGAGTCCGGGACATCGGATTCCGAATCGTGCTGGAGGGCCTCCAGCTCGTGCGCCTCTTCCTCGCGGATGGTCGGCAGACCGGGCTGCTCCTCGATCTTCCTGATGGCCTTGTGCAGCTCATCGCCCGGCTTCGACTCGTCCTCAGCCGCGCGACGGTTCGGCGTGGCTGGTTCCAGGTCCGTGGCGTTCGGCCCCTGCGACAGCAGCGGGGTCGGCGCGAGCATCCTCGCCGGCCTGGAGATCTCGCCGTGCGACCGCGTCGGCGCCGCGTCGTGGTCGATGTCCAGATAGCGCAGCGCCTGCTCGGGCAGGCCGACCGGGTGCTCGGAGTTCGGCTGGGCGTCCGGCTTCCGGAACTCCTTGCCCGGCGGGGTCGTCGTGGTGACGTCGGTGACCTGCCGCACCAGCCCGCTCAGCTCAGGCCGCGAGTGGAGGTAGCCCAGCGCGGCGGTCCAGACGGCATCGGGCTGCCGGTGCTTGGCGACCAGTTCGCGCACCCCGGCCAGGTTCAGGTCGCCGCCCCGGTCGTGGAGGTCGCTGACCAGCGACTCGACGACCTGCTTGGTGAGTTCGACCGACGCTTCCCAGTTCTCGTGCCCGATCGCCGACGACTCCGGGGTGGCGCCGGATCGCCGGCTTCCGAACGGGTTCGACGCCCGATCGTCCACTGTGCTCGATCGAAGCTCGGAGATCAGCAGGTGCGCCAACGCCTCGGTGGCGTAGCTGTGGCCGACGCCCTCGACCTCCGACGTGAGGACGTGCCCGTCGGGCGTCCTGGGGTCGCTCAGCGCGTGGTTGACGCCGAGCTGCTCGGCCAGCAGGCCGATCTGGAACAGGTGCCGCACCCGGAAGCCGGACCTCGTCGTCGGCGAGTCGCCCATGATGTTGGCGACGTTGCTCTGGACGCGGGACAGGCCACCATCGGCGTTGAACACCGGAGGAGCGATGTCGGTGTGCGTGTACCGGTACTCGTCCACCAGACCCACCGAGTGCAGGATCTCGTGGACGAACTTCCAGTGGACGTCGCCCTTCGTCTTCGATTCCAGAACCCAGGTCCCCTGGTCGGTGCCCCGCTTGCGCTTGTCGGCCTGCTCCTGCGTGAGCAGGTCGACCTCGCTGTGCGCCTTGGCGGGATCGTCGACGAATTCCACCTTCAGGTAGAACTGCTCGCCCGTGGGCAAGCGGTGGCCGCGGGCGTTGACGAGTTCGTTCAGCAGCTTCGTCGTCTGCTCCCGCACACCGGCTTGCCGGCCGGTGTTGCCCTTGAGGTAGATCTTGTGCTCGAACTCCATCACGGAGCGGTCCGGCGCACCGTTCTTGCCGGTCACCGTGATCCGCCGCGCGTCGTAGGCGATCTTGCCCACCACGCCCTTCTGCGAGGTGAGGTGACCGATCAGCCGCTGCTTGAGCTCGACCTGACGAGCGGCGACCTGGTCCAGCCAATCCGGCCGGGCCTTGCCGTCCGCGCCCTTGGGGAAGTTCCCGCTCTCGTCCCGAGGGAGGCCGTACTTCGGCAGCGGGTGCCGGGTGTAGGTCTTCTTGCCGCCGGGCTTGCCGTCGTGCTGGACGTCGCGGTCCGTGTGGAACACGGTCACGTGGGTCACCGAATCCCGCAGGTGCGCCCAGTCCGACGGCTTCAGCGGGTCCGCGTACGGCGCGATCCACTTGCCGTCGCGGTCGATCACCGTCGCGGTGTTGCCGACCTGCTTCTCCGTCAGCTCGTCGACGTCCGGAGCCCGGCGGTACTGGGGTTCGTTGCCGGAGTCGAGAACGGAGTGCTGGGGTTCCAGCGGGGGCGCTCCGCTGTCGTCCTTCTCGGTGTCGGTCGGCGTGGGCGTGCTGGACTGCGCCGGGTGTTGACCCCCGGCACCGTCGTCGCCCGCCTGCGGCAAGAACGGGTTCGTGCTCGACGTCTCCGCCTGCAGAACGAACGGATTCGTCTCGATCGGCCCCTTCTCCCGCAAGAAGGGGTTGGTGATCGACGGCTCGGACTGTTGCAAGAACGGGTTGGTGCTGGGCGACTCGGACTGCTGCAGGAAGGGATTGGTGCTCGACGTCTCCGTCTGCAGGAAGGGATTGGTGCTCGAAGGGTCCGCGTGCCGGAACGGGTTCGTGCTCGGCGTCTCCGACTGCTGCGAGGTCGGCGTTTCCGCGTCCTGGCCGAGGTTCGGGGTGGCGGTGTGGCCGGGCTGGTTCGTCGAGGAGTCGGTGGAGGCCGGGGCCGACTCGGTCTGCTGCGGGGTGGGCGCGCTCGGGCTCGACTGGGTCGGGCGCGGGCTCGTGTTCTGGGAGCCGGTGTTCGAGAAACCGCCCTGCGAACCGGGGTTCTGGGCGTTCGTCGCGGTGCTGGTCGACGTGGACGTCGGGCCGGTGCTCGTCGCCATCGAGCTTGGCGACGTAACGGCGCCATGCGAGAACGCGACCTGGTGGTCGCCGTTCGAGCCGCGCTCGGACAGCGGCTCCCCGGTCACCGGATCGAGCTCCGCATCCAGGTCGATCAGGTCCGGCACGTCGTCGAAGTGGGAATCGCCGTAGTCCGAACCGGCATCCGACATCCAGTCGCCGTAGTCGCCGAGCAGGGGCTGGGTCTCGATGTTCGCGGCACCCTCCAAGGTGTCCAGCGAATCGGCGCCGCCGTAGTCGACCACAGTGGACGAATCGGAGAACGTCGAGCTGCTGTCGCTGAAGCTGCTCGACTCGGTGCTGATCGCACTTCCGGGCCCGGACGAACCGCCGAAGCCGGTATCGGTCGCAGCGGTGAAGGTCGTGCCGCCGGAGTCGAAGAAGTTCTTCATCATCAGCGGGAGGGTCAGGTTGTTCTGGAGCAGCTGTTCCTTGACCTTGTCGGCGACCAGCGTTTCGCCGAGCATCTCGGCGGCACCGGAGACCGCGCCGCCGGTGAAGCTCTCCCAGCTCGGGTCCCACTCCTCACCGTTGACGGCACTGCCCGCGCCGTCGCCCAGGAAGCCCTGGAGACCGAAGATGGGCGAGCCCGCGATCGAGCCCACGATGTGCGATGCCGCGCTCTCCCGGACGTGGCCCAATCCACCGTGGATCCCGTCGGAATATCCCTTGGTCAGCGCGTTGAACGCATTCTCGCCCAGCTCTTTCCGGTAGGGATGCATCGCCGTGGCCAAGCCGAGCTCGAAGCCGCCCTGACCCGTCTTCCCGGCGTTCTTCGTCACCGCCTCGCCGAAGGCCTCCCCCGCGCTCTTGGCGCCCTCCTTGCCCAGAACACCCGTCAGGTGCTTTTCGAACGCGGTGGAAACCGCGTCCTTGAACCGGAACCCGGCACTGGCGGTCAGGGACTGGAGCACGCCCTTGCCGATTCCGTGCGACGCGCCGTTGCCGAACCCGGTCAGGAAGTGGGTGCTGAAGTTCTTCGTCGTCGCCGCCAGGTCGCCACCCAGCTTCGTGACCGACTTCGACAGGGCAGTGGCCTCGATGTCGCTCGCCGCTTTCCCGAACTGCTTCGTGATGCTGTCGGCGGCGTGGTCGCCGACGTCCAGGAGCTTCTTGCTGAACTCGGAGGTGAGGTTGAACTTGGCGAGCGCCTTGCCGAGGTACTTGGTCGCGACCTTGCCCAGCGCAGCGGCGCCCATCGAGGCCACGCCGCCGATCGAGCCGGACACCGCGGCGCCCTTGATCGCCCCGGTGGTCAGGTCCTGGTTCCAGCCGTGCTGCAGGCCCTGCTTGATGAGCTCGGACTGGATCGCGAGGTCCAGCAACCACCCGGCGACCAGCTCGAACGCCAGCGACATGATGGTGGCGACCACCAGCTGCAGCAGGAACTTCAGGGCCACCGCGGTGATCGCTTTGATGAACGGGACCTTCAGCAGCGACAGGCCGCCGGTGGAGAACGCCATGGCGATCGCGGCGGCGATCTCGATCGCCATCAGGATCATCTGGCCGATCGCCTGCGCCTTCATGTACCTGACCTGCGCAGAGGTCTCGAACAGGAAGTCGCCGAACGACTCGGCGGCCGCCGCCACCTTCTCCAGGGTGCTCAGGCCGCTCGCGTCACTGGTGATGTACTGCCTGGCGTACTGGCCGAACTCCTCGGCCGCGTCGCCCGCGAAACCCGCGTTGATGGCGGCGACGTAGTCGTTCAGGTGGCGTTGCAGCGACCGCAACGCTTCGGCCGCGGCCTTGTACTCCCCTTCGAGATCCTTGAGCTTGTCCTCATCGGCCTCCGGCCATTCCGAGCCCGTCAGCCCGGCGAAGACCTTGGCTCCCTCCGGGTCGAGGTACAGCGACACAGCTGACACCCTCCCCGTTCAGCCATCCGCTCCCGCGCCCGGGAGCACCCCGTCGAAACTTGAGAAATCGAGCTCCAGAGCCGAGCACTAACCCCCGAAGGACTTGTTCGCGTTGTGCACGTTGTCCTGTTCGGTGTTGTCGGTCATGTTGTTGAACTTCTTGCCGTTGTCGCTGGTCTGCTGCAGCGCCTCTTTGAAGGTCTTGCTCAGGTCCCGGAAGTTCGCGAACAGGTGCACGCCGTTTTCCTTGACGCTGTCGGTGATGTCGCCTTCCTTGCCCGACGCCGCCATCGTCTCGGCCTCCAGGCGGTCCGCGTAGGAGATGAACTTCTCCATATCGGCGGTCGCTTCGCCGAGCATCGGGAAGTCCTTCCTCAGCTGCTCGGTGACGACGAACTTACTTCCCATTGCCGCGCTCCGGGTTCAGCGAGTCGGTGACGTCCTTCTGCATCTCCATCAGCGGCGCCAGGAACTCGCTGAAGGGCGACGCTCCGCCCAGCGATCCGCGCAGGTCGGCGATGTCGCCCAGCTGCGGCGCCATGGTCTCGTTGACCTGGTGGAGCATGTCGGCGCGGGCCTGCTCCACGACCTTCACGACGGCGTCGGCGAGCTCGGCCCGGGCCATCGTCCGGTACCGGTCGTCGTGGAACTCCACTTTGGCCAGTTCGCCGCCGGCCTTGACGGTGGCGCTGATCATCCGGTCCTTGGAGCGGGCCGTGGCGGTGCGGCTGAGCAGGTCCTGCTCGACCTTGCGCATCTCCTGCTGCTTCTCGGTGATCTGCGCGAGCGCCTGTTCCATCTGCGCCTGCAGGTTGCCGAAGTTCACGGTATGTCTCCCATCACGCGTTCAGCGGCCGATGGCCGTGGTGAAACCGCCTTGGCTGCCCCATTTTTCCGGGTCTTCCGTCAGCCAGGTGTTGCGCTGCCGCTCCTTCTCCTGACCGCCGGCAGCGCCACCGCCACCCATCGGCGGCGGCATGACCGGAGACTGCCCGTTCGCGCCGCTACCGCGTCCCTTCGGCCCGGTCTCGGTGTCCATCGTCGACGGCTTGCGCAGCGTGTCGTCCAGAGCGGAGCTGTTCGTCGTTGAACGCTTCGCCGGATCGCCGATCTCGGGCGGCCCGACGGGCCCGACGGTCTTCGTCCCGAACGAGCCGTTCAGCGGAATCTTGTTCTTGAACGGGGCGCCGTCCGGGCCGACGGCACCCAGGAACTTGCCGTTGGGACCGAGGACCAAGTTGCCCTTCGGGTCGAGGACCTGGCCGTGCGGGTTGACGGACGATCCGTACGGGCCGTAGAGCGGCCTGCCGTCCGGGCCGGTGGCGAACGTCCCATCGGGGTTGCGCAGCATCTGGTTCGGCCGGATCGCGGAGTCCGGGTCCACCTTGATCGGCTTGCCGTCCGGCCCGTTGAGCAGCGTGCCGTCCGGCTTGGTGATGGTTCCGTCGGCGTTGATCTTCGAGCCGTTCGGCACGGTCAGCGGGGTGCCGTCCGGCCCGCGCGCCACCGAGCCGTCCGGGTTGAAGACGGAGCTCTGCCCGCCCGGGTTGTTCGGGTCGTACGTCGTGCCGCCGAGCGAGTTGTTTTTGCCCAAGCCCAGCGATCCGGGGCCGGTGAGCAACGACGGCGGCGGGACGTTCTTCTCCTCGTTCAGCGAGCCGGTGCCGGTGCCGTTGCCATCGGTCAGGTTCTGGGTGAGCTCCTTGTTCTGGTCCTCGACCTCGTCGAGGTTGTCCAGGTCCGGGGGATCGGTGTCGTCCCCGGTCTTCTTGTCGCCACCCGAGCCGTTCTCGTCCGGCGTGAGGTTGGTCTTGTTCAGCTCGTCCTGCTTCTGCTTTTCGAGGTCGTCCTGCTGCTGCTTGTAGTCGTCCTGCTGCTGCTTCTGGAAGTCGCCCTGCTGCTTCAGGTTGTCCTGCTGCAGCTTCTGGTTGTCCTCCTGCATCTGCTGCAGCTTCTGCTTGAATTCGTCGTCCGCGCCGCCGCCCGAGTTCGGCTGGTACGTGGCGGTGATCTGGCCCAGGCGGACGTTGGGGAACCCCCGCGGGATGTGCTCGAACTTGCCGTTGGCCGTGCCCATGGCCTGCGCGGCCGGGGCGTCGAGCTTCTGGACGAAATCCGAGTTCCACAGGTCCTTGGCCGCCCGGTCGAGCTTCTTCTTGAACTCCTCCGACTCGACCGACACGTTCGTACCGCCGGCGGTGATCTCCCTGACCTCACCCGCGGAGGAGTAGGTCATCATGAGGTTCATGCTCCGCAGCGCCTCGGCCACTGCCATCCGCGGGCTGCTCAGCGAGAACGCCTCTTTGTTCTCGAGATCCGGGCGCCAGGCGGTGAAGGCGTTGAGCAGCTGGAGGGCGTACTGCGACAGCGCGTCCTTGGCCTTCTGCAGCTCGGCGATCATCCTGGGGTTGGCGACGTCTTCGCCGAATCGCCGCAGCTTCTTGACCGCGTCTTCCAGCTTGCTCTGGTAGGTCTTGGCCGCCTCCCCGGAGAAGCCCTGACCCGAGCCGACCGACTTCGCCTGGGCCTCGAAATCGGCGGCCCACTGGTTGATCGCGGTCTGGGTGTCCTGCAGCTGCTTGATGTAGAAGTCGACGCTCGGCTGGCTGGCGACGACCTGGTTGCCGGCCGTGTTCTCGAACGGGGCGATGGTCGCCACCGGGTCGAGGATTTCCTTGCCCTGCGCGAGGATCTGGCTCCAAGTGCTGCCCGCGCCGAACTGCGAGTGGTCGAGGTTCACCCCGATGTAGAGATAACCCCAGTTCCACCCCTGCGCACCTTGGTCGGCCCCGACCGTGAGCGCTTTCGACTCGTACTTGAACTTCAGGTACACGTCCCAGGTGTTCGCGGGGTCACCCGGCATCGTGTCGCCTTGCAATCTGTTGCCCCCACGGGCCTGCTGCAGGTAGTCGACGGTGGCGATCCAGGACGGCGAGTCGTTGCCGGCGAAGGCGTCGCGGTCGGCGACCTTGAAGTGACTGGGCACGAGGGCCTGGAGCGCTTGTTCCCAAGCAGCCGACATTTCTGCTCACTCTCCTACGACGTGCCCGCGGTCGCCGACCGCGACGATTGCCAACCGACCGGCCCAGCGGTCAGAAGGAGTTCTCCGATTTCTTGGTGTTCTCTTCCTCGGTCTTGTTGACCGTGGCCTGCAGCTTTTCCAGCTCATCGACCCAGCTCGGCATCCAGTCCTTGACGAGCGTCTGGAGCTGGTTGTCGATGTTTCCGGCGAACTCCCCGGCCCGCTGCGTCAGGGTCTGCGCCTGCGGCAGGAGACCGACCAGCAACTTGCTGTAGCCGTTGCCGGTCTTGCCGCCGTCCAGGTCCTTGCTGTTCTGGGCGAACGTCGAGAGGTTCTTCATCGGTTCGGAGTTCATCCACTCCGTGTAGAACTTGTCGAGGAAGGTCTTCTGGCCGCTGATCGCCGCGTCTGTGATCTCCAGCTTGTTCGTGTCGGGTTCAGCCATGGCACATCACCTCGCCGTCATCACATGAAGTACTGGGCGGCGACCTTGTCGACGTCCTTGTACGCCTCGGTGACGTTGTTGAGGAGCCCCGAGCCCTGGTGGAACTGCTGGATCATGTTCTTCTGCTCGTTGTCGATCATCTGCTGCGCGCCCTGCCACGAGTCCTTCCAGTGACCGGACAGCGCGGGGTCCTGGATGATCTGGTTGACGACCCGCTGGATCTCGTCGATGTGCCCGTTCAGCTTCTCGGTCTGCTTGAACATCATCGCGACCAAGGCTTCGGACTCCGCCTTGTTGACGTCGAGATCGGTCATTTTCGGTTCCTCACAAGGTATTCGGATCGGAGCGGATCAGTTGTGCGGCTTGCTCAGGACGTCGTAGATGCCCTGCCCGAACTGGGCGGCCTTGGTCTGGTTGTCCTCTTCCGCCGCCTGGATCTGCTTCTTGGCCGCGCCGAGGTTGTTGATGACCTCGTCGACCTTCGCCTTGATCTTGTTGTAGCTCTGGGTCCACGCCTCGATCTGCGTGCCGAACGTCCGGCCGGCCCCGGACCGCATGTACTCCTGCAGCTGCTGGTTCATCTGCTGGACGTTCTTGGCGGCCTGATCCATCGAGTCGACGTGCTGGACCAGGCTGCTGGTCAGTTGTTGGTGCTTCGCTTCATTCTGAGCGAGGTTGTTGGGCGAGGTGACCACCGATTCCTCCAAGGTTTTCGAAGCCTCTGGCAATCACGAAACTAGGACCACCGGCCCGCGCCAACCACATCCCAGAACAGGGACGTGGCAGGGGATTCAGCACTGCGGAGCGGCCGGGACCTGCGGGGTCTCGGTCACCGGCCGGGCGGCCGCGACCGGGTCCAGGGCGGGGCCGGTGGGCAACTGGTCGACGAGCATGGGCGGCATCGCCACCGGGCTCGCCGGGTAGCCGAGCGCGGTCGCCACATCAACCGACGGCACCGGGTATTTGACGCCGTTGTCTGCCACCAGGTACATCGTCGGAGCCTGGGAGCCGCCCGTGGGCGCGGCGGCGGCGAGAACGCCGCTGCCGGGCTGCAATGCCACCCGGTCCGGCCGGGAACAGCTCAGCGCGACCCCCGGCTGCGCCAGCACCGGGTTCGCGGTGTCCGTGATGTCCTTGGGTACCAGGGACATGCCCCGCACCACCGGAGGGCCGGCGGCGGTGGAGACGCACAGGGCCTGCTTGTCGTCGTCGGGCACCAGCTGCGGCGGCGTTTCCGGGAATGCGCCGTCGCGCGTCAGCACGTCCTTCGCCGCGGCCGGGGCCGAGTGCGCCGTGATGTCGCTCGCGCCGATCCGCCGCGGCTCCACCGGCTGTCCGCCGTAGGCGACCTGCTGCGTCCGCGGGTCGCCCCGGAGCAGCTTGAACAGCGTGTCGGTGAGCGGCACCAGCCCGCCCTGGGTCAGCAGGTAGGGCTTGCTCGCGGCGTCGAGGAACAGCTGTCCGACGACGCTCGGCGCCCCGCTGAGCTGCGGCCCCGCGGTGCCGCGACCGGCCACCTCCGGCGCCACCAGGTCCGGCCCGGACGGCAGCGCGTTGAGGAACCCGGCGGGCACCTCGATCGGGTCGGTGGTGCTGTAGCCGAGCGCGGCGGGGCCGGCGGTCTGGGTGTCCATCCGGAACTTCTGCCACTTCCAGGCGAGGAACACCGTGCCGTCGGGCCCGGCGACCAGGGCGCCGTCCTCATCGGTCATCGGCTCGCCACCGCCCTCGCCGACGAGCATCGTGAAGTCCCGCTCGCCACCACCGGTGGGGGCGGCGCAGGTCAGCCACGGATCGGTGCTCAGCGCGGCGGCCGACGGCAGACCGTCCGGCGCGCCGGGAATCCCGATCGGCGCCCCGCGCGGCGTGCCGAGCAGCGAGTTCTCGGTGACGGTGTGCACCGACAGGTCGGCGCCCGCGATGAGCCGGGCGGACGCCTGGTTGAGCACCGGGTGCAACTCGCCGTTGAGGAACAGCCAGCGCGCGCCGCTCTCCTTCTCCACGACGAGCGCGCCCGGCACCTTCCAAGCCGTGGCACCGCCCTTGTTGATCATTCCGAACAGGAAGGTCCCGATTCCGAGCAGAACCGCGACGATGATGCCGATGGCCAAGCCGCGCGACGTCCGCCGCTGCGGCGTGTCTGAAATATCCGGATCGGCACGCAGCATTCCCGCGCTGAGCCGCCCCATGACGAACATGTGCGCCTGAACCTGATCCCGCCGCGACTGCACACTCCCACGCCCTCTGCTGCGAAGAACTCGTCAACTCAATGCGTCCGGCCAACCCGCGACCAGCCGGACCGTCGAACTCGGACGCAATTTCAATGGAAATCGAAGGTCCGATTTCCATTGAAATTGCGGACCAACCCACCCTCAGCCGTTGATGGCGCGGATCAGGCCGAAGACTCCTAGCACCGTCAGCATCAGCGGGAGGAGGCTCACCGCCAGCAGCACGTGCAGGATGTCCGCGGCCCGTCCCCAATACGGGACCATGCGCTTGCCCGGAACGACCCAGCCCGCGACCATCAGCGCCACGCCGAACAGCGCCACGCCGACGAACAGCAGCAACCGTCCGAAGAGGTCCTGCTGCGCGAGCACCAGGACCAGCACGGTGCAGCCGAAAGCGCCGGGGACGACCACCGAGAGCCGGTGCCAGATCCCGCCCACGTCGCGGCCGTGCAGCAACAGCACCGCGCTGAGCACGCCGGCCATCGTGTACGTGGACCAGTCCGGCTCGGTGAGCAGGCCGGTGATGGCCGCCGCGCAGACCAGCCCGACCGCCAGGTACAGGGCGGTCATGTAGTTGTCGGCGACCTCGGTGCGGTCGAGCACGTTCCGGCTCGGGTGCGGCTCGATGCCTTCCTGCAGCTGCTCGGAGTTCGTCGGCAGCGGCGGCATTCGCAGTCCCGCGACGCGGAAGGCGAGTCCGGGGATGAAGGCACCGAAGATGACCGCGATGACGGCCGTCGCGGCCATCGCCTCCGCCATCGAGCCGGTGAGCAGCATCAACAGCGCGGTCACCACGCCGAAGACGCACACCACCAGCACGCCCAGGAACGCGTGCGCGTGCGTTCCGGACGCCGCCAGCGCCAGGACCGCACCACCGGCCGCGGTCGCCGAGGCCGCGAGCAGCGCCGCCATCCCGGAAGCCTCCGGGCCGGGCGCGAGGAAGCCGGCGAGCGCCAGGAACGGCACCGCCGCAATGCCGAAAGCGGTGCCCGCGAACGCATCGCCGACGGCCCGGGAAGCCGATCCGGCCGCCGCCAGCAGCAGCAGCGAGACGACGCCCGCGGCCACCGATCGCACCAGCGAGTCGCCGGGCAGCAACAGCCCGAGCCAGATGATCCCGGCCACTACCAGCGTCAACGCGTGCAGCAGCCGCTTGGTCCCGGTCGCCGTCCAGGAACCGGCGCGCGCCTGCATCCCGGAGGCGATGCCGTCGACGAGGTCGTCGAAGTGCACCGCGGGCATGGCTTCCTGCCGGGAGCGGAGGTAGAGCGTCTGCCCGTCGTGCAGCCCGAGGGCTTCCGGGGTCGCCTCCTCGTCCAGCGGCTCGCCACCGACCTCCTGCAGCAGCCAGCCGCCGTGGTCCAGGCCGGCTTCTTCCACCTGCGAGCCCGCATAGCTGATGATGGTCGGCATCAGGTCGATCAGCGGAACATCGGTCGGTACCGCGAGATCGAAGTTTCGATCAGGTGCCCGGATGGACAAACGGCACAGTCCCGCAACTGCGCTAGTGCTCACGCCGGTTCACGCTCCCTTTCCGGAGGGTTTCGCTCCAACGGCGACGTCGGGCACCGGACCCATGCTTCGATGCCCAACGTCGTCGGTAACCGCCTCGAACACCGGGGGACAGTTGCGTTCGAGACCGGGGCGGCGGCGCCGGCAGGTTCGCGTTGACGAAGTGCGTCGCCGTCCTGGCAAAACCATAAAGCGGAATTCGGTAATAGTGCTGTCGCCGATTTACGTGACCTGAAAGTCCCGGCCCTCGGTGGAAGTCTGCTGGAGTCGCAAGTTTTCCCGAGCGGGAAGGGAAATCGCGTGAGCGTCACGCTGTTCCGTCGCCTTGAGCGGCAATCGGGGCCACCGATGCCGACGGGCGAGCTCACCCTCCAAGAACCACCGGAGCTACCCGAGAGGCAGAGCGGGTTCTCCGGCATGATCACGTACCTGCCGATGGCGCTGAGCTCGCTGGCGATGGTGATGATCTTCCTCCGCCCGGGCATGGGCGGCGGCGGCGAGATCATGTACTTCGCCATGGGCATGATGGTGCTGGCCGCGCTCGGCATGCTCGCGGCGAACTTCCTGCGCGCCGCGTCGGAACGCAAGCAGCAGGTGACCGGCGCCCGCCGCGACTACCTCCGCTACCTGGGCCAGATCCGCCGCCAGGTGCGCAAGACGGTCGTGCAGCAGCGCCACGCGCAGACCTGGCGGCACCCGGAGCCGACCGCCGTGTGGTCGCTGGTCGGCACCTCCCGGTTGTGGGAGGTGCGCCCCGAGCACCCGGACTTCGGCGAGGTCCGCATCGCGGTCGGCGAGCAGCAGCTCGGCACCCGGATCACCGAGATCAACACCAAGCCGATCGAAGACCTCGAACCGCTGTCCGCGCACGCGCTGCGCCGGTTCATCCGCGCCTACGGCACGGTGCCCGACCAGCCTGTGCCGCTCTACCTGCGCGCCTACGCCCGGATTCTGCTGCGCGGCGACGTCGACGTCGCCCGCGCGATGGTCCGGTCGATGATCGCGCAGCTGGCGGTGCTGCACGCACCGCAGGACCTGCGGATCGTGATCCTCGGCCGGGAGCTGGACCACTGGCAGTGGACGAAGTGGCTGCCGCACTGCCTGCACCCGACCGAGACCGACGGCGCGGGCCCGGTCCGGCTGGTCGCCGAAACAACCGGCGAGCTGGAAGGTCTGCTCGGCGAGGAGATCGCCGGGCGGCCCTACTTCGAGCGCGACACCCAGGTCGGGCAGGGCGAGCCGTACGTGCTGGTCGTCCTGGACGGCGCGCAGACCGCACCCAACAGCCGGCTGGCGACCAGCGGCTACCGCAACGTCACCGTCATCGACCTCGGTTCCGCCCTGGACTGGCAGACCGATCCCCGCACCCTGCTCATGCGCGTTTCCCCCGGCAACGCCGAGCTGGTGCAGATCGGGCGGGCGGGCAAGGAAGACCACTCCCCGATCGGCCGACCGGATGCGCTCAGCCTCCTTCGCGCCGAGTCCCTCGCCCGCCTGCTCTCCCCCTACCGGCTGGCCATCTCCACCGACACCACCGAGCCGCTGACCTCCGACTTCGAGCTGACCACCCTGCTCAACATCAACGACCTGCGCGGTTTCGACGTGGCCAAGCTGCAGGCCCAGCGGAAGTCGGGCAACGCCCGGCTGCGGGTGCCGATCGGCGTCACCGGCGACGGCACGCCGATCGAGCTGGACATCAAGGAGTCCGCGCAGGGCGGCCAGGGCCCGCACGGCATGCTCATCGGCGCCACCGGTTCCGGCAAGTCCGAGCTGCTGCGCACCCTCGTGCTGGCGCTCGCGCTGACGCACTCGTCGGAAACCCTGAACTTCGTGCTCGTCGACTTCAAGGGTGGTGCGACGTTCCTCGGCCTGGACGAGCTGCCGCACACCTCGGCGGTCATCACCAACCTCGCCGACGAGGCGTCGCTGGTGGAGCGCATGAAGGACGCCCTGCACGGCGAGCTGATCCGCCGCCAGGAGCTGTTGCGCAAGGCCGGGAACTTCAGCTCCGCCACCGAGTACGAGAAGGCGCGCGCCGACGGCGCCGATCTGGATCCGCTGCCGACGCTGTTCGTGGTGGTCGACGAGTTCAGCGAGCTGCTGGCCGCGCACCGCGAGTTCATGGACCTGTTCGTGATGATCGGCCGCCTCGGCCGAAGCCTCTCGGTGCACCTGCTGCTGGCCTCGCAGCGCCTCGACGAGGGCCGCATGCACCAGCTCGAATCGCATCTGTCCTACCGGATCGGTCTGCGCACCTTCTCGGCGATGGAAAGCCGTGGCGTGCTTGGTGTTCCGGACGCGCACCAGCTGCCGTCGCAGCCCGGCGCCGGCTACCTCAAGACCGGTGTGGACAGTCTGACCCGGTTCAAGGCCGCCTACGTGTCGGGCACCTACCGGCAGGCCCGGCGCGAGGTCCGGCAGTCCGTGGTGGAGCGGCAGATCGTCCCGTTCAGCACCTCCTACATCCCGCCGCGCGAACTGCCGGTGGCCCACGAACCCGAGGAGCAGGAGGACGAGGGCGGCGCATCGCTGCTGGAGACCGCCGTGCAGCGGCTGGCCGACGAGGGCGGCCGGCCCGCGCACCGCGTGTGGCTGCCGCCGCTGGACGCCTCGCCGACGCTGGAGGAGATGCTGCCGCAGCTGACGATCGACCCGGCCCGCGGGCTGAACGCGGTCGATGCCGCGCAGCGCAACCTGCAGGTGCAGGTCGGCGTGATCGACCGGCCCTTCGAGCAGCAGCGCGAACCGCTCCTGGCCGACCTCTCCGGCGCGGGCGGGCACGTGTTCATCGCGGGCGGCCCGCAGAGCGGCAAGTCCACCCTGCTGGCCACCCTGATCACCGGGCTCGCGCTCACCCGCACCCCGCGCGAAGTGCAGTTCTACGGCCTGGACTTCGGCGGCGGCACGCTGTCGTCGCTGGCCGGGCTGCCGCACGTCGGCGGTGTCACCGGCCGGCTCGACACCGAGCGCATGATGCGCACCATCAACCAGGTCACCGCCCTGCTGGAAGACCGCGAACAGCGCTTCGCCCAGCTCGGCGTGGATTCGATGGCCACCTACCGGCGGCGGCGCGCGGCGGGCGAGCTCGCCGACGAGGAGTACGGCGACGTGTTCCTGGTGGTGGACGGCTGGGGCACGATCCGCCAGGACTTCATGGACCTGGTGCCGCAGTTCGCCCTGCTCGCCTCCCGCGGCCTGAACTACGGCATCCACCTGATCATCACCGCGACCCGCGCCGGCGAGGTCACCGGCGGCCTGCGCGACCAGCTCGGCACCCGGTTCGAGCTGCGGCTGGGCGACGCGGTCGAGTCGACGATCAACATGCGGGCGGCGGCGACGGTGCCGAAGATCCCCGGTCGCGGCCTGACCGAGGACCGGGCCCACTTCCTGGCCGGTCTGCCGCGCCTGGACGGCGCCGGCGACACCTCCGAGGGCACCCAGGAGCTGATCTCGACGATCGCGTCGTCGTGGAACGGCCCGGCCGCGCCGCGGGTGAAGATGCTGCCGCCGGTCCTCGACGTCGCCGAACTCCCGGCGCCGCGCGGCCGTCTGCAGATCCCGCTGGGCCTGTCCGGCGACGACATCGAGCCGCTGTGGCACGACTTCACCGAGCACCCGCACCTCATCGTCGCCGGTGACGACTCGACGGGTAAGACGAACCTGCTGCAGCACATCGCCCGCTCGATCACCAGGCAGTACACCCCGGACCAGGCCCGGATCACGCTGGTGGACTTCCGCCGCGAGCTGTTCGACACCGTGCCGGAGGAGTACCGGCTCGGCTATGCGGTGTCGAAGGACATCGTGCGGGAGGCGGTGGCGGGTTCGTCGCGGGCGATGCGGGAACGCGTGCCCGGCCCGGAGATCAGCCCGGCCCGGCTGAGCAAGCGGGACTGGTGGCACGGCCCGGAGCTGTTCTTCATCGTCGACGACTACGACATGGTGAGCACGGACCCGCACGACAACCCGTTCGTCCCGATCCTGGACTGCCTGGCGCAGGGGCACGAGATCGGCCTGCACGTGATCGTCGCGCGTAGCGCCAACGGCCTGGCCCGCACCTCCTACGACCCGCTGCTGCGCCGGATGCAGGAGGTGAACACGCCGGCGGTGCTGCTGTCCTGCCCGCCGTCGGAAGGCCCGGTCTTCCACGACGTGCGCCCGCAGAAGCTCCCGACGGGCCGCGCGCAGTACATCACCCGCCGCAAGACGTCCCTGTTGCAGACGCCGCACCTGAAGAACCCGAGTTGACCAACGCCATGTGGGTAGCGGGGGTCCGCAGTTTCAATTGAAACTGCGGACCCCACGACAAGTGGTGCGGGCATCCGGGCCGCGGGGTTGGCCGACCGGATAGTCTTCGGCTCTGTCGGGATTGAGCGGAGGCGGGCGGTGGACAGCGGTCCTTCCAGCGCGGGCCCGGGCGCGGTGCGCCGGCATCGGGTGCTCGTGGTCGAGGACGATCCGATGATGGCCGAGGTCATCGCCAGCTACCTCAACCACGCCGGGATGCTGGTCGCGGTGGCCAGCGACGGCGTCATGGCGCTCGACGGTTTCGCCGCGTTCAACCCGGATCTGGTGATCCTGGACCGGATGTTGCCGCGCCTGGACGGCACGCACGTGTGCCGCAAGCTCCGCGAGCAGAGCACGGTGCCGATCATCCTGGTCACCGCGCTCGGCGAGCAGGACGACCGGATCCACGGCCTCGAACTCGGCGCGGACGACTACGTCACCAAGCCCTTCAGCCCCCGCGAGCTCGTGCTGCGCGCGCAGGCGCTGCTGCGCCGCTCCGCACCCGCGCAGCAGGCGCCGCCGGAGCCGCCGTCCCACCTCCAGCGGATCGAGGACGTGACGTTCGACCCGACGACCCGCCAGGTCACCAAGGCGGGCAAGCCGCTGCGCTTCACCGGCCGAGAACGTGACCTGCTGGAGTTCTTCTTCGCGAACCCGGGCACGACGTTCCGCAAGGACGAGCTGATGCAGCGCGTCTGGCAGTGGCAGGTGGGCGACTCGTCGATGGTGAGCGTCTACGTCCGCCGACTGCGCGAGAAGATCGAAACGGACCCGGCGAACCCGACGATCCTGATCACGGTCTGGGGAGTCGGCTACCGCTTCGGCCCCACCCAGCCATAACCCGAGCTACGGGCGACGAAGCCCGCCGACGAAAGCGGCCCACTGAGCCCGGGAGAACACCAAGGTGCCCCCATCCCGGTCCTTCGTATCCCGAACCCCAACCAGGCCGGGAGCCAAAGCAACCTCGACGCAGTTGCCTTCAGCCGCGCTGTAGGAAGACTTCAACCAGCCCACCTCGACGCAATCCGCTTGGGCGCCGCTGTAGCTGGACTTCGACCAGCCAACCTCAACGCAGTCACCTTCTGCGCCGCTGTAGCTGGACACCCGCCAGCCATCTAAATCGGGCGTCATTTCGCCTCGCTCTCGTACTGCTCCAGGTACTTCTGCAGTATCTCCTGCGAGGCCGCCAGGGCGGAAGCATGATCTTCCAGTCGTTCCACTGCATCAAGGAACAGCGCTACGTCGCTCGGCTCGTCGATGAAAGCACCCGAGCGCCGCGCTTCCAGGTACACAACAGGGCGAGTCTTGATGAACTCGAAAAGCACGAAAGTGCCGCTCAAGCCTGCGTGCGCGCCAATTGAAAGCGGGACTACTCGAACCGTGACGTTCGGTTCCTCGCAGGCGGAGATGACCTTCCGCAGCTGATCGGCCATCACCTTGGCACCGCCGATTGGCCTGGCCAACGCGGTCTCGTCGATGAAGCAGCGCAACTCCACCGGATCCCGCTTGCTCAGAATCCCTTGTCTGACTTGCCGAATCGACACGTGGTCGTCAATCCGGTCTTCGGGAACACCGGATGCTTCCATCACCGTCCGCGTGTATGCCCTGGTCTGAAGCAAGCCGGGCAGCACATTGAGCGTCACGTCAGTGATCGTCTTAGCGCGCTGCTCCGCGTCGATGAGCGCCGTGAGCTGCTGAGGAAGCTCACGGCCGAGCTCCCACCAGGCCGGCTCGTGGATGTCGCGCGCCATCTTGAGCAGGCGTTCCCGATCCGCACCGGTCACGCGCAGCACAGCGAGGATCGCCGACACGTCGGACTCGGTGATGCCTTGCTTGGCGTTCTCGACGCGGCTCACCTTGGCTTCGGACCAGCCCAGCTGCTTCCCGACGAGCTTCATCGAAAGGCCGACTTCGTTCCGCGCGGCACGGAGTTCCTTGGCTAGGGCGCGAGCTCTCGGCGTATTGGACACGTGAACACCTTACGGCTATTCACCAGCACTTTCGATACACCCAATCGTGGATCTTGCAAGACTTGCATCGCTCACGGGAGACTCTAACCACAGGCGGAAGTCCCAAAAGGAGGCTTCATGAGCGACTACTTGACCTACATCTGGCGCCCGGTCACCGGAGGCCGCCACGCTTTCCCCATCACAGCAACGAAAACCCCTGCCGGAAAGCCGGTGGTGGCGTTCTGCGGAGCAGAAGCGGACGCAGCAGAGCTGCACGACCGCTCCGAAGTGGACTGGATCCGCGAAGACACCTGCATGCGCTGCTGGCGGCGGATCACCGCCGGGTGGGCCACAGGCCCGTGAGTACTTATTGCTGCTATAGCGACACAAAGTACACACGGGCCCTGACCAGCAAAAACAGCAACTTCAACGGTACGGAGAAACCAATGTTCTGGATCCAGCTCAGCACGTTCGTCCTGTTCAACCTGCTGATCCTCGCCATGCTCACCACCCAGATCCCCGCACGCACCATCGCCTTCACCACAGGCCAGCACGCCGGAGGCGGCGAAGGCGCCTACACGGTCTGGCATCTCATAGCCGACATCGAAGCCGAAACCCGCGAAGAACACGGGCCGGAACGCGAACATCCCCGCATACCACCAGAATTCCCCACCACCGACCCCGATGAGCCCACCGGACGCCACCACCTGCGCCCGTAACGGCCCGTGAGTGCTTTGGGGCGCTAGAACACCCCAAAACACTCACGGCCCAAGCCTCCCGAGCAGGGCCGGCGCGGTGACCTCCCCCAAACCCCAACCACACCGGCCCACCCCGGTGACCGGGCGCGATACCCCCGACCCCACGCGCCCGGTCACCGTTGACCAGACTCCGCAGGCCGTCGAGCACGCCCGGCCGCCCGCCGCTGCATAGGGGGTGAGCTGCAAGCTGCTTTGCAATGGCTTGGCATGACCCATGCCCGTTCTCGGCGGACCTCGCCGAGTCTCGCGGCCTCGCGCGACCTGGTGCGTAGTACTGGCAGGGCCAGCCATGCCCTTGGTGCTCGGCTGGGTGAAGAGCAGACTCAGGGCATGGGCAAAAACGACTTGGGCGACTTCCTCCGGGCCCGCCGTGCCGGACTCACGCCGGATGAGATCGGTCTGCCGGTCGAGTTCGGTGGCGGTCGCCGGGTCGCCGGCCTGCGGCGCGGTGAGGTCGCGCAGCTGGCCGGGGTGAGTACCGAGTACTACACCCGTCTGGAACAAGGCCGCGCCCGGCAGCCGTCCGAACAGGTACTGCATGCCCTCTGCGACGCGCTGCGGTTCGATGACATCGAGCGGCGGCATCTGTTCGCCCTCGCGGGCACCACAGCCGGGCACGACGACCGGGCCGAGCACTCGTCACGGCTACGACCGGCGCTGCGACAGGTGCTGGAGTCGATGGATCTGGCGTCTGCTTTTGTCAGCGACCGGAACCTCACTGTCGTCGGCGGGAACACGTTGTGGGCGTTGCTGTTTCCCGATGTGGCCGAGCTGCCGCGCCGGGAACGCAGCATGGCGCGCTGGACGCTGCTGGATCCGCGTGCTCGCCTGGTGTGGTGCGACTGGGAACGCGTCGCCCGCGACTACGTGCACGGGTTGCGGCTGGCCGCCGCCGCCCAGCCGCGAAACCAGCGCATCGCCAACCTGATCGGTGAGCTGATGATGCGCTCACCCGAGTTCCCGGCGTGGTGGTCAGAACACCGCGTCCAGGAACGCAGCACCGGCCTCAAACGCCTCCACCACCCCGTCGTCGGTGACCTGGAACTGCAGTACGAGATCTTCAACTCGGTCGCCGACCCGGGCCAGTCGCTCGTCGTCTACTGCGCGCCGTCCGGCTCGCCATCTCAGGAGCGCCTGCGACTGCTGGCCAGCTGGGGCAGCGAACCCGCCGCCGCGCGGACTACCCGGGACACCGCCGCAGAGTCCTGACCACCGCCCGGATCCAGCACCAACACCACCCGGACACGACCCCGCCATACCCGCGGGGTCGATGCCGCCGTGCCCACGCACGCCCCCATCCACGAGAGGACACCCGTAGTGAGCAAGACATTCCTGATCACCGGCGTCAGCACCGGCCTCGGACTGGCCATCGCCCGGCGAGCCCTGGCGGCCGGACACCGGGTCGCGGGCACCGTGCGCACCGAGCAGCACGCGGCCGCCTTCCAGGCACTGGACCCCGACCGCGCCCGGGCCTTCATCCTCGACCTGTCCGACTCGGACCGGATCGACCCCACGGTGCGGGCCGCCGAAGCGGAACTGGGCCCGATCGAGGTGCTCGTGGCCAACGCCGGCTACGGGCTCGAAGGCACCTTCGAAGAGTCATCGATGGCCGATCTGCGCCACCAGTTCGAGATCAACGTGTTCGGCACGGTAGCGACCGTGAAAGCGGTCCTACCCGGCATGCGGGAACGGCGCGGCGGCCACATCTTCGTCATCACCTCGATGGGCGGGCACACCACCTTCCCCGGACTGGCGTTCTACGAAGGCAGCAAACACGCCCTGGAAGGCATCACCGACACCCTCGCCCAAGAGGTCACCCAGTTCGGCGTGCGGGTCACCGCCGTAGCTCCGGGCGCGTTCAAAACCGACTGGGCAGGTAGGTCGCTGGTCCGCGCACCACGCAGCATCGCCGACTACGACGCACTGTTCGACCCGATCCGGACCCGCCGCCAGGCCCTCGCGGGTCAGGGCATCGGTGACCCCGATCGCGCGGGCGACGCCATCCTCACCCTCCTGGACGCGGAGAAGCCTCCCGTGCATGTCCTGCTCGGCTCGGACGCGCTGCGCCTGGTCACCGCCGGGCGCCAACGCGTCCAGGACGACTTCGACGCCTGGGAGAGCCTCAGCCGCTCCACCGACTCCACCGAAGGCGGAGTAACAGTCGCCTGACACTGGACAATTCAGCAAGACAGCGGCCAGGTGGAGACGCAGTGGGGTTGGCCACTGCGTCTCCACCTGGCTCGTCGCACTACCCGAGCACTTGGCAGGTATCCCGGCGGCCCCCTACATCACGAAATGCCCGCCGGGACGCGGGCGATGAAGCGGCAGCCGTCGGTGACCTGGTCTATCCGGACGTCTCCGCCGTGCGCGCGGATCAGGCCACGGGTGATCGCCAGGCCCACGTCGCCCGGCTCGACGGAGTCGCCGAGGTCCATGAGCCCTCCGCAGCCGTCGACCACGATCACCTCGATCTCGTCGCCCGACACCACCGCCGTCACCGTCACCGGCTCGCCCGGCATCGTGTGCCGCACCGCGTGCATCACCAGGTTCGTCAGGGCCCGCGTCGTCACCGCGATGTCGACCAGCACCGGATCGGTCGCGCTGTCCAGGCCGACGCCGTGCAGCCGCACTCCGCGCTCCAGGGCGACCGGGAGCGCCGTCGCCAGCGCCGAATCCAGCAGGTCCGCCAGCCGGGTCGGCATCCGGTCCACCGGCGCCGCCTGGATCCGGGCCAGCTCGAAGAGGTCGCCGGTCACCCGGTTCAGCCGCTGCGCGCCGCCGACCAGGCTTTCCAGGTATCGCTCGGGTTCCTGCGCGACGCCGTCCTGCAGCGCTTCCGCCGCGGCGCGGATGGTGGCCAGCGGGGTGCGCAGCTCGTGGGAGATGGCGGTGATCAGTTCGCGCTGCGCGCGCCGCAGGTCGGCCCGGCCCTGCTCCGCTTCGATCAGCGCGTTGCTCGCGGCCGTGAGTTCTTGGCGCAGCCAGCGGAGTTCCGGCTGCGGGTAGCGGCGGGTCCAGCGCCCGAGCGCCCACCCGACCGCTCCCGATGCGAGGCACATCGCAGCCAGCGCCTTGCTCACCCCGGCCACGTCTGGTCACCCCTGAGATCTGTTCCTTCGGCGGCGGTGGCCGCTCGCGGTGCGGGTCGCGCCGCCGCGGGTTCTCGTGGACCTGCCCGCGGGGTTTTCCGCGAGCGCGGTCCTTCCTGCACGCCACCCGCACCGCTGCGCAAGCCACTCTCGGAACAGTCCTCAAGTGCGTTCGCCCGGTCCGGGTGGCCGGCCGGCTCTCCGAATCGTCCGTTCCATTTAACCTCCCGGCAACCACGCTCCGGGAGTCCCATGAAAAGGGGTCGGCGGGCGACGTTGTTGGGACTAACGCTCGCGCACCGCGCAAGGCAGGCTGGGAACACCGTTTCAACGCAAAGCGGATTTAGCGGTCGTTGGATCCGCGCGGTCGATGGAGGAGAGTGGCGTGGCACGGCCTGTGCTTTCGGTCCGCCCGGAGGGGCCCGACGGTCATCGGACCATCACGGCGGCATTGGAGCAGGCCCGCCCGGGAGCGGTCATCTCGGTGCACCCAGGCCGCTACCAGGAGAACCTGGTGATCACCAAGGTCGTCACCATCACCGCCGCCGAGGGCTCGCGCACCGTGGAGCTGGCCCCGGTCCGCGGCAGCGCGGTGCGGGTGGTGTCCGAGGCCGTGCAGCTCAGCGGCCTCGTGCTGCGCGGCCGCGACCCCGAACTGCCCACTGTGGACGTTCCGCGCGGCCAGGCCGCGATGGACGACTGCGAGGTCACCGGCTCGGCCTGGACCGCCGTGCTGGCAAGGGAATCCGGCTCGCTGGCGATGCGCGACTGCCGGGTCACCAACTCCTCCGGCGCCGGCATCGTGGACACCTCCGAGGCGGGCAGCGTCGTCGAGGACAGCGTGATCGAGCACCTCGGCAGCTCGGCGATCGTGATCAGCGACCGCGCCGCGCCGACGATCCGCCGCTGCGTGCTCCGCGACAGCCGCGGCAACGGGATCTGCGCGAACGCCGAATCCCGCGGCACCGTCGAGGACTGCCAGATCTCCCGCACCGACAAGCCCGCCATCGCGCTGGAAGGCTCCAGCAGCACCGCCATCAGCAACACCTCCGTCAAGGACGTGGCGATCGGCGCCTACCTGAACAGCACCGGCCGCCCGACGCTGCGGGACTGCTCGATCACCGGCACCCGGGAGCACGGCGTCGTGGTGCTCGGCGGCAGCGAGCCGGTGCTGACCGGCTGCCGCGTCGGCCGCAGCAAGGCGCACGGCCTGCTGATCACCGACAAGGCCAAGGGCAGCTACGAACAACTGCGGGTGTTCGGCACCAAGCAGGCCGCCATCCACGTCGGGGAGCTGGCCGGGCCGAGCTTCCGCGAGACCACCGTGCACGACAGCGCGAAGGAAGGCGTGGTGCTCACCGACGAGTCGGTCGCGGAGTTCGACCGGCTCGAAGTGCGCGACGTCGAGGGCACCGGGATCAGCGTGGGCGCCGGGGCGAACCCGATGCTGCGCCGGGTCACCGTGCGGGAGGCGCGCGGCGACGGGATCGCGGTGTTCGGCGGCGGGCACGGCCGGATCGAGGAGTCCGAGATCGGCGACGTCGTCGAGGTCGGCCTGCGGATCGGCGAGGACGCCGACCCGTACGTCAGCGGCACCGTGATCCGGGCCGCCACCGGCGTGGCCGTGGAACCCGGCGGCACCGGCATGTTCCGGGACTGCGAGGTGCGGGACTGCACCGGCGACGGCGTGACCGTCGCCGACCACGCGGAACTGACCATGCTGCACAGCAAGATCCGCAAGAACAACGGCCACGGCGTGCTGGTGAGCGGCGGCGGCCGCGCCACGCTCGACGAGTGCGAACTGGTCGACAACACCCGCGACGGCGTCCGCGTCGAGACGACCGAACCGGTCTCGGTGACCAACTGCACGGCCACCGGCAACGGCGGCTCGGGCGTCAACATCCCGAACAGCACCGGCAGCGGCGGCGACCGGCTGGAGATCGAGAACCTGGACAGCCGCGACAACGCCAACACCACCGACGCCGAGGCCGGGCCGCTGGTCGAGCTGACCGCGCTGGTCGGCCTGGACGGAGTGAAGGAGCAGGTCACGACGCTGGTGAACCTGACCGAGATGGCCAAGCGCCGCGAGGCGGCCGGGCTGCCCGCGCTGCCGATGAGCCGGCACCTGATCTTCGCCGGGCCGCCCGGCACCGGCAAGACGACCGTCGCGCGCCTCTACGGCGAGGTGCTCGCCTCGCTCGGCGCGCTGCGCAGCGGCCACCTGGTGGAGGTCGCGCGCGCCGACCTGGTCGCGCAGATCGTCGGCGGCACCGCGATCAAGACCACCGAGGCGTTCAACAAGGCGCTCGGCGGCGTGCTGTTCATCGACGAGGCGTACACGCTGAACGCGCAGGAGGGCGGCGGCCCCGACTTCGGCCGCGAGGCGGTCGACACGCTGGTGAAGCTGATGGAGGACCACCGCGACGACGTGGTGGTCATCGCGGCCGGGTATTCCGAGCAGATGCAGGGATTCCTGGCCTCCAACCCGGGCCTGGCGTCGCGGTTCAACCGCACCATCGAGTTCGAGAACTACTCGGTGCCCGAGCTGGTCACCATCGTCGGGAAGATGTGCGAGGCGCACAGCTACGAGCTCGGCGAAGGCACCCGCGAGGCCCTCGAACAGCACTTCGGGCGGATGCACCGCGGCGCAGACTTCGGCAACGGCCGCGCCGCCCGCAAGCTCTTCGAGGAGATGATCGACCGGCAGGCCGTCCGGCTGGCCGCGCTGCCGGACGCCGACGGGCCGGAGCTGTCCCGGATGCTGCCCGAAGACGTGGGCGCCGAGCCGGAATCCGCGGCGGACGACAAGCCGTCGGCGCTGACCAAGCTGCGCGAGATGATCGGCATCGGCTCGGTGAAGTCGGCGGTGGAAGACCTGGTCAACCTGCTGGAGGCGAACAAGCGGCGGACCGCAGCGGGCCTGCCGACGCCGAAGATCAGCAACCACCTGGTGTTCGCCGGGCCGCCCGGCACCGGCAAGACCACGGTGGCCCGGCTCTACGGCGAGGTGCTGACCGGACTGGACGTGCTGCCGACGGGCCAGCTGGTGGAGGTCGCGCGAGCCGACCTGGTCGGCAAGTACATCGGGCACACCGCGCAGCTGACCCGCGAGGCGTTCGAGCGGGCGCGGGGCGGCGTGCTGTTCATCGACGAGGCGTACACGCTGACGTCCTCCGGTGGCAACGACTTCGGCCGCGAAGCGATCGACACGCTGGTGAAGCTGATGGAGGACCACCGCGACGAGGTGGTGGTGATCGTCGCGGGCTATCCGGCGGAGATGCAGGACTTCCTGGACTCGAACCCGGGTCTGGGCTCGCGGTTCTCCCGCCACGTGCAGTTCGAGAACTACACGGCATCGGAGCTGGTCAGCATCTTCGAGCGCACGGCGGAGACCAACGGCTACGAGTGCGGCGAGGCCGTCCGATCGGCGCTGCTGGACCACTTCGAGCAGGTGCCGCGAGACCGGAACTTCGGCAACGCCCGCTACGCCCGCCAGCTCCTGGAGTCGACGATGACCCGCCAAGCGGGCCGCATCAGCGCCCTCCAGTCACCAACCCTCGAAGACCTCCGAAACCTCCAACCCTCCGACCTCCCCCTCTGACGGCTCCCGGGGTCCGCAATTTCCATTGAAATCGAAGGTCCAATTTCAATGGAACTTGCGGACTCAGCAGACCCGACGGCGGCCGCCCCGGCACGGCGATCCTCTTTTCGGGACGTGTCGCCTTCGGGCGTCAGGGCATAGCTTCGGGGCGTGCGAACTTGTGCCAAGTGGGCGGCCGTTTTCGGGGTCATCTCGGTGCTTTCCGCTCCGGCGGCGAGCGCCGCGCCGGACCTGCCACCGATCACCCCGGTCCTGTCGAGCTACCAGGGCTGCCGCACGGCGTCCACAGTGGACACCAACGACATCCCGTGGGCGCAGGCGATGCTCCGCCCCGACCGCGCCTGGCAGCACGCGAACGGCGCGGGCGTGACGGTCGCGGTCGTCGACACCGGCGTGGACGCGACGTCCCCGGCCCTGGCCGACCGGGTCGCCAACGCCGGGGAGGACTGCGTCGGCCACGGCACCTTCGTGGCGGGCCTGATCGCCGCCACGCCCCGCCAGGGCGGCGGATTCACCGGCATCGCCCCCGGCGCGCGCATCGTGGCCGTCCGCGCCACCGACCAGGCGGGCAACGCCACGGCGGACGGCGTGGCCAACGGCATCCGCTCGGCGATCGCGAGCGGGGCCCGGGTCATCCAGGTCTCGGCCGCGGTCACCGAGGGCAACGGCGCCCTCGCCGCCGCAGTCCGGGATGCCACGGCGGCCGGAGCCGTCGTCATCGCGCCCGCTTCGACCGGCGACCCGGACAAGGCGGTCCCGTCGTTCCCGGGCGCATATCCCGAGGTGCTCGCGGTCTCGGCGATCGCCCCGAACGGCGCCCCGGTCCGCTCCTCGGCACCCGAGATCAAGGTCGACCTCGCCGCCCCGGGCGCGATGATGACCGGCATCGGCCCGCGCGGCAACGGCCTGTTCGTCTCGGGCGGCGACGCGGTGGCGGCGGCGCAGGTCTCGGGCGCCGCAGCGCTCGTCCTGTCGTACCGCCCGGCGCTGTCCCCGCACGAGGTGGTGCGCCGGCTGCGCGACACCGCCTACCCGCCGCCCGGCAACGCCCCGGACCCGCTGCTCGGCAGCGGAGTCATCGATCCGGAAGCAGCGCTGACGGCGGAATTCCCCACCGCAGGGGGAAAGCCGCCCGTCGTCCCGGCAGCGGTCCACATGCCACCGCCCGTGGACACGACGCCAGAGGTGACGGCGGCAGTGGTGGCAACGGCGGCGGCGGTCGCGATCGCGGCCGTGACGATCGCGGCGGTGATCATCCCCCGAGGCCGCAAGCGCGGCTGGCGCGCAGCCCCCTGAGCCCGCCACCCGAAGGCGGGTGTCCGCAAGCCCGCGGGGCGCCCATCGTGACGGCGCGAGAACTCGCGCTGACGGCGGTTTCGCGCGAAACCGCCATTCCCCGCGCTTGCCAGGCGCTGGTTTCGCGCGAAACCGGCGTTCCTCACGCCCACGAGATGGCGATTTCGCGCGAAATCAACATTCCCCACGCCCACGAGATGGCGATTTCGCGCGAAACCGCCGCCTCTCACTACGTAGCCAAGCGGTTCGCCACTCCGAGGGACGCGCCACCACGGGAAAACGTCGTGCAACAGCAAGACGGCGCCGGAAGGCGCCGGGACCTTGGTCAGACCCGCGTGGTCTCCGGAACTTCGACGAGCTTCGTGGTGCTGACCCGCTCGTGCCAGCCGAGCCCGGCCACCATCGCCACCACGATCACGAACCCGACCCACTGGGTCGCGCTCAACTCCGCCCCCAGCACGAAGACGCCGACGATCGCCGCCGTCGCCGGGAACGACAACTCGGCGAGCGTCGCCCGCGCAGCAGGAGTGGTGCTCAAACCGATGTAGTAGAGCCAAAGCGCGAGCAACCCGGGGATCAGCGCCAGCAGCACCAGCCCGAACGCGTTGTGCCAGCCCACCGCCACCGGCGACCCGCTGAACAGCAGGATCACCGACGCCGCCGGCAGCCCGATGGCGAACCGCAGGGTCGTGACGTCCCGCGCGGGAACGCTGCGGCTGACGAACCGCCCCAGCACCGTCCCGGCCGCCCACAGCACCGCGGCGCCCAGCGCCAGCAGCGCGGGCACCACCTGCGAAACCTCGATGTGCAGCGGGTTCTTGAACGCCAGCAGCCAGGCCCCGATCAGGGCAGGGATCGCGAAGGCGAAGTAGCGCCCGCGCAACTTCTCGCGCAGCAGGGCGAACGAGGCGACGGCCGCGAAGATCGGCTGCAGCTTCTGCAGGACCAGCGGCGTCACGGGGTCGCCGTACTTGAAAGCGGTGGTGAACAGCGCGGTCGCGAGCGCGGACGAGCCGACCCCGACGACGATGATCGCGACGCGTTCCCGCCAGCCGCAGGCCCGCAGAGCACGCAAAGCGCGCGGCAGGAACGGCGCCAGCAGCACCACGATGATCACGTGTTCCCAGAACACCACGCTCGCCGACGGCAGGCTCGTCGCGAGCGGCTGCCGCCACAGGGCATCGGTGCCCCACATCGCGGTGGCCAACGCCACCAGCCAGGTCCGATCCGCGCCCCGCGATAACCCCATGCCCACAATCTATGATCTCGCCCCGCCCGCTCGGCCGGCCGCTCGCCATCTGGGACGCGATCTGCGGCTTTCGTACCCCTGTTCATACGACAGGACATGGGCCGCCCGCCGCCATACGCTCAATCCGGGCCACCGCTGGACGCCGGTTTCGGCGCGTCGGCGATCACGGGCAGAATCAGCGTCGATTCGGACAGTAACGACAAAGGACGGATACCTCATGCTTCACCAGAGCTCTCGCCTGACCGGCTCGGTTCTCGGCCTGTGCACGACGGCCGTGCTGATCGCCGGATGCGGCGGCGGGCAGGCCCCGGCGCCGTCCGAGCAGCCCGCGACGCAGGAACACGGCCAGCACCAGGCCGCCAAGCAGACGTCGGCGACCTTCGAGCCCTACAAGGAAGGCGCCACCGCGATCACCTACAACCCCGAGCAGGTCCCGGCCGGTTCCCGCGTCAACCTGTCCTCGGAGCGCACCGACGGCCAGACCAAGATCACGGTGAACGTCGAGGGCCTGCAGCCGAACCGCGACTACGGCGCCCACGTGCACACCAAGCCCTGCGGCCCCACCGGCGAAGACGCGGGCCCGCACTTCCAGGAGAAGGCCGACCCGGTGAAGCCGTCGGTCGACCCGGCCTACGCGAACCCGCAGAACGAGGTGTGGCTGGACTTCCACACCGACGCCCAGGGCAACGGCACGGCCACCGCGGAGGGCAACTGGTCCTTCGACAACCGGCAGGACGCGAAGTCGTTCGTGATCCACGAGATGCACACCCACACGGAGCCCGGCAAGGCGGGCACGGCGGGCGGCCGCCTGGCCTGCACCAACGCCACGTTCTGACCGGACCGCGCCGCGGCGGAACGCAATTTCAATGGAAATCAGAGGTCCGATTTCCATTGAAATTGCGGAAACAGAACCAAGATTCCACGATGCGAGAAGGTAGTCAGAGGGGCGCCTGGCGGCCATCCGGCCGGAGGCGCCCCTCTTCCGGTCCGATTCTTTAACTGAGCACTCAGTTAATTTGCTAGCCTGGTGGCATGGCTCGAACAGTCGACCCGGAGCGCTCCGCAGCGCGGCGCAAGGCGATCACGGAGGCGGCCGCGACGTTGTTCGCGGAGCGGGGCTTCGAGAACACCTCCGCGGCGGAGATCGCGAAGGCCGCGGGCGTCAGCTCGGGGAGCGTCTTCTACTACTTCGCCGACAAGCGCGCCGTGTTCCGCTCGGTGTTCGAACAGGACCTGCCCACCTCCCGCGAGCTGGTGCGGCGGTGCACCGCGGGCGAGGACCCGGTGGCGTCGATCCTGACGATGGTGGACGAGCTGGCGGCCGAGGCGATGGACCCGATCGCCCCCGGCCTCCTCGTCGAAATCCTGCGGCAGGCCGGCAAGGACCCCGAGTTGGCGCAGGTCATCGGCCAGAACTCGGCGATCCTGCGCGCGGGGTTCGCGGAACTCGTCGAGCGCGGCATCCGCGCCGGAGCCATCGATCCGGCGCTGGATCCACATGAGACGGCGGAGGCGATCGAGGTCGTCATCGACGGCGCCTTCGTCAACGCCGACCCCGACCGCGACCCGCGGCCGATGCTGCGCCGGATCGTCGCGAAGTTGCTCTCCCACCCGTGCGAACCCGCTGGAGAACCCGCATGACCACCACCGAAACCTCCGTCACCCTCCGCATGTCCAACGTCGTGCTGTGGCTGCTCGGAACAGGCTGCGGCGCCGCCGGTTTCGGCCTGGGATTCCTCGTCAAACCACTCGTGGAGTGGATCGTCGACGCCGTCGGCGATGCTCCCGGCCCGCTGCGGCTGGCCGCCGCCCTGCCGACCGTCTGGGCGGTGCCCGTCCTCACCCTCGTCGGCCTCCTGATCGGCGCCTGGCTGGCGAGCACGGCGCAGAAGGAAGCCCTGGTCCTGACGGTCAACGCCGCGTGCGTGGGCCTGCGGCAGGACGGGGCCGACCGCCACATCCCGCGCGACGCGATCGGCTCCGTGTTCCTGGACGGCAAGGAACTGGTGTTCCTCGACGCGCAGACGAAGCAGATCGCCCGTCACAAGGCCTCCGACCTCTCCAAGACCGCCGTGCGCACCACCTTCGAGCGCTTCGGCTACCCGTGGGCGGGCATGAGCGATCCGCACGAGCAGGAGTACCAGCGCTGGACGGACGGGCAGCCGGGCCTCGACGAGCACGCCAACGGGCTGCTGCGCGCCCGCGCCCGGGCGCTGACCGACAAGCAGGCGGGCGTGGCGGCGGACCTCGCCGACCAGCTCCAGGCGGCGGGCGTGGTGCTCCGCGACCGCGACGACGCCCAGCAGTACCGCCGGATCGGCTGATCGGGGGTCACATCGGACGGATCACGCCGGACCGGACCAGATCGTCGTAGTTCGCGACGATCTCCTGCTGCACGATTTCGGGCGTGAGCGCGTCCGGACCGTACTTCTCGTGCAGGTCCATGCCGAACTGCACGGCGGCCTGGTCCGTCGGGTCGGTGCGGTCCTGCGTGCCGTAGTCGGCGACGTTCGCGCCGGCGTGCAGCTCGTCCTCGCTGAACCCCGCCTCCAGCCCGACGTAGCCGTAGTGGATGTTCGACCACGTGTCGTACCGGATCTCGCCAAGCACCCCGGGAATGGGCGTGTACGTGTTGTCCTCGACCGTCATGCCCAGGATTTTCGACTTGTGGTCCCATTCCCCGCCGGGTTTGACGAGGTTGCCCCAGTCCACGTAGGCGCCGGCCTTCTCCAGCCCGCTCAGGACTCCGTCGGACCGGTTCTTCTCCTGCAGGTCGAGAACCCTGGGATCCTTGGAGTTGTCGACCATCTCGTCGGTCATGTACGCCACGATGTCGCCGAACTCCCCGAACGCGTCCCCGGGTTTGCGCTGACTGGCCACACCGGAATCGAGGTACTCGACCTGCTGAGCGGCGTCGTCCACGATGCGCCGGACCTGGATGGCCACGTCCGCGGCGAACGAGCCGAGCCTCTCCCGCATCTTCGGAAGCGCCCCGTACGCCTCGCTGTTGCTGAAGATGAGGTTGCTGATCTTGCTCTTGGTGGCCTCGACGATATCCGCGAACAGGGCGACGTGGTGGCCCTGCTGCACACAACTCAGCCGCACCACACCGGTCGCGGCAACGATGTGGCCGACGTGCGTGGCGAAGATCTGCCCCGCCGAGTCCGGCCACGCTTCGCCGAATTCGCCGTGATGGACAGGAGGTGTGGTGAACGCCAGCGAGGCGTCGCGCCAGGCTCCGGCCAGCTCGCGCATGCGGTCCTGGTCGGTTTCGGGCCACCACCAGAACTCGGCGTCCGTCGATTTCACGGCATTCCAGAGTCCGTTCGGGTCGGCCGGTTCCGGGATGAACACGATCCCTCCTATCGCGGGAAGCAGCCGGTGGCGTCCTGCTGGGCGAGGAAGTAGATCGCCACCGCGTCCGTGCCGTTCTTCCCCTGCGTCAGCCACCGCCCCGGCAACGGATCCGCCAGCGCAACAACGGATTCCCCGGCTGGGCCGTATTCGCGCCGGAACGCACTCCCCAGCGGATCGCGGCCGATGCGCGACTCACCCGCCTCGATCGCCGCCCGGTGCCGGTTCCACTCGGTCTGCATGTCCTCGCCGACCGCGATGAGCACCCGGGACAGGTGCTCGAAATCCTCGGGCTTCATGTGGATGCAGTGGGGGTCCGCCATGTTTGAAGCCTGGCCCCCCGGAAGGCCCGCCGCGGCCCCCTGACCGCTTCAGGCCACGCCGGGCTGCGAGCTGCCGACCGCGCCCCAACCCGCGTCCAGGTGGCCGCGCAGGACGCCGTAGGTCGGGGCGAGCGCGCGCAGTACCGCAGCAGCTGCGCGGTCGTCGCCGGTGACCAGCGGGTGCTGGAGCGCACCGACCAGCCGCGCCTGCTCGGCGAGGACGACCGCCGCCTCGGTGCGACCGACCCGGTGCAAGCACGTCGCGGCGTCCGACAGCCGCCGCGCGCCAACGCGGATCACGAAGTCGACGAGCTGTTCGCGCATGTCGTCCCCGCAACCGGATTCGAACAGCTCCGCCAGGGCGAGCGCGGCGGTGCCGCTGCCCGGATCGGCGCGCAACCAGTGGGCCGCGCGGTCGAGCGATGCGCGGATGGCGTCATCCGGATCGACCTGCGCGGTCCGGTGGAAGTTCGTGCGCAAGGTGAACGGCTCGCCGTAGTCGATGGTGTCGCCTCGCCACGCCGCGACGAAGTCGCCCACCGGCAGGCGCGCGTACGGGTAGCCCTGCGGGTCGTGCAGCAGCACGTGCTCGTCGTCGATGCCGAGTGCCACGAGGTAGTGGTCCGCGCCGACCGGTCCGGTCATGCCCGGCTGGTACCGCAGATGCCCCATCTCGACGGGGCCGACCATGACCGGACCGTTCGCCAGGCTCGCCGACAGACGATCCAGCGCGGCATCGACGTCACCTCCGCTGGTGGTCTCCGCGGCCCAACCGAGGGCCGCCATGGCGTCGTCCACGCCGATCTCGGGGTCCCAGCCGGGCGGATCGAAGAACGGCAGCGACCCGCCGACCAGCTGCACGCCGAACGGGCTCCCGGTCAGCGTCTCCACGACGCCGACGTCCGGCGCATCCGCACCGATCATCATGACGAGGCTGTGCGAGTAGCAGTACGGTCCTGAGCCGCGATAAGCGATCATGCGGACAAGATGGCCTTTTTCGTGCGAAAACACCACCACCGTCCGCCACGCCCCCGCGGCAGTGCGGGCGGTCCGCGGTCGGCGATGCCCCCGGCGCGACCATCGATGTCGCGGCGGCTGAAGGTCGTTTCGGGCGTCAGCGACAATGGGGGGCGTGACCGCCACCTTGTCCAAGCCCGCCTTGAAGATCGGCCCCTACGAGGTCGATCCGCCGGTGGTGCTCGCGCCGATGGCCGGCATCACCAACGTCGCCTTCCGGCGGCTCTGCCGGGAGTACGGTGCGGGGTTGTACGTGTGCGAGATGATCACCAGCCGCGCGCTGGTCGAACGGCACCCGAAGACCCTGGAAATGATCACCTTCGACGCGGACGAGCACCCCCGCTCCATGCAGCTCTACGGCGTCGACCCGGTGACCATGGGCAAGGCCGTGCAGATGATCGTCGACGAGAACCTCGCCGACCACGTCGACATGAACTTCGGCTGCCCCGTGCCGAAGGTCACCCGCAAGGGTGGCGGCTCCGCCCTGCCGTACAAGCGGCGGCTGTTCGCCGAGATCGTCTCGGCAGCGGTCCGCGCCGCCGAACCGGCGGGCGTCCCGGTGACGGTGAAGTTCCGCATCGGCATCGACGACGACCACATCACCTACCTCGACGCGGGCCGCCTCGCCGAGGAGAACGGCGCCGCTGCCGTCGCGCTGCACGGCCGCACCGCGGCCCAGCGCTACTCCGGCACCGCCGACTGGACCGCCATCGCGCGGCTCAAGGAGCACGTCAAGACGATCCCGGTGCTGGGCAACGGCGACATCTTCAGCGCCGACGACGCGCTCCGGATGATGGCCGAGACGGGCTGCGACGGCGTGGTGGTCGGCCGCGGCTGCCTCGGCCGTCCGTGGCTGTTCCGCGACCTGCAGGCCGCGTTCGCCGGCCGGCCGATCCCGCCCGGGCCGAAGCTGGGCGAGGTCGCCGCCGTGCTCCGGCGGCACGCCGAGCTGCTCGCCGACCACATGGGCGAGGAGAAGGGCCTGCGCGACCTGCGCAAGCACATGGCGCAGTACCTGCGCGGCTTCCCCGTCGGCTCCGACCTGCGCCACCAGTTCGGCCTGGTGTCCAGCCTCGCCCAGCTCGACGACCTGCTCGCCGGGCTCGACCCGGACGTGCCGTTCCCGGCCGACGGCGAGGGCCCGCGCGGCCGCCAGGGATCGGCGGGCAAGGTCGTGCTCCCGGAGGGCTGGCTGGACGACCCGGAGGACGTCACCGTGCCGGTCGGCGCGGAGATCGACAGCAGCGGCGGCTGAGTGACCGAGCAGCGCACCACGAACCGCGATTCCGTTGCGGCGCGCCGAATTCGCCACCGATCGGTTTTCCTCGTCGGCGTGTCGGCGCTGCTTTTCGCGGCCGGATGTGCCCAGCCGCCAACCGAATCCGAGTCGATGCGACTGTCCGAGCAGTACTTCGCGGAGAACAACTCCGCCGCGGCGCGAGGACCCCAAGCGCAACAGGAGTTCTTCCGCCGCACGCAACATCCCGATTTCCAGGACCAGACCTGCGATCTCGGAACGATCACGGTCGAACTCGACCCGGCATTGTCGACGCTGCGGCCGGATCCGGGTTTCGCCCCGGACGGCGCCAAGCCGCGCGGCGAGATCTGGGTGGTCGGAGTCGAGGTGACCACCAGGTCGGCGGGCAGCACCACCGGCCATCAGATCGGTTCGCAACACCTGGTGCTGATGGACGGCCGAATGCACGGATTCGCGCCTTGTCCATCCTGGTAATTGTTGCGCGCTCAAGCGCTGTAACGCGAAGGACGGGCCAAACCGATGAACTTGCAATGCGGTGACGAGAAACACACACTGGTCTGCTCGTCCGTGCGGGTGGGTCCGATCCGTTTTGCTTCCACACACACCCCTCCGCCCGGTACACATCCAAGGCAGCTGCGGATTCGCGCGGCGCTCGCCAATTCGGACCAGGCCAGGGGTCAGCCGGTCGAGCGAATTAGGGCGGTGCGCGAGTCAGAGCAGCTCAAGCGATCCGTCCCACCCGACGACACCACGGACGGGAGGTGAGTGCGATGACCGGACTGCGCAACGGTTTCGCCGGGCCGGAGCCACTGCGTGACGACGAGCCGCCCATCGCGCTGCCTCCCGGCAGGCGCTCCCGGCAGGACCTGGCCAACGGGACCGGGATGGCCGAGCTGCACGAATCGATCGCGAGCCTGCTCGCGTCGCGCGGCCAGTGGCGGCAGGCGTACCACCACCTGCGGTCGGCGCTGGACCTGAAGTCCACCGCGGACGCGCCGCGGGTGCCGGAGCAGCTGCGGCACGAGGTCAACCGGCTGCGCCGGGAGCACGCCGAGGCCCGCGAGCAGAGCCTGCGGGACAGCCTGACCGCCAGCTACAACCGCCGCTACCTCGACGAACGACTGGCCGACCTGCTGGCCGACCACGTCGGCACCGACCACGGGCTGGCCGTGGCACTGGTCGACCTGGACTGGTTCAAGCAGGTCAACGACACCTACGGGCACCTGCTCGGCGACCGGGTGCTGCAGCGCGTCGTGGACCTGCTGCAGGAGGTGCTGCCGACCGGCGCGTTCTGCGCCCGCTACGGCGGCGAGGAGTTCGTCCTGGTGCTGCCGAACATCGAGCCCGCGGCCGCCGTCGCGGTGTGCGAAACAGCACGTTCCCGGGTGGAGCGGTTCCCGTGGGCGCAGATGGCACCGGGGCTGCGGGTGACGGTCAGCGCCGGCGTGGCGCACGAGCACACCACGGCCGATTCCGCGCCGGTGTCGGCCGAGCAGCAGCTGCTCAGCGCGGACGCTCTGCTCTACGCCGCGAAGCAGTCGGGGCGCAACGCGGTCGCGTACCGGACCGGAGCCGAAGTCCGTTTGGCCGGAATTGCAGCGGGACGGCGCGGAACCGCGGGGCGGCGGGTCGGCGGTTACTGATCGCGATCACGCGAAAGCACAGGGTGTATTCGAGAAACATTTACTCCGGCCAACCTGCATAGCACAGTTGGCCGCATTCGACGAGGTCCAGGGCATGATCGTGCACTGATTGTGAAGAAATTGTCGCCCACTATCGTCAATTCGGGCGATCGGCCGTACTATCTCGTAGGCGCCGACCGATACGCGTCGGGGGGTATCGAGCGCGTCGGCAGTAGTCGTAGACCGTTGGCTTTCGCAGGTGGGAGGGAAAACGCGTGCCGCAAGACCCCCGGCATGGCGAATTCGGGCACCGGCGTTCCCGCCCCGACGAGGACGTCGCCGACAACGCCACCGCCGCTTCGACCGGTCGACGCAGGCGCGCATTGAGCGACGACGGCACGGGCGGCACCCGCGTCATCGACCTGCTCTCCAAGCACGGCAAGGCCCCGGGCAACGGCTCCAACCACCGTCGCGCCGCCGAGCCGGAACCCCCGCAAGCACCCCCGGCACCGCAGCCGCCGCAGGCGTCGAAACCGCGCCGCGCCGCGCGACCGCCCCAGAACATCCCGCCGGGCCCGGCGGAGCAGCCGGACCCGCGCGGCTGGACCGCGCCGGAGGGCGCGTCGCGCCGCTCCCGCCCCGCGCCGCCGCCGAACCCCGGCACCCCGCCCGTCACGCCGCCACCCGGCTGGGCGCCGCCTGCGGCGGGCTCCCACGCCTCCCAGGCCCCGAACGGCGAGCCCCGCCAGGGCCGCCGCCGCGCGCGCCCTGAGGCCCCCGCACGGCCCGCCGACGGCCCTTCGGGCCGCGCCCGCCCGAACCTCGGCGGTGCCGCCGCAGCGTTCGCCGGTGGAGCGGCCGCACGCAACGGCGCCCCTGCCGACCTCCCGACGCGCAACGGCGCCCCCGCCGAGCCGCCCGTTGGCCGCAACGGCGCACCCGTAGAGCCGCCCGCCGGCCGCAACGGCGCCCCGGTCGAACGGCCGGGTCGCAACGGCGCCCCGGCAGAGCACCCGGCCCGCAACGGCATGCCGGAGCGGCCCGTCGGCAACGTCGCTCCGATCGAGCCGCCCATGCGCGGCGGAGCCCCCGGCCAGCCGCCCGCCCGCAACGGCGCACCCGCCGAGCCGCCCGCGGCCGAGCCGACCCGAATAACCCAGGCGCTGACCGGCGAGTCCGCCCCTGCGCCCGCCAAGCCGCCGCGCCGCGCGCCGCGCCCCGCCGCCGGCCGCCCGGTGCCGCCTCCGGTGAACGAGGACCTGGAAGCCACCACCCAGCACCCGGCCGTGCCCGCGGGCCCGCCGCAGGCCGAGAAGACCGCGATGGTCGCGCGCCCCAAGCGGGACGACAAGACCACCATCGCCAAGCCGGTGGCGCCGCCGGCCTCGGACGCCGAGGAGACGGCGATCGTCGCGCCCGCCGAGCTCGACGGCCTCGACGACTTCGACGACCTGGACGACGTCGACGACCTCGAGGACGCCGACGAGCCCGGCGAGACGGGCGAGGAGCGCAAGAACGACATCAAGGAGATCGACGCCACGCTGGCGCGGTTCTCCGCGGTCCACGACGAGATCGCCGCCGAAGAGGAAGCCCGGCGCAAGAAGTACTCGTGGCTGCTGGGCAAGCGCCGCGAGCCGGAGCTCGGCACCGACATCCCGTTCGACTTCGTCGAGGGACGCGACGGCCAGTCCCGGATGGAGTGGAAGAAGAAGCAGCGCAAGCGCCGCACGAACCTGATCGTGATGGCGGTGGCGATGGCCGCGTCGCTGACCGTGTTCCTGACCCTCGGCATCGCCTGGGGCGCCACCACGCTCTGGGGCCCGCCGTCGGTCCAGGCGCTGGACCCGAATTCGGACTCCATCAAGGAGATCGCCAAGCAGACCGGCGACCAGAACTTCCTGCTGGTCGGCTCGGACACCCGGGCGGGCGCCACCGCCGAGGACGGCGTGGGCAGCGAGCAGGACGAGCCCGGGGCGCGCTCGGACACCACGATCATCGCCCACATCCCGGCCGACCGGAGCCGGGTCGTGCTGGTGTCGTTCCCGCGCGACCTCAAGGTCGACCGGCCCACCTGCGAGCGCTGGGACGCGACGACCGGCAAGTACACCGGCGAGCAGGTTCCGGCGGACAAGGGCGTGCGGCTGAACTCCGCCTACGCCGTCGGCGGTCCGCTGTGCACGACGAAGGTCATCCAGCAGATCTCCGGTCTGCGCGTGAACAGCTTCCTGGGCATCGACTTCCAGGGCTTCAAGTCCATGGTGGACGCGGTGCAGGGCGTCGAGATCTGCACCGAGAAGCCGATCATCGACTCCACGCTCGGGACCGTGCTGCCCCAGGCCGGCCGGCAGACCCTCACCGGTGAGCAGGCGCTGAACTACGTGCGCGCCCGCCACGTCAAGGGCGACCCGACCTCGGACTACGGCCGGATGCAGCGCCAGCAGCTGTTCCTGTCGGCACTGCTGCGCAAGACGATGTCCAGCCAGGTGCTGCTCGACCCGGGCAAGCTGAGCGACTTCGTCAAGGCGGTCAGCGCGAACACCTTCGGCGAGAACATCGGCGTCGACCGGCTGATGGACCTGGGCCAGCAGATGCAGGGCCTGGACGCCAGCCGGGTGACCTTCATCACCGTGCCCACGACCGGCTACGCCGACGAGCAGGGCATGGAGGTGCTGCGGGAGGGCGACACCAAGGCGCTGTTCCAGGCGATCCTCGACGACGCCCCGATCATGTCGGGCAGCGGCGGCCCCGCAGCCGTCAACACCACGCCCAGCGGCGGCGGTGCCGCGGCGGCGAACGGCCTGTTCCAGCAGCAGCCCGCGGACCCGAACCAGCCGCCGGCCGTGCCGGACGGGCTGTCCACGGTGAACGCCGGAACGGACCTCTGCGGCTGAACCGCTCCGAGCCGCGAGTACGGGTTCATCACGGCCCGTTCACCCCCGGTTCACCACAGGGCATTCTGTCCGATTCCGGCTGGAAGTACCCTGGTTGTCATGCGTGAGGTTTACCAGGAACAGCTCGGCGTGCTGGCCGATGAACTCGCTTCGATGTCGACCATGGTCGGCACCGCCATGGAGCGCGCCACGAAGGCTCTCCTGGAGGCCGACCTGTCGCTCGCCGAGCAGGTCCTCGACGAGGACGTGCAGGTGGACGAGGCGCGGGCCCGCGTCGAGGAGCACGCCTTCGGCCTGCTGGCGCTGCAGGCGCCGGTGGCCGGCGACCTGCGCACGGTCATCTCCGCCATCCACGCCGCCGAAGACCTGGAGCGGATGGGCGACCTGGCGCTGCACGTGGCCAAGACCGCGCGCCGCCGCCACCCGAACGCCGTGCTGCCGCAGGACGTGCAGCCGTACTTCGCCGAGATGGGCCGGATCGCCGTCAAGCTGGCCGGCCGGGTCCGCACCGTGATCCGCACGCAGGACGTCGAGGCCGCGCGCGGGCTCGAAGAGGACGACGACGAGATGGACGACCTCCACCGCCACCTCTTCACCGTGCTGATGAGCCCGGAGTGGTCGCACGGGGTGGCGGCCGCGGTGGACGTCACGCTGCTGGGCCGGTTCTACGAGCGCTTCGCCGACCACGCGGTCTCGGTGGCCCGCCGAGTGGTGTTCGTCGTGACCGGAAAGATGCCGACCGGCTGAGCCGTCGTCGCAGGTCACGGGTCATTCGGCCGGGAAAGTATTAATACTCGGTCTCAGTACTCGATGTTGCGATCGTCGTGTGCGATGCTCGTTCGGGTGAGAAGGTTCCGAACAGCTTCCGGCGGGGTGCCCGGTGCGTAAGAGTCCGACCGTGCACCGTCGACGGCTGGGCAGCGAATTGCGGCGACTGCGCGAATCCGCCGGCCGCACGCACCGCGAAGTCGCCGCTCACCTCGACTGCTCCCAGGGCAAGATCAGCCAGATCGAACTCGGCCGGGTGCCGGTGCGCACCTCCGACGTGCGACTGATGGCCGAGTTCTACGGCGCCACGACCGATCAGCTCTCGGCGCTGGTGGACCTCGCGCAGGACTCCAAGCAGCGCGGCTGGTGGCAGCAGTACCCGAGCACCGCGCAGCGGCCCGGCCTGCAGACCTACCTCGGCCTGGAGACCTCGGCGAAGGCGGTCAGCTGCTACGGCTCGGATCCGCTGCCGGAGCTGCTGCAGACCGCCGAGTACAGCCGGGCCCTGCTGACCTCCGGCGCGCAGCCCTACGGGGCGGACGAGCTGCAGGAGCGGCTGACGGTGATCTCCACCCGGCAGCAGCGGTTGCTCGGGGAGAGCCCGCTGGAGCTGTGGGCGGTGCTCGACGAGGCGGCGCTGCGGCGCGCCGTCGGCGGCCCCGCGGTCATGCGCCAGCAGCTGGAGCACCTGGTGCTGCTGGGTTACCGGCGCAACGTCACGATCCAGGTGCTGCCGTTCCGCACCGGCGGGCATCCGCTGATGGGCGACCGGATCGCGGTGTTCTCCTTCCCGGACGACGCCGACCCGCAGGTCGTGCACCTGGGCGACTCGGCGAACTCCCGGTTCCTGGACAAGCCCGAGGACACGGCGGACTACCTGAAGTCGTTCGAGCAGGTCTGCACCCGGGCCCTGAACCCCAAGGACTCCAGCGCCTTCATCTCGGCCATAGCCGACGAATCCCCGGCCTAGCGCACGTTCGGTTTCCGCTGGTCAAATGCCATGCGCTAGACCACCCACCGCACGTTCGGGCCGCTACCAGCGCCAAAGGCACAATGCGGCCGCCAACACCCGGGTCTTTGCGTCGACGTCGCTTGCCGCAGCTGGGACACTGAGTCAGTGCAGAACCTTGCAGGTTCTGCACCTGCCAGCCAGGAAAGGAGCCGAGCCGTGAGCCTCGTGCACGCCGTTCCCGCAGCGCTCGGGCCGCACACCGTGTCCGAGTGGCACGAGATGCCACAGCCCGGCAATGGGCGGCGGTTGGAGCTCCTGGCAGGCTGGTTGATCATGCCCCCTGCCCCGACCCGCCGGCACCAGCGCATCGGCGATCTCGTGCGCACCGTTCTCGAGGACACTTTCCCCGAGAACATGGCGGTCACCGCCGCCGCGGTCGACGTTTCCACCCCCCGGCGGGACGGGCTCATCCCGGACGTCATGCTCATGACCCACGACACCGACGACGACCCGGCACGAGCCGAAGACGTGCTCCTGGTCGTCGAAGTCTGGTCGGACGGCAATACCGCGCGGGAGCGGGTGGAAAGGCGCCATGCCTACGCAACCGCGGGCATTCCGTTCCTGTGGGAGATCACCTTCGACGCCACCACTGCCGAACTCGTCGGCCAATGCAACGACCACGGACGATGGCTCGAACTCGACCGCCTCCCGCTCGGGCCTGACCCGATCGCGGTGACCGCCGCGCCGAAACCCCTCACGCTCGTGCTGACCTGAGCCGGCCCGGCACAGCGGCCGACGCCCGCGGAACCCCGGCTTCATGCGGTCCGCACGCGGGCGGGGCGTCCATTGTGGTCTGTTTCGTTGTAGCTCCACCCGTGCCTGATCCGGCCGAGCCGGCTTTCCAAGTGTTCGACGAGCTTCATCCAGACTTGCCCGGTCGCGATTTCGTGGAAATCAGGCCATTCGCCTGGATCGGAGGAAGTCCGCTGTGGACTGGTCCGCCGGGAAGAAGGACTCGATCGCCAGTTCCGCGACCGTCACGTCCAGCGGGGTGCCGAAGACCGTCGTCATGCTGAGCAGCGACAGCTCCCGGTCGCCGTGGCGGAGGCGCAGCGGCACCACGACATCGCTCGCCCCCGGTAGCTCGACCTCCGGTTCCGGCTGGTCGCACGGGTAGTCGCGGAGCTCCGCGAGCAGCTCGGCCAGCGCCGGGTCCGCGGTCGCCGCGGCCTGGCGGCGCAGCCGGCCGAGGACGTGGGCGCGCCACTCGCCGAGGTTGGCGATGTTCGGCGCCACGCCCTGGGGGTGCAGGCTCAGCCGGAGGACGTTCACCGGCGGCGCCAGCAGATCCGCGGCCGCGCCTTCGAGGAGCAGTCCGACGCTGGCGTTGCTCTCCACCAGCTGCCACGCCCGGTCGACGACCAGCGCCGGGTACGGCTCGTGCCCAGCGAGCACCTGGCGCAGCGCCGCTCGCACGGCCGCCAGCTCCGGCACGTCCAGGCCGCTCGCCGGGTAAGCCGGGGCGTAACCGCCCGCCAGCAGCAAGCTGTTGCGCTCCCGCAGCGGCACGTCGAGCCGTTCGCTGAGCCGCAGGATCATCTCCTTGGTGGGCTTCGACCGGCCGGTCTCGACGAAGCTGAGGTGCCGCGTCGAGATGTCGGCGTCCAGCGAGAGCTGCAGCTGGCTCAGCCTCCGACGCTCCCGCCATTCCCGGAGCAGCACGCCCACCTGGCGCTGTTTCACCGTTGTCACACCACGACATTAGCCACCGGCGCCATTACCTCCCGGGTAATCGACGCGGTGACTTCCACGCCGCACAGTGGTGCTCACCGAACCGCAGAACGGAAGGGTTTCCACCATGAACGAGCTCCTCGACCGCTACCTCGCCACCTGGAACGAGCGGGACGCCGACAAGCGCCGCGCGATGGTCGACGAACTCTGGGCCGACGGCGGCACCTACACCGACCCGCTGGCCGACGTGCGGGGCCGGGAGGCCATCGACGCGACGATCGCGGCGGTGCAGGCCCAGTTCCCGGACTTCGCGTTCCGCCCGGGCGAGGTCTTCGACGCCCACCACGACATCGCCCGCTTCACCTGGGAGCTCGGCCCGGCGGGCGGCGAAGCCGTGGTGGTCGGCTTCGACGTCGCGGTCCTCGACGAGAACGCCCGGATCCAGGCGGTGCACGGCTTCCTCGACAAGGTCCCGGCGATGTGATGCCCCGGTCGTGAGGGATGTCGTGGTGTTGAGGTGCGGTAGGGCGGGTTGTTGTCTTTGAAGCGGCGAAGCTGCTTAGCCCGCCCTCGCAACTCGCACCGCCGCGGGTTCTCAGGGGTCTTCTCGCGAGGACAGCCCCGACGTGGTGAATTGGCATTCATGATGTCGGGGATCCCACAGCGAGAAGGCACCTGAGGTTCCGCCACCCGCACCGCCACGCAGAGCAAGTTTGCAAACAGGCTCTCCGGCGACCATTGCCACTCACGACACCGGGTCAGGCTGCGACGTTCAGCGCCGCCATGAGCCGCCTGGTCCGCCGCTGCTCCTCGTTGGTCCCGAAGGGGGCCGCGATGAGCTCGGTGGCTCCCGCCGCCGCAAAGCGGCGCAGCGCGCGTTCCACCGCCGCGTCGTCGCCGATGACGGCGACGTCCTCCGGGCCCGCGAGCCCTTGGCGGTCCAGCACCGCCCGGTAGGCGGGCAGTTCGCCGGCGATCGCGAGTTGCGCGGCGAACCGTTCGCGAGCATCGTCCACATCGGACACCACCGACACCGACACCATCGCGACGACGCGCGGTTGTGCCGCAACCGCCCGGATCGTCGGCACGATGTGCTCGTCGAGCGCCCGCGGCCCGGCCCAGACCGTGATCGTGCCGTCCGCGAGCTCGCCCGCGATCCGCAGCATCGCCGGCCCCAGCGCCGACACCAGGAGCGACGGCGGCTCGGCGTCCGGGACCTCGACCTGCCCGGCCGCCCGCAGCGTCGCGCCGCGGAAGTCGACGGCTTCGCCGCGCAGCAGCGGCCCCAACGCCGCCAGGTACTCCCGGACGTGCCGCGCGGGTTTGTCGTAGGAGTAGCCGAACTGGTCCTCGACGATCACCCGGTGGCTCGGCCCGATGCCGAGGTCGAGCCGGCCGCCGGTGATCGCCTGCACCGTGAGCGCCTGGCCGGCGAGCATCAGCGGGTGGCGCGGATAGGTGGGCACGATCGCGGTGCCGAGCCGGATGCCCGGCACCGCAGCCCCGATCGCGGCCAGCGAGGTCAGCACCTCCCACGACGCGTGCTGGCCCAGCCAGAAGCTCCCGAAACCGTCGGCCGCGGCGTCGCGAACCACTGCCAGCAGATCCTCGTGCGAGAGCTCCCGCTCGTCGACGCAAAGCCCGATCCGCATGTCAGCCCCTCACGTCCAGCACGGCCTTGCCCGAAACCCGCCGCTGCAGCAGCGCTTCGGCGGCCTCGTCGAGGCGTTCCCACGAGCCCCGCCAGCCGACCTCCGGCGAGATCCGGCCCGCCGCCAGCAGATCGGCCAATGTGGACAGATCCGCGGCGGGCGCGGCGACGTCGCCGAAGGTGTTGAGCGACTTCGACGGCCCGACCGCGAAGATCGAGTAGGGCTCGAAGACCGCCGGTTCGCCGGAGGTCCAGCCGATGTTCTGCACGCTCCCGCCCAGCTTGACCAGCTTCCAGGCGTCGACTAGCAGCTGCCCGCCGACGTTGTCCAGCACCAGGTCGACCGGCCGCACGCCGGCCAGGTCGGAGACCACCTCGTGCGCGCCCAGCTCCGCCAGGCCGTCCTGCCGGTTGGCCTGCGCGATGACGTGCGCGCCGCCGATCGCGGCGAGCTGCACGGCGAAGCGCCCGACGCCGCCGGAAGCCCCCGTGATCAGGACCCGCTTGCCGAGGATCGGCGCGGTCCGCAGCGTGCGCAGCGCGGTCAGGCCCGCCATCGGCAGCGCCGCCGCGTCGGCCAGGTCCGCCGTCGCCGGAACCTCCGCCACCGCATCGGCGTTCACCGCCATGCGCTCCGCCCAGGCGCCCGCGCCGAAGGCGATCACCCGCGCACCGACCGGCGGGCTCCCCTCCGCCGCCCGCACGACGACGCCCGCGGCGTCGTAGCCGTGGACGGTGCCCGGGGCGAGCCGCTCGGCGAAGGCGATCTCGCCGTGGTTGAGCGAGATGTGGTGGACGTCGAGCAGCACCTGCCCGTGCTCCGGCTCCGGGACCTCGGCAAGGCGCAACTTCGCGGGTGCCGCCGGGTCGGCGACGAGTGCTCGCATGTTCCCTCCAAGCGTTAACCGGACCGTCAGTCCGTTTAATCGACGGTAGCATAGGCGGACCGACGGTCCGGTTCTTCAGGAGGGGATGTGCCGAAGCAGGAGCGAGCCGACGCGGCGCGCAACCGCCAGGCGGTGCTGGAAGCGGCCGAGCGGCTGCTGGCGGAGCGCGGGCACGTCTCGCTCGACGAGGTCGCGGCCGAGGCCGGGGTCGGCAAGGGCACGGTGTTCCGCCGCTTCGGCAGCCGCGCGGGCCTGATCAGGGAAATCCTGGCGGAGCGCTCCCGGGCGCTGCGCGAGAACGTCACCAGCGGGCCGCCGCCGCTGGGCCCGGGCGCGCCGACCCGCGAGCGGCTGATGGCGTTCCTGGTGGAGCTGACCGGCATCGGCGAGCAGAACGCCTCGCTCCTGTCGGCGCACGAAGCGGCCTGCGCCGACCACAAGCACGAAGACCCCAGCTACCGCTTCTGGGCGCAGCACATCGCGGACCTGATCACGGCGGAGAGCCCGGACCTGGACGCGGACTTCCTGAGCCACGCGATCCTGGCGACCTTCGACGCCGACCTGATCCGCCACATGCGGACCCGCGGCCCCGGCGCCTTCACGAGCGCGGTCCAATCCATGGTCACCACGCTGCTCGACGCACCCCGAAAGCAACAGGACCCCAGTTTCAATTGAAACTGGGGTCCTGAGTCAGACACCCACACCAGTTTCAATTGAAACTGGGACACCCGGGCACGGTGCCCAGTTTCAATGAGCGTTTTTCATCCTGGTCGACCCGCAGCTGCGGGCCGCAAAGGTGCACGTCGATGGGCTGTCGCATGCGCCGCAGGCGCATAGCCCACCTACGACGCCGGCACCGCTGCGGGTTCTCAGACGCTTCCTGGCGAGGACGGCCCTGACGCCGTGTATTGGACATACATAAGTCAAGGCACCCACAGACCAGGGAGCCTCTGAGGTTCCGCTACCCGCACCGCCACGCAGAACGAGGTTGGAAAAACCTCAATTGAAACTGGGGGTGATCAGCCGAAGCGGCCGGAGATGTAGTCCTCCGTCGCCTTCTGCGTCGGGTTGGAGAAGATCTTGCCCGTCTCGTCGATCTCCACCAGCTGGCCCGGCTCGCCGACCGCGCGCAGGTTGAAGAACGCCGTCTGGTCGCTCACCCGCGCCGCCTGCTGCATGTTGTGGGTGACGATGACGATCGTGTAGTCCTGCTTGAGCTGAGAGATCAGGTCCTCGATCGCCAGCGTCGAGATCGGGTCCAGCGCCGAGCACGGCTCGTCCATCAGCAGCACGTCCGGCCGCACCGCGATCGCTCGCGCGATGCACAGCCGCTGCTGCTGCCCGCCCGAGAGGCCGCCGCCCGGCTTGTTCAGCCGGTCCTTGACCTCTTCCCACAGGTTCGCGCCGCGCAGCGCCCGCTCCGCGACGTCGTCGAGCTTCTTCTTGTTCTTCTCGCCCGCCAGCTTCAGGCCGGCCACCACGTTGTCCCGGATGGACATCGTCGGGAACGGGTTGGCCCGCTGGAAGACCATGCCGATGGTCTTGCGCACCTGCACCGGGTCCACGTCGTTGGCGTAGATGTCCTCGCCGTCGAGCATCACCTTGCCCTCGACCCGAGAGCCCGGGATGACCTCGTGCATCCGGTTCAGCGAGCGCAGCACGGTCGACTTGCCGCAGCCGGACGGGCCGATGAACGCGGTAACGCTGCGGGCGGGCACCTGCAGGGTCACGTCCTGCACGGCGTGGAACTTGCCGTAGAAGAGGTTCAGGTCCTTGATGTCGAGACGCTTGGCCATGTTTCGGTCCCTACTTCGTCTTGATCGCGAGCAGCTTGGACAGCAGCGACGCGACAAGGTTGATCAGCATGATGACGAGCACGAGGGTCAGCGCGGCGCCCCACATCCGGTAGTCACCGGCCACCGTCCCGGTGCTGCGCTCCATGTAGATCACCAGCGGCAGCGACGCCATCTCACCTCCGAAGAGGTTGTAGCTGATCGAGCTCGAGTAACCCACCAAGATCAGCAGCGGCGCGGTCTCGCCGAGCACGCGCGCGAGGCCGAGCATCACGCCGGTGAGGATGCCGGACAGCGCGGTCGGCAGCACGATGCGCAAGATCGTCTTCCACTTGGGCACACCCAGCGCGTAAGACGCCTCGCGCAGCTCGTCCGGCACGATCAGCAGCATCGTCTCGGTGACGCGCACGACCACGGGCAGCATCAGCAGCACCAGCGACAGGGCCACCGCGAAGCCGCTGCGGCTGAACCCGAAGGTGGTGATCCACAGCGCGTAGATGAACAGGCCCGCGACGATCGACGGCAGACCGCTGAGGATGTCGACCATGAAGGTCGCGATCCGCGCGAACCGGGACTCCCGGCCGTACTCGATCAGGTAGACGCCGACCATGATGCCCAGCGGCACCGAGATGACCGCGCACACCAGGCCCTGCAGCAGGGTTCCGATCAGGGCGTGGTTGATGCCGCCGCCGAAGTCGTTGGGCAGCAGCCCGTTGAACGAGTTCGTCCACCAGGTGGAGCCGAACATCGGCTTGAGGCCCCGCTCCAGCAGCGTCCACAGCACCCACAGCAGCGGGACCACCGCGACCACGAAGGCCGCCCCGAACAGCGTGGTGGCCAGGTTGTTCTTGAACTTCCGCCCGAAGCTGATGCGCTGGAACGCCGGCGGGGTGGCGAGCTGCTCCACGTCAGCGGTGTCGGTCCTCATGCTTTCCCCTTACCGCTGGAGTTCTCGATCCAACGGGCGAGCGCGTTGACCGCGAAGGTGATGACGAACAGCACCAAACCGGCCGAGATGTAGGCGCCAACCTGCAGGTTGTTGTTGAACTCCCCGGAGCCGAGCGCGATCTTGGAGGCGAAGGTGGCACCGGCGTCGAAGACGCTGTAGTTCGGCGGCGCGGTGCTCATGCTCAGGATGATCGTCAGCGCGACGGTCTCGCCGAGCGCGCGCCCCAGGCCGAGCATCGACCCGCCGATGAACCCGTTGCGGCCGAACGGGAACACCGTCGTGCGCACGACCTCCCACTGGGTGGCGCCGAGCGCCAGGGCGCCTTCGATGTGCATGGTCGGGGTGCGCTGGAAGACCTCGCGGCTCACCCCGGTGATGGTCGGCAGGATCATCACGGCCAGCACGATGCCGGCGGTGAAGACGTTCGCGCCGGAGTCGGTCGGCGCGTTGCCGCCCGCGAAGATCGGGATCCAGCCGAGGTTCTGGTTCAGCCACAGCGCGACGGGCTTGAGCACCGGGCCCAGCACCAGGTAGCCCCACAGGCCGTAGATCACCGACGGCACCGCGGCGAGCAGGTCGACGATGTAGGCGAAGGGGCGGGCCAGGGCCCGCGGCGCGTACTGGGTGAGGAACAGCGCGATCCCGCAGGCGATCGGCATCGCGATGACCAGCGCGACCACCGAGCTGGCCACCGTGATCCAGGCCAGGTCGATGATGCCGAAGCTCATGTCGTTCGGGTTCGAGGTGTTCCACTCCCTGCTGAACAGGAAGTTCACCTGGTCGACCTGCAGCGCGGGGACGGCGCGGATCAGCAGGAAGATGCCGATCGCGGCGATGAGCGCGACGACGAACGCGCCGGAGGCGGTCGCAACCGTGGAGAACACCCGGTCGCCGATGCGGACCTTCGTGCCCGCCGTGGTTTCGGGAGCGGAAATGGGAGCCTCCGGTCCGGAACTGGGCGCCGAAGCGCCCCGCGGCGCACCGTTGTCGGTGTCCGCGGGGCGCTGATCGGCTCTAGTCGAGTCGGTCACTGCTGTTTGCAGCCTCTCACTTCGTCCGTTCGACCCTTGTTTCACCCTGGGTATGTGCGACCCGGGTTACTCACGAGATGGCGTTGACGGCAGTCAGGACCTTGCCCTTGAAGGACTCCGGCAGCGGCACGTAGCCGGCCTTCTCCAGCTCGTCCGGGTTGGCGTTGGCCGCGACCGTCAGGAACGCCTTGACCGACTTCGCGGTCTCCGCGTCGTAGCCCTTGGAGCAGACGATCTCGTAGGTGTTCAGCACGATCGGGTAGACGCCCGGCGCCTTGTTGCCGTAGATCGAGTCGAGGTTGACGCGCAGGTCGTTGCCCTCGCCCTTGATCTCGGCGTCCTCGATGGCCTTGCCGACGTTGGCGGTGGTCAGCTCGACCGGGCCGGCGCCGCTGTCGATCTTGGCGATGCCCAGGCCGAGGTTCTTCGGGAAGGACCACTCGACGTAGGTGATGCTGCCTTCGGTGGCCTTCACCGACTGCGCGACCTGGTCGCTGCCGTCGCGGCCCTGGCCGATGCCGGGGCCACCCTGGAACTGCTTGCCCTTGCCGGTCCAGCTGCCGCCGGTGGCGGTGGTCAGGTACTTCTGGAAGTTATCGGTAGTGCCGGACTCGTCCGAGCGGAAGAACGGCACGACGTCCTTGGCGGGCAGCTGCGCGTTCGGGTTCAGCGCCTTGATCGCCGGGTCATCCCACTTCTTGATCTGGCCCTGGTAGATCTTGGCGATCACGTCGGCGTTGAGGGTCAGGTCGGTGACGCCGGGCAGGTTGTAGGAGATGGCGACCGGGCCGAACACCATCGGCAGGTTCCAGGCCGGGTTGCCCTGGCAGCGCTCGGCGGCCTTGGCGACCTCGCCCTTCTCCTCGCTCAGCGGCGAGTCGGAACCGCCGAAGTCGATCTGGCCGGCGGTGAAGGCGGCGACACCCTTGCCGGAGCCCGACTTGGTGTAGTTGAGCTTCTGACCGGCGCACTTGAGGCCGTAGTCACGGGCGAAGACGTCCATGGCGTTCTTCTGCGCGGAGGAGCCCTCACCGGAGACCGGCTTGGTGCCGCACTCGACCTGGAGGCCGTCCAGGGCCGGGTTGCCGCCACCCTGCGGGGTGTTCTGGTCCGACCCGCAGCCGGCGAGCACGAGCGCGCCCGCGGCGAGAACGGCGAACGCAGCGCTGTGCCGCTTGATCTTCACTTCGTTCCTCCAGTTGGAAACCCTGCGGTTGCGCGGCCGAGCAGGCGCAGGCCCGTGTTTTGCCGCTCGCCAGGGACGCTAGGGAGTCGGGGTGGACGGCCTTCGCCATCGAAGTGAACGGGAGGTGAACAAGGCACGCTAAGTAAGCAGGCCCACAGTCGAACGGGGGATTGGCAGCCCGATTCTCAGGTGAACCAGTGACTCAGGGCAAAGATCGATCAGCGCCCAAATTGCACGTCCGTGTCCCATTTCTCGAATCCCAACCGCTGGTAGACCTTGATTGCGGGCGCGTTGTCACCTTCGACGTAGAGCATCACCTGACGGGATCCAGTGTCGCGGAGGTGGCGCAATCCGGCCACCGTGAGTGACCGACCCAACCCGCCGCCCTGCGCGGCCGGATCGACGCCGACGACGTAGACCTCGCCCATGCCGTCGGGGTGGACCTTGGTCCAGTGGAAGCCCAGCAGCCGGTCCTCGCCGTCCACGGCGAGGAAGAACCCGGCGGGGTCGAACCACTCCTCGCGCTCCTTGGCGCGCAGGTCCTGCTCGGTCATGCCGCCCTGTTCGGGGTGCCAGGAGAACGCCCGGTGGTTGACCTCGACCACGGAGGGTTCGTCCCGGCCTGCCCGGAAGGTGCGGATGCGCACACCTTCCGCGAGCTCCGGCTCGGGCAGCTCCGGGGTGGCGAGGTCCCGGCCCATCCGCCACAGCTCGCGGGGCCGGCTGAGCCCGAAGCGCTCGGCCAGCCGCACCGCGCCGGGGTGCTCGCCGTGCGACCAGATCCGCAGGCGGCCCAGGTCGGGCGCGGGTTCCGGGGAGAGCTCGGCGCGGTCCAGCAGCGCCTCGACCAGGCGGGTGCCGACGCCCTTGCGGCGGTGGTCGGGGTGCACGGCCAGCTCGGCGACGAGCTGACCGGCGGTCTTCTCGTGCTCGGTGTCCAGGTGCGCGTACCCGATGAGGACGCTCCCGGCGTCGCGCACCACGAAGTGCTCGGAGCGCACGTCGGCCTGCACCGGCTCGATCTGGTGGATGACGTCGCGATGCGCCTTCAGGCGCAAGATCACGTGTTCGCCGACCGGGGCCACCCCGTCGGCCTGCTCGGCCTTGTCGAGCAGGGCCATGACCTCGGCCGCTTCACTGCTGTCCAGTCCGTTTCGCCAAGTCAGCTGCACGCCACCGACGTTACCCACGAACCTTGCGGTTGACGCGAGCAGAACGCTAATTTCCCGAAGCCACCTCGCCCCAAGGCCAACCCAGGCGAACACCACCACTCGCCCCGAGGCCCGGCCGGAGCCCCAACCCACTCCGCCCCGGGGCCCAGCCCGGGTCCCGGTCCGCAATTTCAATGGAAATCAGAGGTCCGATTTCCATTGAAATTGCGGAAGTTGTCCACAGCCACCCTGGGTTGTCCACATCCCCTGGCGTGTCGGGCCCCGACACGCCGTTGATCCGCAAGTTCCATTGAAATCGTGGCTGGCCACGACCCCGGCCCCGGCCCTGGTCCCTGGCCCCGGCACCGGCACCGGTCCCTGGCCCGAGCGGGGCGGGGCGAGAGGCCGCCGACGGGTCGACGAGTTCAGGAGCAGATGTGCCGACAGATGCGAGGACCACCACGTGAGCGAGCTCCGCCGACGCCTGAACACCGCGGACGCGGTGACGATCGGGCTGACGGCCATGATCGGAGCGGGCCTGTTCAGCGCCTTCGCCCCGGCGGCGGCAGCGGCCGGATCGGCCCTGATCATCGGCCTGGTCATCGCGGCGATCATCGCGTTCTGCAACGCGAGCAGCTCGGCGGTCCTCGCGGCCCGCTACCCGGCGGCGGGCGGCACCTACGTCTACGGCCGCGAACGGCTCGGCCCGTTCTGGGGCTACCTCGCGGGCTGGGGCTTCGTGCTCGGCAAGACGGCCTCGTGCGCGGCGATGGCCCTGACGGCCGCCGAGTACCTCGCCCCCGCCGCCGCCAAGCCCGTCGCCGCGGCGTTCGCCGCGGCTCTGGGCGCGGTGAACTACGTCGGCGTCACCCGCACCGCCAAGCTCGCTCGCATCCTGCTCGCGGTCACGCTCGCGGCGCTCGCGTGCACGCTGCTCGCGATCTGGCTCGGGGGTGCCTCGGCTGCCGCCTCGGCGTCCCCGCCGCCTGCGCCGCTGGGCGTCCTGCAGTCCGCCGGGCTGCTGTTCTTCGCGTTCGCGGGCTACGCCCGCATCGCGACGCTCGGCGAGGAGGTCCGCGATCCGCGGCGGACGATCCCGCGCGCGATCCCGGTCGCGCTCGGGATCGTGGTGTGCCTGTACTTCGTGGTGGCGGTTTCGCTGCTGGTGGCGCTCGGCCCGGCGGGCCTCGCGGCGTCGTCGGCTCCGCTGGCCGACGCGGTGCGGGCCGGCGGCTTGTCGCAGCTGGCGCCGGTTGCGGTGGTTGGCGCCGGGGTTGCCGCGCTCGGCTCGCTGCTCGCGCTGCTCGCCGGGGTGGGCCGGACGACGTTGGCGATGGCCCGGGAGCGCGATCTGCCCGCGCCGCTGGCCGTGGTGCACCCGCGCTTCGCGAGTCCGCACCGCGCGGAGCTGGTGATCGTCGCGGCTGTCGTCGTGCTGGTGCTCGTCACGGATTTGCGGGGTGCGATCGGCTTTTCGTCGTTCGGCGTGCTGGTGTACTACGCGATCGCCAACGCTTCGGCGTTCACCTTGCCTCGCGACCAGCGCTGGTTCCCGCGCGCGCTCCCCGTGCTCGGCCTCGTCGGCTGCGTGGTTCTGGCGTTCGCGCTGCCATGGGCATCGGTGCTCAGCGGCCTCGCCTGCTTCGCGCTCGGCGCCGCCGTCTGGGCCTGGCGCCACCGCGCCTGACCTCGATCACCCCGCGTGGTCGTCGTCATCCTGGGCGGGCGGAATTGATTGTCCATCACTCGGCGATCGTCAATTTCTCGCGAAATTGCGCCCCGCCACGGTGAATCATCACCAAATGATTCCGCAACGCGGAAGGGAATTTTCCGCTCGTACCTAAGATCGGGCACCCCAATTCTAGGCAGAATCGGGAATCCGGCACCGGACGAAGATCAACAATTCCACCGGGGATCGCCTGGAATGCGCGAAGGAGCCTCCGGCCGGATCGGCCGGAGGCTCCTTCGCGGGTGGATCAGTACGCGTCGACCGTCTCGCGCTCGATCGCTTCGAGCTCAGGGTGCGCCTGCTCGGCCGCCCGCGCGGAGCCGCCGCGGCTCGGGCGGACGAACTTGTAGCCCACGTTGCGGACCGTGCCGATCATCGAGTCGTGCTCCGGGCCGAGCTTCGCGCGCAGCCGCCGCACGTGGACGTCGACCGTGCGGGTGCCGCCGAAGAAGTCGTAGCCCCACACCTCCTGCAGCAGCTGGGCCCGGGTGAACACGCGGCCCGCGTGCTGGGCGAGGTACTTGAGCAGCTCGAACTCCTTGTAGGTGAGCTCCAGCGCCCGCCCCTTCAGCCGCGCCGTGTAGGTCGCCTCCTCGATCACCAGGTCGCCGACGCTCAGCGAACCGTCACCGCCGGAGCCCGCGCTGGTGCGCCGCGACACCAGCAGCCGCAGGCGGGCGTCGATCTCCGCCGGGCCGGTGGTCGGCAGCAGGATGTCGTCCACGCCCCACTCGGCGCTGATCGTGACCAGCCCGCCCTCGTTCACCAGGGCGACCACCGGCACGTCCCCGGCCGCCAGCAGGCGGCACAGGTCGCGCGCGCCGACCAGGTCGTTGCGGGCGTCGACGATGATCACGTCGTGCGCGCCGCCGGAGAGGATGGCGCCTGGATCGGCGGGCAGGGTGCGGACCCGGTGCGGCAGCAGCGCCAGCGCGGGCAGCACCGCTTCGCACTCGGATTCACTGGTAAGCAGGAGTAGTTCGGAGCTCATCAGAGGGGCCTCCGTCCCAAGGCGAGAAACACCGACGACCGGTGGGAGAGCGGCCATCCGCAATCGGGGGACGGCCCGGCGTCGTTGCCTGTGGATGGCAAGGAGAATAACCGAAATGCGGCGGAAAAACCCAGGTCCAACCGGCGGCATCACATTTGTGAACGGTGGGCGACCATTTGTTACGGGCATGTGTCGGGTGCGCCACATCACGCTCACCGCCGCCGACGGCACGCCGCTGCGCGGGCTGCTCTACCCCGGTCCGGGCCTGCCTGCGGACCTCGGTTTCGTGGTCGGCCACGGCTTCACCAACCACGTGCGCAAGCCCGCCGTGCGGCGGGTGCTGGAACGGCTGGCGAGCCACGCCCCGGTGCTCGCGGTCGACTTCCGCGGGCACGGCCGCTCCGGCGGCCGCACCACCGTCGGGCCCGCCGAGGCGCTGGACATCGCCGCCGCCGTCGAGCGCCTCCGCGAGCTCGGCTGCCGCAAGGTGGTCACCGTCGGGTTCTCGCTGGGCGGCTCGGTGGTGCTGCGGCACGCGGCGCTGTCCACGCCGCCGGACGCGGTGATCTCGGTGAGCAGCCCGGCGCGCTGGTGGGTCCGCGAGACGCCCGCGATGCGCAGGGTGCACTGGCTGCTCGAACAGCCGCACGGCCGCTGGAGCGCCCGCCTGCTCGGCGTCCGCCTCGCCCCGCCCTGGCCGGACGTGCCGATCTCGCCGATCGAGCTGGCGTCGCGCATCCCGGTGCCGCTGCTGGTCGTGCACGGTGACCAGGACCACTACTTCCCGGTGGCCGACGCGGTGGCGCTCAGCGAGGCGGGCGGCGGCGAGTTCTGGCTGGTCCCTGGCATGCGACACGCCGAAAGCTCGACCAGCGCCGAATTGGTGGACCGCATCGCCGCGTGGGCGGCCGATACAGTGGGGCCACCTGATCGTGGTGGCCGCTAGCCCCCGAACGCCACCGGCCTCCTGCCCCGACCAGAAACGGACCGCTCGGTGAAGAAGCTCGCCATCGCCCTCGTGATCATCGTCGGCCTCCTGGTGGGCGCCGACTTCGGCGCTGCCGCGATCGCCGAGTACCAGGTGTCGAAGCGGCTCGCCGAGCAGATGCGGCTCCGCGAGAACCCGGACGTGCGGATCAACGGGTTCCCATTCCTCACCCAGGTCATCGCCGGGAACTACCGCGACGTGCAGCTGGCCGCCAACGCGGTGCAGGTCGGCCAGCTCAACGAGGTCGGCATCGAGGCCGACCTGCACGGCGCGCGGGTGTCCACCGCCGACGTGATCTCCGGCACGGCCGACCACATCACCGTCGACCAGCTCGTCGGCCGGGTGAAGCTGAAGGCCTCCGACATCGCGCGGCTGATCGGCATCCAGGACCTGACGATCGAGCCGGCCCCCAAGGACGCGCTGGCCGACGACGACGGCAACATCAGCAGCGCCGACGAGCAGCTCGCGGCGGGCACCGACGACACCAAGGCCGTGGTCCAGCTGGACGGCACCGTGAACATCGCGGGCTCCGACAACAAGGTGCGGGTCATCGCGGTCTTGTCCCTGGTCGACGACAAGATGAAGATCGAGCCGCGGAAGCTGGACCTGAACAACAGCGCGCTGGGCCGCATCGAGCTGCCGAAGCTGTTCGAGCAGTCGGTGCTCAAGCAGTTCAGCACCACCCTCGACCCGGGGATGCTGCCGTTCGAGATCAAGCCGACCGCCGTGCGCGTCGAGCGGGGCGCGCTGGTCATCGAGGGCATCGCCGAGAACGTCACCATCAACGCCGGCGGGGTGACCACGGGGTGAACGCGGGCACCTGGGCACTGCTGATCGCCGTCGCCGTCGCCGCGGTGTTCGGCCTGGTGTGGCGGGCCAGGGAGGGCAAGGTGCGCAAGGCGACCGGCGGCGAGGAGAGCATGTTCGACAAACTTCCCGAGGGCCTGCGGCAGCAGCTCGCCGACGCCCCGGACACCGACGCCAAGGTGACGCTGCTGCAGCTGTCCACCACGTTCTGCGCGCCCTGCCGGCACACCCGCATCCTGCTGTCCGACTTCGTCGGGCGCACCGAAGGCGTGCGCCACGTGGAGGTCGACCTCACGGATCACCCGGAGTGGTCGACGCCGCTGGGAGTGCACCGCACCCCGACGACGCTCGTGCTCGACGACGCGGGCCGGGAGCTGTTCCGCGTCGGAGGAGTCCCGCGCCGGGACGAGCTCGCCACCGCCCTGCAACCCCACCTCGCGTGACGCCGGTCCATCCGGCCCGCCTGGAGCTTCACGGTTCACGCTGGTCACGGGGCCGTGAGTGTTTTGGGGCGCTATGGCACCCCAAAACAAAAACCGCCCCCGCCACAACCCCCCCCCCCCAACCCAAAACTGTCTGGCGAGGGCTGCCGCAAGCGGCGCAGCCGCTTAGCCCACCTAAGCAACTTGCACCGCCGCGGGTTCTCAGACGTCGTCTGGCGAGGACAGCCCCGATGCCGTGTATTGGGCATGCATAAGTCGGGGATCCCACAGTCCAGACGGCGGCCGTAACTCCCGCAGGGGAGCCGCCACGCAAAACGAGCCTGGAACTTCCAACTACGGCGTCTCACCCTGTGAACGACCTTCCCGCCGATCGGTCTAGCCGGTAACCTCCGGTTCGTGCATGTACTGCTGACCCGGAGGCGCGCGGTGGATCTTTGCCGCGTGGGTAGCAGCCTGTGTTGCGGGCACTGACCGGGCGGTAGTACGTCTTGCACATCGCACGGCCGCGCGTGGCTGGGGTGTGCTCTCCGAAACCGCCTGACGGACTCGGCAGTCGAAGTCCACTGAGTCAGGAGGCCCCATGTCCGCCGCAACGCTCGACCCGCGTGGCGTCCGCTTCACCGCCGCGATGACCAGCGCGATCCTCGCGCTCGGGCTGATCACCGCGAGTTGGCGGGTGCTCGCCGCACAGATGGTGCTGTTCGGGATGTGCGCTTTCCTCGGAATGCGGCTCAACCCGTGGGGTTACGTGTTCCGGCAGGCAGTGCAACCGCGCCTCGCGCCCGTCGATCCGGCCGAACGCGAAGAACCGGCACCGGTCCGGTTCTCCCAGGGGGTCGGTTTCGCCTTCGCGCTGGTGGCCACCATCGGCTACGCCGCCGAGTGGACGACGCTGGGCCTCGTCGCGAACGCGTTCGCCCTGGTGGCAGCGCTGCTCAACGCGGTGTTCGGCTACTGCCTCGGCTGCCAGATGTACCTCTTGCTCCGGCGCGTCGCGCCCGTCGGGGCGTCCACATCAGACACCCGCTGAACCACCGAAGATCAACGAAGGAGTCGCTCGATGAGCCGCGCAGAGGTCCTGGTTTCCACCGAGTGGGCCGAACAGAACCTGAACACCGCCGGCGTGGTGTTCGCCGAGGTGGACGAGGACACCACCGCCTACGACGGCGGGCACATCCCGGGCGCCATCAAGCTGGACTGGAAGAACGAGCTCCAGGACCACGTCCGCCGCGACTTCGTCAACCGCGAGGGCTTCGAGAAGCTGCTGTCCGCCAAGGGAATCAGCAACGACGACACGGTGATCCTGTACGGCGGCAACAACAACTGGTTCGCCGCGTACGCGTACTGGTACTTCAAGCTGTACGGGCACGGTGACGTCAAGCTGCTCGACGGCGGCCGCAAGAAGTGGGAGCTCGACGGCCGCGAGCTGACCAAGGACGAGCCGAACAAGGCCGCGACCACCTACAAGGCGCAGGAGCCGGACACCTCGATCCGCGCGTTCCGCGACGAGGTCGTGGACGCCATCGGCAACAAGAACCTGGTCGACGTCCGCTCGCCCGACGAGTTCGCGGGCAAGCTGCTGGCCCCGGCGCACCTGCCGCAGGAGTCGGCGCAGCGCGCCGGGCACATCCCGTCGGCGATCAACGTGCCGTGGAGCAAGGCCGCGAACGAGGACGGCACCTTCAAGTCCGACGACGAGCTGACCGAGATCTACCAGGACGCCGGGCTCGACACGTCGAAGGACACCATCGCCTACTGCCGGATCGGCGAGCGCTCCTCGCACACCTGGTTCGTCCTCCGCGAGCTGCTGGGCAACGCCAACGTCAAGAACTACGACGGCTCGTGGACCGAGTACGGCTCCCTCGTCGGCGTCCCGATCGAAAACCCCGCCGAAGCGGCCAAGAACTGACCATCCCGGTCTCGTTTTCCAGGTGAGGAGAGTTGAGCATGAGCGGATGCGGAGCGCCGCAGCAGTCGGGCACGGCGGTCGCCGAGGACACCGACCAGGTCATCGTGACGGGCAAGGTGCGGGCCGGCAGCGAGCCGGTCGGCGGGGCTTTCGTCCGCCTGCTGGACTCCTCGGGCGAGTTCACAGCGGAGGTCGTCTCCTCGCCGGAGGGTGACTTCACCTTCTACGCCGCCCCGGGCGACTGGACGGTCCGGGCCCTCCACCGCGAGGGCAACGGCCAGACCGCGGTCACCACCAGCGGACCGGGCGTGCACGCGGTGGACATCGCCGTCGCCTGAGTTCTTCCCCACGCGAAGGGCGCCCCGCACCGGTTCGGTGCGGGGCGCCCTTTCGTCCACTGTGGTCAGCGGGCGGACTTGGACCGGAGCAGGGCGAAGGCCCGTTCGTCGCGGTCCTGGGAACGCGGGTCGGAGTCCTCCTGGCAGCCGACCGTCGTGAAGTCCACGACCTCCCAGCCGGTGCGGTCGAACAGCCGGCGCAGGCCCGTCTCGCTGAAGATCCAGAAGTTCGTCGCGTCGTTGTTGGCCTCGGCCGGGTCCAGCAGGTACGCCACCGGCAGCTGCTGGATCCGGGTGCCGTCCGGCGCGACCTGCGCGACCCGGGTCGACACGAAGCACAGGTCGGCGCGCTTGGCCAGCTCCTCCAGCACGAAGTACGGGTTCTTCAGGTGGTAGAGCAGGCCTAGGAAGAACACCGCGCCGTAGTGCTCGGCGGGCAGCCGGAACTGCGCGTCCAGGTCGATCTCGTGCACCTGCACGCCGGAGTCCAGCTCCTCGACGAGCCGGCGCGCGCCGCGCAGTCCGTTGAAGTTCGTCGGCGCGTTGTCGATCACGTCCACCTGGCAGCCCAGCTCGGCCTCCAGGAAGAAGCCGAAGTCGCCGTCGGCCGCGCCGATGTCCGCGATGCGGGTACCCGCGATCCGGTCGAACACCGAGCGCTGCTCGCCGGTCAGCAGCGCGTCCAGGTGGAAGATGTTCGCCATCGTGTCGTACGGGTACCAGCCGAAGTCGGCGGGCGCGATCTTGTCCTTGCGCGCCAGCAGATCCTCGCGGAAGGCCAGCGCCCGCTCGCGCAACGTCTCGAAGTCCATGTGATCCCCGTCCCCTGCTGTCGGCCCAGCGCAGTTCGGCGCGGTATCCGCCCGCAGATCATGCCCGACGCCACACTCCGGACGGGCGCCGCGGTGGTTATCCTTTGCGCGTGGAACTTATCGACTTCCTGCACTACGGTCTCGTCACCCTCGTCGGGCTCGCCGCGCTGGCCACCATCTGGTTCGCCTGCTACGTGGTGTACCGCCTGCACAGCGACTGATCCGGGGCTCCCGGTAATCTCGACGCGATGACTGCTACGCCGAACGAACCACAGCGCGGCAGCGGCGACGCCGCGGTCGCCGCGGCCGAGGAGCGCGCCAAGCTGACCCGGGACCGCAACGTCCCGGAGTACGACGACCTGCCCGGCGTCGGCGACACCGCCAACCTGCGGATGGGCCCGTCGCTGAACGACGCCTGCCTCGCACTGCTGCCGCTGGTCGGCGTGTGGCGCGGCGAGGGCGAGGCGTCGCACCCGTCGCTCGACGAGTCGTACTGGTTCGTCCAGCAGGTGACCATCGCGCACGACGGCCGCCCGTTCCTGACCTACGAGAGCCGCGCGTGGCGGCTCGACGGCGAGGGCGGCAAGGTCGTCGCGCCCGCGTTCCGCGAGGTGGGCTTCTTGCGCCCCCAGGCGGACGACACCATCGAGCTGATGATCCTGCACGAGACCGGCGTCGCCGAGATGTTCTTCGGCAAGCCGCAGGGCCAGACCACCTGGCACTTCGGCACCGACGCGGTCCTGCGCACACCGACCAGCGAAGACGTCACGGCGGCCACCCGGCTCTACGGCGTCGTCGAAGGCTCGCTGGCCTACGTCGAGGAGCGGGCCACCTCGGAGCACGAGCTGCAGCCGCGCCTGTCCGCGAAGCTCGACCGCGTCGTCGGCTGAGGTTCCCGCTCGGCCGTTCCTTGTCAGACCCCCGGGCTACGTTTCTGGTCAGCTGACCGACGAACCCGAGGCAGGCAGAGCATGACCAGCACCCTCACCGGCGAGCGCGCCGACATCCTGGAACTCCTGCGGGCGCACCGCGGCTTCCTGCGGCACACGGTGCAGAACCTCACCGACGAACAGGCCCGCCTGCGGCCGACCAAGAGCGAATTGTGCCTCGGCGGGCTGATCAAGCACGTGACCGAGGTCGAGCGGAGCTGGGCCGACTTCATCCGCAACGGCCGCAAGTTCGACGCCTACGACGAGGCGGCGTTCGCGGAGCAGGCGGCGACCTTCCACCCGACCGACGGGGAAACGCTGGAATCGCTGCTGGCGGAGTACGCGGAGGTGGCGGAGCGGACCGACGAGATCGTCGCGACCCTGCCGGACCTGGACCTCTCCCACCAGCTGCCGGACGCCCCGTGGCAGGAGGAGAAGGGCCAGCGCTGGACGGTGCGCCGGGCGCTCCTGCACATCGCGGCGGAGACGGCCCAGCACGCGGGCCACGCCGACATCATCCGCGAGACGATCGACGGCCAGAAGACCATGGGCTGACCTGGCAGGACCGACCTCGCGGGACCGACCTCGTGGGACCGCAATTTCCATTGAAATCGAAGGTCCAATTTCAATGGAACTTGCGGGAGTCATCCACAACCTTCGGCGTGTCGCGGAGCGACACGCCGTCCGGCCGCAATTTCCATTGAAATCGAAGGTCTGATTTCCATTGAAATTGCGGCCGGTCGGTCGCCGGTCGGTCGCCGGTGCCGGTGATCAGTAGTTGGACTCGTAGAGGCGGTTGATCTCGGCGTGCAGGTCGGCGTCGGTCTTGACCTCGGTGCCGTCGATGGTGTGCACCTGGGTCATCAGCCGGACGCTCGACGCCAGCCACACGCCGTCGCTTTCGAACAGCGCCGAGGCCGGGAACTTCGCCACCTCGGTCTTCCAGCCCGCCTGCTCCGCGGCGCGGAACAGCGCGCCCTGGGTGGTGCCCTTGAGGATGCCCGAGCTGGGCGGCGTGGTCAGCAGCGTGCGGCCCTGTGCGAGCACGACCGTCGAGGTCGGCCCCTCCAGCACCGAGCCGTCGGTGGCGGTGAAGATCACCTCGTCCGCGCCGCGCGACTCGGCCTCCCGCATCGCGGCCATGTTCACCGCGTACGACAGGGTCTTCGCGGACAGCAGCAGCCAGGGCGCGCGGTCCATCAGGTCCGGCGCGTAGCCCCGCTCCAGCGTCACCGCCGCGACGCCCTCGGCGCGCTTGCGCAGCGTGTCGGGGCCGATCTGCATGCCCATCGCGAAGCCGTTGGGGGTGCCGTCGCCGCCGTCGACGCCGCGGGTGCACACGAGCTTCAGCGCCATCTGCGGGTCGGTGTCCCACGGCCAGTTGTCGATGACCACCTGCACGACGCGCTCCCACGCGGCGCGCTCGGGCAGCCGCATCTGCATCAGGCCGGCGGAGCGCTCCAACCGGTCGAGGTGTGGCCCGAGTTCCCTCGGCTTCCGGTCCGCGACCAGGATCGTCTCGAAGATGCCGTCGCCGCGCATCACGCCGAGGTCGTCGGCGCGGAACAGCGGCGCCTCCGGATCAACGAGGGTCCCGTCCAAAAGTGCCAGTACGCGCATGCCGGAAGCCTAGAACCTCCGCGCCGGCGACAACGGCCGCCCCGCGCACGCGGCCGGCAACACCACCCGCCCCGCTCAACGAGCCGATCCGAGCATTCCGGCGCGGAGTTACGATCGAAGGAACTTCAAGCGCGCCGAGCACAGGAGCGGGCATTGAGCGACCAGGGATCGCTGCGCAGCACCTTGCACCAACGCGGCATGCGGATGACACCGCAGCGCCAGCTGGTGCTGGACGCGGTGCGCGAGCTCGGGCACGCGACGCCGGAGCAGGTCTGCCGGCGCGTGCAGGGCACCGCATCGACGGTCAACATCACGACGATCTACCGCGCCCTGGACCTGCTGGAGGAGCTGGGCCTGGTGCGGCACACGCACCTGGGGCACGGCGCGCCGACCTACTCCGTCGAGGAGCACGAGCACGTCCACCTGGCGTGCCACCGCTGCGGGACCATCGACGAGGTCTCGACGGAGCTGCTGGACGACCTGTGCCGCGACCTGCTCGCGCGGTTCGGGTTCGCCCTGGACGCCACCCACCTGGCCCTGTCCGGCACCTGCCGGAACTGCCGCAACGCCGACGCCGCCGAGGAGCGCCGATGAGCTCACCCCTGTTGGACCTGCCGGGTGCGGTGCCCGCGCCGGACGATGCGGTGGACGCCGGTGTGCCCTGGCACTTCGGCGACCCGTTCGCCGAGCAGCGGTCGGCGACCCGCTCCGCCGTGCTGGTGGACCGCTCGCACCGGCAGATCATCGCGGTGCCCGGCGAAGAGCGGCTGAGCTGGCTGCACCTGGTGCTCTCGCAGCACCTGACGGAGCTGCCGGACGGGCAGGGCACCGAGGCGCTGGTGCTGGACAGCCAGGGCCGCGTCGACTGCCACGTGCTCGTCGCGCACCACGACGGGGTCGTCTACCTGGACGCCGATGCGGGGGCCCAGGCCACCAGCGCGTTACCGACGATGGGCGTGGACGGCAGGCAGTCGCTGCTGGAGTACCTCGACGCCATGCGCTTCTGGTCCAAAGTGGAGCCTCGGGACGCCACCGAGGAGTTCGCGGTGCTGACCGCGGTCGGCCCGGACGCGGGCGGCATCCTCGCCCAGTTCGCACCGGTGCCGTCGAAGCCGTACGAGGTGAAATCCCTGCCCGGCGGTGGCTTCAGCCGGTACGTGCCGTTCCGCGCGCTGCCCACCATCGACCTCGTGGTGCCGCGCGCATCGCTGGTGGAGTGGTGGACGAAGCTGACCGACGCGGGCATCCGGCCCTCCGGCACGCTCGCCTTCGAGGCCCTGCGGGTGGAGGCGCTGCGGCCGCGGGTCGGGCTGGACACCGACGAGCGCGCGATCCCGCACGAGCTCGGCTGGGTGCACGTGGCGGCGCACGTGGCCAAGGGCTGCTACCGCGGTCAGGAAACCGTCGCCAAGGTGCACAACGTCGGCAAGCCGCCGCGGCGGATGGTGCTGCTGCACCTGGACGGTTCGGCGGAGATCCTGCCGGAGACCGGTGATCCGGTGTGGCTCGGCGAGCGCAAGGTCGGCCGGGTGGGCAGCGTGGTGCAGCACCACGAGCTCGGGCCGGTGGCGCTGGCGCTGCTCAAGCGGTCGGCGCCGGTGGACGGTGAACTGGTCGCCGGCGATCCGGAGCAGGATCGCGCGGTGGCGGCCGCGGTGGATCCGGACTCGGTGCCGCCGGACACCGGCGAGCCGCCGGGGCGGATCGCGGCCCAGGGGCTGCGCGGCCGGTAGTTGACGAGGCGGGTATGCCTGGAGGCACCACCCCGCGCGTGATCCAACGCGCCGGGGGAGCACCGTTGTTGCAACAACATCGCCCGAACTGTTGGCGAACTGCACAGAATTGCCGGAGGATGGCCACGTGATCGAAGTCCGCCCGGGTGGACGGCGCCGAATCGACAGGGTCCTGGCCCCGGACTACACCAGCGATATCGAACAGCGCACGCTCGGCGAGGTGCGCGCGTTGCGGGACGAGGCGGCGCAGGAGGAAACGGATCTCTCCTACCTGCGCCGGGTTCTGCACGCGCGGATCGACATCGTGCGCGCCGAGCAGCGGCGGCGCCGCGAGGGCGGATCCGCCTCGGTCGTCGAGCAGCTGGTGAACATCCTGTCGGACAACGCCGTCGGGCCGGCGGCCGGTTCCGGCCGCTACCAGACGACCGAGCCGTCGCGGGCCGAGGCGCACCGCAGGCACGTAGAGGCGCTGATCTCCGATGTCGACCTCTCGGACGTGATGTCGTTGTCGGAGGCCAAGCTCGACCAGGCCCTCGGCGCCTACACCGCGGAGGAGGACTCGGTGTCCCAGCGCCGCCGGGAGGTGCAGGGCGTGGTGGACCGGCTGAACGCGGATATCGCCCGCCGCTACCGCGAGGGCGCGGCATCCGTGGACGACCGGCTCGCGGAGGAACGCGACCGGCCCTGACCGCCGAACGGCGTCCTAAGTAGACGATCGGAACGCAGCTCGTGAGCGTTCGATCCGGTTCTCACCGGATCGAACGCTCACGAGTTTTTTTCTTCCCAACTGGACTTTCCTCGGAGTACGCTCACATATTGGTACTGATCTCCCATATTTTGAGATGGATGTCATGAGTGCACAGCCTGACACCTACACCCACGGACACCACGAGAGCGTGCTGCGGTCGCACCGCTGGCGGACCGCCGAGAACTCCGCCGCCTACCTGATCCCGCACCTGCGGCCGGGCACCCGCGTGCTCGACATCGGCTGCGGGCCGGGCACCATCACGCTGGACTTCGCCGCCCTGGTCGGCCCCGGCGAGGTGCTGGGCATCGACAACGTCGACGAGCCGCTGGAGATCGCCCGGGCCGGAGCCGCCGAACGCGGCCTGGACAACATCGCCTTCGCCAACGCCGACGTCTACCGCCTGCCCTACGCCGACGACTCCTTCGACGTCGTGCACGCCCACCAGGTGCTGCAGCACCTGACCGATCCGCCTGCCGCGCTTCGGGAAATGCGGCGCGTGTGCAAGCCGGGCGGCGTCGTGGCGGCCCGCGACGCGGACTACGGCGGCATGCGCTGGTCGCCGGGCAATCCGGGTCTGGACCGCTGGCTGGAGCTGTACCGGCAGGTGGCGCAGAGCAACCAGGCATTCCCCGACGGCGGCCGTTATCTCAAGACCTGGGCGCTGGAGGCGGGCTTCGAGGACATCACGTGCACGGCGTCGGCGTGGTGCTTCGCAGCGCCCGAAGAGCGCTCCTGGTGGGGCAACCTGTGGGCGGACCGCATCCGCCGGTCGTCCTTCGCCGAACAGGCCCTCACCCACGGCCTGACGACGCGCGAGGAGCTGGAGGAACTGGCGGCGGCCTGGCACACCTGGATCGCCGCCGAAGACGGCTGGTTCGCCGTCCTGAACGGCGAGATCACCTGCCGCCCCTGACTGCTGGCCGTGAGTGTTTTGGGGTGCTGTAGCGCCCCGAAACACTCACGGACCCGCGAGGGAGGCGCGTGGTGCGTTCGTCGTCAGTTGTGGCGTTCGCGAGCGGCGAATTCCGCCCAGAAGTCCCGCAGGGACTCGTAGTGGGTCGCGACGTCTTCGGCATCGTCGGCTTCCATCGCGTCGACGATCGCGTGCACGTCCTCCGCCGACGTGTCCGCGTCCAGGTCGCTGGACGTCATCAGCTGCACCAGGCCGCCGTAGTCCAGCTCCACCGCCGAATGCGGGTGGAAGCGCTCCAGCCAGCGGCCGGTCTCCCGCAGGATCCGCGTCGGCCCTTCCTCGCCGATGGACTTCCGGCCGATCGAGTGCGCCCGGGCGACCCGGCGCCGCGCGTCGGCCATCGCCGCCCGCCAGCACACCCGGCGCCGGCCCGGCTCGGTGAACACGCAACGCTCCGCCGGATCGATCAGCACGAACCACGGCAGCGGGACGGTCCAGGTGGACGACAGCACGTGCACCCCGCCGCCCGCGAGCTCGCTGACCACCGCGGTGGCGCGCACCTTGGCCTTCTCCGCGGGCACCTGCAGCGCCGCGGTCCGCAGCGGGACCTCCGCATCGCCCAGGAAGCCGACCAGCGCCGCGGCGGCCCGCCCGCGCAGGTCCAGCGGGCAGACCAGCGGGCCCGGCCCCACCGTGGCCGATGGCGCGCTCGGCACGTCCGCCGGATCGAGCACCAGCACGTCGCCGACGCCCGCGACCGCGCCGTCGGCGGTCTCGCCGGGCAGCAGCCGGGGCGGCGAGGCGAGCTGGCTGCGCAGCCAGACGTCCTGCTCCCGCACTCCGGCGTCGAACGGGTCGACCGGCCCCTGCGCGACGGCCGCCTCGAGCTCCTCGCGCAGCGGCGAGTCGAAGGCCGACAGGGGCTCGTACACCCTCAGGTAGGCGACGAACGGCTCTGGCACAGCGAGCATCGTGTCATGCGCCCCGGGACCGCCTGCGGCTGGCTCTCCGGGCAGCGAAAACAGGTGCGGGAAGGGCCCTCGGAGGGGGAGAGTTGGACGTCACCCAAGACACGGGCACTCAGTCATGGCACCACGTCGCGTTGAACCGCCTCGACACGGTACGGTAGTTACAGGAAAAGTTGTCGAGATCATGCGGGGCCGACATTCCCCTGTCCGCCCCGCAACCCTGTGCGAGGGGGTCGAGCCATGGGGCGCGGCCGGGCTAAGGCCAAGCAGACGAAGGTGGCCCGCGAGCTGAAGTACAGTTCCCCGTCCATGGACATAGAGGCGTTGCAGCGCGAGCTGTCCGTCTCGGAGTCCGGCGAGTGGTCCCGTGAGGACCGCGATGACTCGCGCGACGATGGGTACGACGACTACGACTACGACCGACGTTGAAGCACTTCTCCACGGGGACAGCGGATGAACGCTGTTCGCTCGATGGCGAGGTACGTCGGAGTCGTTCGTCTGACCCGATGTCAAGGAGCGGGTGGGGTTGACGAGTTCGCAAGTCCCACATAGGAGGAGCACCGCGAGTGGCGTTGCCGGGTTCACCGGCGACGCCACTCACGTCTGTGCGCTGCCGTCCGAAAAGGCCTGAGCGAGAAGGCGAACGCGCGCGGGAGTCCGGCGGGCAAGACGAAGCCGGCGCGCGCGGGCCGCCTCTCGGCGGGTGGCGCTGCTGGGCTCCAGCCGAACGGTATTCCCAGCAGGCGATAGTTGGAGCCCGGGGGCACACGCGCACGCCGGCAATCGGTTCAACGACCGAGACCCCATCAGGATTCCCGGCCGCGATCACATGTTTCGGGCGCGGCCCGGGACACAACCCGAACCGCGCCCGGCGCCAGCTGGATCTTTGAAGCGGCGAAGCCGCTTGGCCCACCCTCGCAGCTTGCACCGCCGCGGGTTCTCAGGTGTCTTCTCGCGAGGACAGCCCCGACGTGGTGAATTGGCATTCATGATGTCGGGGATCCCACAGCGAGAAGACACCTGAGGTTCCGCCACCAGCACCGCTATGCGGAACGAGCCTGGAAACAGGTTTTCTCAGAAGCGCGGGTGGTTGCCGCGGAGGAGCACTCGATCTTCTTCGTTCGCGCCTTCGACGGTGGGCTGCTTGGCGATCTCGCCGAGGACCCAGGCCGGCACGTGGCGGGCCGTGAGCACCGCGAGGGCGCGGTCCACGTCTTCGGCCGTCACCACCGCGACCATGCCGATGCCCATGTTGAAGGTGCGTTCCATCTCGTCGGCCTCGACCCGGCCGCGCTGGGCGATCAGCCGGAACACCGGGTCCGGCGTCCAGCTGCCCCGGTCCAGCACCGCGGTCAGCCCCGACGGGATCACCCGCGCCAGGTTCTGCGCCAGCCCACCGCCGGTGACGTGCGCGAACGTCCGCACGCCCGCCTCCGCCGCCAGCGCCATGCAGTCCTTGGCGTAGATCCGGGTCGGTTCCAGCAGCTCCTCGCCGAGGGTCCGGCCGAACTCCTCGACGTGGCCCTCCAGCGGCATCCTGGCGATGTCCAGCAGCACGTGCCGGGCCAGCGAGAAGCCGTTGGAGTGCAGGCCCGACGAGCCCATCGCGATCACCACGTCGCCCGGGCGGACCTTGTCCGGGCCGAGCATCGCGTCCGCCTCGACCACGCCGACGCCGGTGGCCGAGATGTCGTACTCGCCGGGCGCCATCATGCCGGGGTGTTCGGCGGTCTCCCCGCCCAGCAGCGCGCAGCCGGCCTGCACGCAGCCCTCCGAGATGCCCTTGACCAGATCGGCGATGCGGTCCGGCACGACCTTGCCGACCGCGATGTAGTCCTGCAGGAACAGCGGCTCGGCGCCGCACACCACCAAGTCGTCCACCACCATCGCGACCAGGTCGATGCCGACCGTGTCGTGCACGTCCATGGCCTGCGCGACGGCCAGCTTGGTGCCCACGCCGTCCGTGGAGGAGGCCAGCACCGGCTCCTTCCAGCGGTCGAGCTTGAGCTGGAACAGCCCGGCGAAGCCGCCGAGCGAGCCGATCACCTCCGGCCGCGTCGCGCGCTTCGCCCACGGGCGCATCTTCTCGACCGCTTCGTCACCGGCCTCGATGCTCACGCCCGCGGCGGCGTAGGTGGCTTTCGGACTACCGGTCTGGGCAGACCCTGCGAGCAGGTCTTCGGACACGACTGGCTCCACATCTTGGTGCGAGTTTCGGTTCGCCGGACGCGCATGTGTAGCACGGACAACGCTACGCGCCGATGGCGAACCCGGGTGCGGGAACGGTGCGATTCTCAGGGCCGCTGCAGCGCGTCGGCCGCGCCGTAGCTGCTCGGCAGCACCGGTTCGGCCGGCCCTGCGACACCGCGTTCGGCCTGGTTGAGGCCCTCCAGCAGGTACTTGCCGATCCGGGCGTCCTCCGGCAGCGGGATCGGGTAGTCGCCGTCGAAGCAGGCCGCGCACAGCCGGGTGCGGGGCTGCTCGGTGGCGGCGACGAGCCCGTCCAGCGAGACGTGGCCGAGGCTGTCCGCGCCGATGGAGCGGCGCACCCCGTCCATGTCCAGGCCGTTGGCGACCAGTTCGGCGCGGGAGGCGAAGTCGATGCCGTAGAAGCACGGCCACTTCACCGGCGGCGAAGCGATCCGGACGTGCACCTCGATCGCGCCGGCCTCGCGGAGCATCCGGACCAGGGCGCGCTGGGTGTTGCCGCGGACGATCGAGTCGTCCACCACGACCAGCCGCTTGCCGCGGATCACCTCGCGCAGCGGGTTCAGCTTGAGCCGGATGCCGAGCTGGCGGATGGTCTGCGACGGCTGGATGAAGGTCCGGCCGACGTAGGAGTTCTTCACCAGGCCGTTGCCGTAGGGGATGCCGGAGGCCTGCGCGTAGCCGATCGCGGCGGGCGTGCCGGACTCGGGCACCGGGATCACGAGGTCGGCGTCGACCGGGTGCTCCTTGGCCAGCCGGCGGCCGATCTCGACGCGGGTGCCGTGCACCGAGCGGCCGGAGATCGTGGTGTCGGGGCGGGCCAGGTAGACGTACTCGAAGATGCAGCCCTTCGGCTTCGGGCTGGCGAAGTGCTGGGAGCGCAGCCCGTCCCCGTCGATGGCGAGCAGCTCGCCGGGCTCGACCTCGCGGACGAACGACGCGCCGACGATGTCCAGCGCGGCCGTCTCGCTGGCCACCACCCAGCCGCGTTCCAGCCGACCGAGCACCAGCGGGCGGACGCCCTGCGGGTCGCGCACCGCGTAGAGCGTCTGCTCGTCGCAGAACACCATCGAGAACGCGCCGCGGACCGTCGGGAACAGCTCCATCGCGGCCTGTTCGAGACCCTTGTCCACGGCGAGCGCGGCCAGCAGGCCGGTCACCAGGTCGGAGTCGCTGGTGGCCCGCTCGCAGCCGTTGGCCGGCGAGGACGTGTTGGCCGTGGTGTCGACGCCCTCGGCGACGACCCGTTCCAGCAGCTCGGCGGTGTTGACCAGGTTCCCGTTGTGACCCAGGGCCAGGCCGTTGCCGGTGGCCGTGGTGCGGAAGGTCGGCTGGGCGTTCTCCCAGCTGCCGCCGCCGGTCGTCGAGTACCGGGCGTGCCCGACGGCGACGTGGCCGCGCAGCGACGCCAGGGTCTGTTCGGTGAAGACCTGGCTGACCAGACCGAGATCCTTGTAGACGAGCACCTGCGAGCCGTCGCCGACGGCGATGCCGGCGGCCTCCTGCCCGCGGTGCTGGAGGGCGAAGATCCCGTAGAAGCTGAGCTTGGCGACTTCTTCGCCGGGTGCCCAGACGCCGAAGACGCCGCATTCCTCGCGGGGGATGTCGCGTTCGAGGCTGGAGAGGTCCGTTGGGGTACTTGCGTTTGCCGGTTCGGGCCGGTCGGTGACCACCGAGAACTCCCTGAAGGACGAAGCCGGAGTTACACCTCAGTGTAAACAGGTGGCAACCGGCCCAACTCCGCCCCGATGCGTGTCCGCCATCTCATCCTCGGACCGGCAGTCGACGCGACGTGCAGGTCCGGTCACGGCTCGTCGATCCGGACCAGCGGAAGCCACTGCGAAACGTCGGAGCGGGAGCCGGAGGCGGTGAGCGCCCCGCGCTCCAGGGCGGCGGCCCAGTCGAGCCGCCCGGTCGCCAGCAGCAGCCAGGTGCGCGGGTCGGTCTCGACGACGTTGGGCGGCGTGCCACGGGTGTGCCGCGGGCCGGTGACGCACTGCACGGCCGCGAACGGCGGCACCCGGACCTCGACGCTGTTGCCGGGCGCGACCTGCTCCAACGTCCGCAGGCTCAACCGCACGGCGGCGGCGAGCTCGGCGCGCGCCGGCTGCGCCGCCTCGCCGTCCAGCCAAGACCGAACGGCCAGCACGGCATCGCGCATCTCCCCGGGATCAACGGCACGGCGACTGGGCATGCCCCAAAGCCTACGAACCCACCCGACCCCCAAACCCCCGACTCCCGGCCCCGGGCCCCCGACTCCGGACCCCGGGCCCCGACTCCGGACCTGGACTCCGGGCTCCAGACTCCGGACCCGGGCTCCGGGCCCCGACACCAGGCATCAGGCATCAGGCATCAGGCATCAGGCACCCGACTCGACCCTGGCCTCCAGGCACCCGACCCCGGACTCCGGCCTCCCGGGTCCGGACCCGGGCCCGGGCCCGGACCTGGGCTCCAGGCTCCAGGCACGGGCCTCCTCGGGGACCGGAGACACGCAATTTCAATGGAAATCGAAGGTCCGATTTCCATTGAAATTGCGGAAGTTGTCCACAGGCGTCGGCGTGTCGGGGTGCGACACGCCGATGATCCGCAGTTTCAATTGAAACTGCGGATCACCAGGGGCTCAGAGCCAGCCGAGTTTGACCGCCTGCATGCCCGCCTGGAAGCGGGTTTCCACGCCCAGCCTCGAGATCAGCTCCCGCACCCGGCGATGCGCCGTGCGCGCGCTGAAGCCCATCAGCCTGCCGATCGTGTCGTCCGTGGCGCCGGAGGCGAGCAGCGACAGGATCCACCGCTCCTCCTCCGTCGGCTGGAGCTCGTGCCCCGACAGGTCCTGGTCCGCGGTGAACGGCGCCGCGAAGCGCCACAGGTCTTCGAAGATCCTGGCGATCGCCGCCAGCATCGCCGAGCTGCGCACCACCACGGCGCTCTCCACCGAGGTCTCGCTCACCGTCAGCGGCAGCAGCGCGATCTCGTTGTCCACCATGATCAGCTTGGTCGGCGCCACGTGGATCACCCGCGCCTGCTCGCCCATCGCGACCAGCTTGGTGGTGATGTCCAGCTGCGGCGGGCGCGCCAGCGCGGACCGGTCGTAGAGCACTTGGTACTGGACGCCCTCGGCGAGCTTGCGCGATTCCAGCGAGTCCAGTGGACCCGTCGTCACGTACGGCGGCTTCGCCACGCCCTGGACCAGCTGCGTCGCGTTGCGCTGCAGCTCGTACGCGGCCCAGCCGACCCGCTTGGCCCCGTGCACGACCTGCAGCACGCCGCCGTTGCCCGACTGGGCCCGGGCGGCGCGCGTCACCGACGCGACCTGCGCCCGCACGGCCCGCTCGGTCAGCGGCTCGGTCGTGGCGGTGTCCCTTGCCGGCTCGTCAACCGCAGTCGGCGACTGCGTCAGCTCCTCGGTGTATCCGGGTAACACGGCACACCCCTCCTCGATGTGCCCCCAGCAGCACCGATTAGGCATCGGCACCGCGACGGACACTGAAACACCCCCGTGTTGGCAACGTATCCACCGGGAACGACCGCAGGAACCGACTTTCGCCGGATGCAGCGGATCGACCTTTGATTGACCCCTTTTGGCCGCATCCCAAGATCCCCCGTATGGAGCAATCGACGCCAGGCGGCCACTCGGCTGGAAAGCCCCCGTGCGGCTCGACGTCAAGCGCGGACGGGCCCTTCCTGGCGATCCAGGAAGGGCCCGCGTGTCGCACTGCTACCGGATCAGAGGTCGCCGATCTGCAGCAGGTCGGCGATGGTGCCGTCCGGGGCGCTCTGGATCACGCCCTTCGAGGCCTGACCCTGCAGCCCGGCGATGACGTCCGCGGGCTTCGCGTCCGGGTTGGCCTGCAGGAACAGCGCGCCGACGCCGGCCACGTGCGGGCTGGCCATCGAGGTGCCGCTCATCGTCTCGGTGCCACCGCCGGGCACGGTCGACACGATGTCCACGCCGGGGGCGTAGCCCTCGACACTGGCGCCGAAGTTGGTGAACGAGGCGGAGCCGTCGGCGTTGTCCGAGGCCGCGGTGGTGAACACGCCCTCCGCGCTGGCCGGGGACACGTTCTCGGCGTCCTGACTTTCATTACCGGCCGCCACCGCGAGGAACACACCGCTGTTGACCAGGTTGGTCGCGGCCTCGTCCAGCGCCGGGTCCTTCGGGCCGCCCAGCGACATGTTCGCCACCGACGGGCCGGAGTGGTTCTGCGCGACCCAGTCGATGCCGGACACGACCTGCTCGGTGGTGCCGCTGCCCTGGTCGTCGAGCACCCGGACACCGACGAGCTTGGCGCCCTTGGCGACGCCGTAGGTGTCGCTGCCGATGGTGCCGGCGACGTGGGTGCCGTGGCCGTGCTTGTCGGAGCCGTCGCCACCGGTGGCGTCGAAGCCGATCTCGGCGCGCCCGCCGAAGTCGGGGTGCGACGGGTCGATGCCGGTGTCGATGATGTAGGCGGTGACGCCCTCACCGGTGCCCTTGGGGGCGTAGCTGTCGTCCAGCGGGAGGTCCGGCTGGTCGATCCGGTCCAGGCCCCACGAGCCGACGGCTTCCTTCTTCGACGGCTCGACCTGGATGCGGTAGCTCTGCGAGATGTTCTCGACCTTGCCGCTGGCGCGGACGGCCTCGAGCGCCTCGGGGCTCAGCTTCGCCGAGAACCCGTTGATCGCGGTGTTGTAGACGACGCGCGGCTGAACGCCGAGCTCTTCGGCGACGCCCTGCGCGGCGATGCCGTCCTTGAGGTTGACGATGTAGACGTCCGACTCCGCGCCCTGCACCTGTGCCTGCGGGTGCAGCGCCAGAGGCGCCAACTCGATCTGCGGCTGCGCGCCTGCCGGTGCACCGGCGAACACGAGCGCCGCCGCGGCAACCCCTGCCCCGGTGCCGTAAAGCAGCTTCCTCATGTGTCCCCTCCTACGTTCATTCGCTCGGGTGGGGCCGAGCGAAAGGCGGTTCACGGCGGAACGTAACCAGGGAAAACACTCGTCCGGGTGATGTTGGCGATTTGTCGCCACACAATCGGGCGGTGGGGTGAACGAATTCCCAGCTCTGGGAGGACTACCGGGAATGAGCAGGTAAAACCGCACCCGCCGGGATTTCCGGCGGGTGCGGCGATTTGTTCTCCCAAGCCTGATTTGTGCGTTTTACGTAGCGGCTACCCAGCGTCGCAGGCGGAGGCGAACGGCCTCGACGTACTCGGGTTCGACCTCGGAGACCTCGTCGATCGACTCGGCGCCGTCGGGGGCGACGCCGTAGGTCATGCCGTAGTAGAGGTACAGCGCGCGCTCCTGCTCCAGCGGGAGATCGCCCTGCAGCAGGCTGACCCGGGGCGCGCGCCGGACCGCGTCCTTGTCGACCGCGATGGTGAGCGTGTCGCCGTCGAAGGCCGCGCCCTCCAGCGGCGCGAAGCTCTCGTTCGTCCCGAAAAGTCCAGTTTGGACGGTTATCCAAGCGGGCTGCTCGGTGTCGTCGTCGATGAACAACTGGCCGACGATGCCGATCCGCTGGCCCTCCGGATCGAAGACCTCGCACCCGAACATCCGCAACGCTTCCCGCTGGCCGATCATCGCCGCCTCCTCCCCCTCGCCCTCCCAGGTCAGTCTGCGCCCGGAACGGTCGCGGCGGCACCTCGGAACGGCTGCATCTCCGACCGTCCACCGAGTACTGAGCCGGGGCTGGCACCCTCGGAGGCGAGCCCCGGCACTCCCGCCGGGACCCGAACAGACCTACGGAGCTCCCGATGTCCCAGCCCGCCGACCGTTCCGCCCCGCCGATCAGCGCCGAAATGCGGGAGCACGCCAAGCAGAACCCCAACAGCTGGCTGTACATCGCCGATCCCGGCTACGCCGCCGAAGGCGAGGAGGTGCCGCCGGAGGGCATCGTGGGCGCCTACCGCATCGACGCCGACGGCGAGATCGACGAGGACTTCCAGTTCAACGACAAGTACCAGCCGTCCGAGATGACGACGAACCAGCTGGAACCGGCTAACGAGCTGGAACACGTGCTGGTGCGGATCGCCGCCGGCCAGCTGCCGGAGTCCGAGCTGCCCGCGGCGGTGCTCGACGGCGAGGTGCTGCTCTACGCGCCGAGCGCGGACGACCCGATGCTCTACACCGCGGAGCTGTCCGACGGCAGCCAGCTGGTGCCGGCCTGCACCTCGGCCGCCCGGGTTCCCGCGGACTGGCCCGGATTCCGCCGGGTCCCCGGGTCCGCGCTGCCGGACCTGCTCGGCGGTCTCGACCTGGGCCTGAACATGCACGACGCGATCCAGGCCGTGATCCCGAACCGCGTCCTGACCGAGGCCGCCGAGAAGCGCGGCTGAGAGCGGTGGCCGGAGCCGGGCGAGGTGCCTAGCCTCGGCAGTGTGACGGGCGATCAAGGACCAGGACGCATCGAGGACTACGCCCTGCTGTCCGACCTCCGCACGGCCGCGCTGGTCGGCAAGGACGGTTCGATCGACTGGCTCTGCCTGCCCCGCTTCGACGCGCCGTCGTGCTTCGCGCGCCTGCTCGGCGACGGGCGGGACGGCCACTGGCAGATCGCCCCGACCGCGCCGGTGCACGAGGTTCGTCGCCGGTACCGGGACAACTCCCTGGTGCTGGAGACGGAATTCCGCACCGACGGCGGGGCGATCCGGTTGATCGACAGCATGCCGCCGCACGAGAAGAACCAGCACGACCAGCCCTGCCTGGTGCGGATCGTCGAAGGCATCGACGGCGAGGTGGACGTCAAGCTCCGCTGGGTGGTCCGCTTCGCCTACGGCGACGCGGTGCCCTGGGTGCGCCGGGTGCGCGAAACCGAGCCGGTGCTGGACGAATACATCCTCGCCGTCGCCGGCCCGCACACCGCGGTGCTGCGCGGCGACGTCCTGCCGCAGCGCGCGCATCACGAGCGGGCGCACGAGCTGGTGCTCACGGTGCGCGCCGGGCAGCGGCTGTCCTGGGTGATGCAGTGGTCGCCGGACGCGCGGGACCTGCCCGCGCCGATGGATCCGGAGCAGGAAATCCAGGACAGCGAGGACTTCTGGCGGGAGTGGACCGGGAAGATCAGCTACGACGGGCCGCACTCGGCCGCCGTGTACCGGTCGCTGGCCACCCTCAAGGCGCTGACCTACGCGCCGACCGGCGGCGTCATCGCCGCGCCGACCAGCTCGCTGCCGGAAGCCCTGCCGGGCAACCGGAACTGGGACTACCGCTACTGCTGGCTGCGCGACGCCACCCTCGTCCTGCTGGCGCTGGAGAACTTCGGCTGCTCCGAGGAGGCCGCGGCGTGGCGCGACTGGCTGGTGCGCGCGGTCGCCGGCGATCCCGCGGACCTGCAGATCATGTACGGCGTCAACGGCGAGCGGCACATGGTGGAGTGGGAGGCCGACTGGCTGCCCGGCTACCGCGGCACCGGGCCGGTGCGGATCGGCAACGCCGCCTTCCGGCAGACCCAGCTCGACGTCTACGGCGAGGTGCTGGACATGCTGCACCTGGCCCGCGAGCGCGGGCTGCCGGAGAGCGAGGAGACCTGGGCGTTGCAGCGCGGCATGCTGCGGCACCTGGAGAAGATCTGGCAGCAGCCGGATCGCGGGCTGTGGGAGGTGCGCGGCCCGGAGCGGCACTTCACGCATTCGCGGGTGATGGTCTGGGTGGCATTCGACCGGGCCGTCCGCGCCGTGGAGGAGGACGGGCTGCCGGGGCCGGTGCAGCGGTGGCGGACGATCCGCGACACGGTGCGCGCGGAGGTCCTGGATCGGGGCTGGAACCCGGAGGTCGGCGCGTTCACCCAGTACTACGGCGGGACGGCGCTGGACGCGGCCACGCTGCTGATGCCGTCGGTCGGGTTCCTGCCCGGCGACGACGAGCGGGTGGTGCGCACCGTCGAGGCGGTGCAGCGCGAGCTGCAGCACGACGGGGTGCTGGTCGACCGGTACAGCACCGGTGACCGGCGCAGCGAGGTCGACGGGTTGACCGGGCGGGAGGGCGCGTTCCTGGCCTGCTCGTTCTGGCTGGTCGACGCGCTGGCCTACTGCGGGCGGCGCGCGGAGGCCGAGCGGATGTTCGCCGAGTTGGTGGGCCTGACCAACGACTTGGGCCTGTACGCGGAGGAGTACGACGGCGCGAACGGCCGATTCACCGGCAACTTCCCGCAGGCGTTCAGCCACCTGGCGCTGGTGAACTCGGCGGCGATCCTCTTCGGCGGCATCACCCGGGACCGCAAGAGCCGCCGCAACGGCCCCGCCACGACCACCTGAGCCCCGCACCTCGTGCAGTTTCAATTGAAACTGCACACTGGGGACCGTCGGCGTGTCGCAGCACGACACGCCGGTGGTTGTGGACAACTTCCCCAATTTCAATGGAAATCGGACCTTCGATTTCCATTGAAATTGCGGCAGAACCCGGGGGTGGCGGGGCCGGGTGGGGTGTCAGCCGAGGTGGTCGGTGATGAACGTCGTTATCTCCGCTGGGGATCCCGGGCGGGCGAAGAGGTAGCCCTGGCCCGTTTCGCAGCCGATGTCCGCCATCCGGCGGGCTTGGGCCTGGGTCTCCACACCTTCGGCCGTGACCGTCAGCCCGAGCGCGTGCGCCAGGTCCACCAGCGTTCCGACGATGCGCGCATCGACCGGGTCGGCCCGCTCCGCGTCCCGCAGGCCCTCCATGAACGAGCCCGCGATCTTCAGCTCGTGCACCGGGAGGTGCCGCAGGTAGGCCAGGTTCGAGTACCCCGTGCCGAAGTCGTCGATGGCGATCCGCACGCCCATCCGGGACAGCGCGCGCAGCGCGTCCAGCGGCTCGTCGGCGGTGCCCATGATCGCGCTCTCGGTGAGCTCCAGCTGCAGCCGCGACGGTGCCAGCCCGGTCTCGGCCAGGATCTCCGCCACGTCGGACACCAGGTTCGGGTCCCGCGACTGCCGGACCGCCAGGTTGACGCTGACGAACGGCGCCGCCGCCCCGAATTCGTCCTGCCACTGCTTCGCCTGTCGGCAGGCCTGCCGCAGCACCCAGCGCCCGAGCGGCACGATCAGCCCGGTCTCCTCGGCCAGCCCGATGAACCGGTCCGGTCCCAGCCGGCCCAGCTCCGGGTGAGCCCAGCGGACCAGCGCCTCGACGCCGACGACGTTGAAGTCCCGCAGCCCGATCAGCGGCTGGTAGTCCACGTAGAACTCGTCGCGCTCCAGCGCGGCGGGCATCTTCGCCGACAGGTGGAACTGCGCGACCTCGGTGGCGTTGCGGTCCGGGTCGAACAGCGCCCATCGGCCCTTGCCCTCGGACTTCGCCCAGTACAGCGTCACGTCGGCATCGCGCATCAGCTCGGCCGCGGTCTGCCCGGACACCGGCCGCTCGACGATGCCGATGCTGGCCGACACGGACAGCTCGTGGCCGCCGATGCGGATCGGCCGGACCAGCGCGTCGAGCACGGTGTCGGCGACCTCGACGGCCTGGTCGGTGCCGAACGAGTTCTGGATCACGATGACGAACTCGTCGCCGCCCATCCGCGCGACGAGCCGGTCGGCGCCGTGCACCGCGGTGGCGAGCCGGTCGGCGACCGCCCGCAGCAGGTCGTCGCCGACGTGGTGGCCGAGGCTGTCGTTGATGACCTTGAACCCGTCGAGGTCCATGTAGCACAGCGCCACCCGTTCGCCGGGTTCGTGCTGCTCGAGGATCGTGGTGAGCCGCTCCAGGAACAACGCCCGGTTGGGCAGCCCGGTCAGCGGATCGTGCATCGCCTGGTGACGCAGGCGTTCCTGCAGCATCCGACGGTCGGTGACGTCCTCGATCAGCGCGACCTGGTACAGCGGGAGGCCATCCTCGCCGCGGACCAGGGAGACGATCAGCTCGGTCCACACGGTGCCGCCGTCGGGGCGGACGAACCGCTTCTCCACCCGGAACTGGTCGCGTTCGCCGCGGACCAGTTCCTCGTACAGCCGCCAGGTGCTGTCGGGATCGTCCGGGTGCATCATGTCCTGCACCAACATCCGGCGGAGTTCCTCGCCGGGCCGGCCCATGATCCGCACCAGCGAGTCGTTCACCTCGAGGATCCGGCCGGTCATGTCGCCGATCCCGATGCCGATCGCGGCCTCGGCGAAGATCGCGCGGAACCTGGCTTCGCTGGTGCGCAGGGCCTGTTCGACGGCATCGCGCGCGTCCAGCACGGCCTGCCGGATGGCCTCCTGCTCGTCCAGCGTCCGCTTGCGCGCGGCCTGCACGAAGCCGGCGCACAGCGCGCCCTGCAGAGCGGCGACGCGTTCGCGCCAGATCGGACCGTCGTCCAGGTGCAGGACGTCGAGGATCTCGTCGCCGATGAGATCGATCGTGCGGCCTAACGACTCCGCGCTGGTGAAGTGCACGGCGACCAGGTCGACGCCGACCGACCGCGCGGGGGACGGGTCGAACGGCTCGCCGAGCAGCGCGTCGACCAGCCGGTCGGTGTAGCCGTACAAGCGGCCTTCCACCTCCGCGCTGGTCATCGGTACGTAACTGGTGCCCATCATGGCCTGCGCCCAAAAGGCGGCAAAGCGTCGTCGATCGGCTCGGTTCACCTCGGCGACCACCTCGTGAGCGCTGGGCACCGGCGCTGTCCAGCCAGTCATGCCTGGGGCGCCCTCCACTCGTCCTACTCGCCTGGGCCGTTCGTTCGGAGCATACGACCGGACCGGTCCAGCGGTCGAACATCAGGTACGGCACCCGGGGTAGGCGCTCACCTCATTCGAGCAGGCCATACAGGGGGCCTCACCCGGCGGGCGACTACCGTCCGCAACCAGTCGATCGCCAGAGCGTGGCTGCCGTGATAGATCTGATGTTTTCGACGCACAGCCCCGCCGAGAGGTTGTGCGCGGCCCGGAACTCCACCCTGGAGACCACTCGGTTCACTTGCGGTGTCCGGATTGAGCCATTCTGGTTAAAAACTAACACAGGATCTACATCTTTGGAAAACCATTCGCCACACTTTCGGGGCAGGACGCGTGGTCCCCCGACGACGCACCGCAACTACACCCCCGAGAGGTATCGATGAACCTTCCGAGTGGACGTGGTCGCCGATTACCACTGGTCTCCTTAGTATCGGTTGCCTGCGCAGGCGTTCTGCTCCTGTGCTCGCCAGCGCAAGCCAGCACACCCCTTCCGGGAAGGGAAAGCGCGATGAGCACGCAGGTGACCGGCGAACCACCGAGCGGAACCGAGACCGACACCCCGATGGGCTCGCAGATCCGCAAGCACGAGGGCGGCGGCGATGATCCGCTGCTCACCCCCGTCGTCGATCCGCTGGCCACGGTGGCCGGCATGGACGTCAGCGGCCACCAGGGCAACGTGGACTGGAACTCCTGGTGGGGCCAGGGCATGCGGTTCGCCTACGTGAAGGCGACCGAGGGCACCGGCTACAAGAACCCGTACTTCGCCCAGCAGTACAACGGCTCCTACAACGTGGGCATGATCCGCGGCTCGTACCACTTCGCGCTGCCGGACCGCTCCAGCGGCGCCGCGCAGGCCAACTACTTCGTGGACAACGGCGGCGGCTGGTCCAAGGACGGCAAGACGCTGCCGGGCGCGCTGGACATGGAGTACAACCCGTACGGCTCCACCTGCTACGGCAAGACCAAGAGCGGGATGACGGCCTGGATCAAGGACTTCAGCGACACCTACCACTCCCGGACCGGGCGCTGGCCCGTCATCTACACCAGCACGAGCTGGTGGAACCAGTGCGTGGACGGCGACTTCAGCTCGACGAACCCGCTGTGGGTCGCCCGCTACGCGAGCACCGTCGGCCAGCTCCCCTACAACTGGGGCATCTGGACGATCTGGCAGTACACGTCGTCGCCACTGGACAAGAACACGTTCAACGGCGCTTACGACCGCCTCCAGGCGCTGGCCAACGGCTGACGCCAGAACCCGCGCGGTGCCGGCGAGCCCGGCACCGCGTCGTGCGGTTGGGGCGTAGGTGGCGGTTTCGCGCGAAACCGTCGTTCGCCCCGCGTGCCGATGACGGTTTCGCGCGAAACCGCC